>NZ_JBHURV010000019.1:154302-170708 GCF_042673865.1 Streptomyces sp. NPDC056987
GTGGGGCCCGCGCCCCCCCCCTCCCTGGTGTGGTCACACTGTGGGGGGCGCTTGTGGGTGGCGGCCGCCCCCCGGGCGGGCCCCCGACGCTTGTCTACCGGTCTCATCGGGGTGTTGTCGGCTGGCGAGTCAGTTCCAGGTGAGCGCCGGTGAGACATCTGTCGATCAGGGCGGGGCGGCGGATCCTTAGATCTGCCGCCCCGCCCTGGCCGCCTTTCGCGGCGCGAAGATGATCGGGCGTCGACCCGACGCGGTGGGACGGGTCCCCGACCGCCGAGACGGTCTCGGCGACCAGGCAGACGGTCTCACCCGTTTTGGTCTGAGCTGACCGAGCGCGACTTGGACCTCGACCAGGTACGGTGCCGCGGAACCGGCGAGGACCAGCGCCCTGGCGCCGAGGGTGTACGTGCCGGTGCGGCCGCTCCGGATGAGCACCCCGCACGACGCGAGTTCGGCGGCGATGCGCGAGGCTGTCGACTTGCTCAGGCGAGTCTGCTCGGCCAGGTCGGTGACCGCCTGTGGTGTGCCCGACTCGGCGACGCACGTCGCCGCCCCCGTGGTCCGTGCGCCCGCATGCCGGGCAGATGTGGCGGGCGGCTGGCGGGGGGCGGAACTGGTTTATGGGAGTTCTGTGTGAGTCCGCTGGCCGTGTGCCACACCCACTTCCGCGCTCCGACCGCTGGGCTGCGCCTTTGCCAGTTCACGGGGGTGCGGGGCTCACATACGGCTCACAAGGTGCACAGCTTGTCCCAGAAGCGTTGGCCAAGGTGGATCTCGGACGCCCCGACCACGGTGGCTGTCTTATCGCAACCCTTGCTGGAGGATCTGATGATCGAGGTGAACGGGCTCACCAAGCGTTACGGCGACGTGCTGGCCGTCGACGACCTGAGCTTCACCATTCGCTCTGGAGAGGTCACCGGCTTTCTGGGCCCGAACGGGGCCGGGAAGTCGACGACGATGCGGATGATCCTCGGGTTGGACGCACCCACCTCCGGCACCGCCGCCGTCAACGGCCTGGCAGTGGCGGTACAGCCCGCGCCGCTGAAGGCGGTCGGGGCGCTGCTGGAAGCCGGAGCCGTGCTGCCCAGCCGCAGTGCTTACCACCACCTTTTGGCGCTGGCCGCCAGCAACGGGCTGGGCCGCGATCGTGTCGAGGCGGTCCTGGACGAAGTTGGGCTGTCGGGCGTGGCGCGACGGGCAGCCGGCACCTACTCGCTTGGCATGAAGCAACGGCTCGGCATCGCCGCAGCCCTGTTGGGTGACCCGCCGGTGCTGGTGCTGGACGAGCCGCTCAACGGGCTCGACCCCGAGGGGATCGTCTGGATCCGCAAGCTGATGCGCCGGATGGCCGCCGAAGGCCGGGCCGTGATGATGTCCAGCCATCTGATGAGCGAGATCGAACTCACCGTCGATCACCTCGTCGTGATCGGCCGGGGCCGGCTGATCGCCAACACCAGCATGTCCGCGTTCATCGCTGAGCACTCCCACCAGGAAGTCGTAGTGCGCTCACCGCAGGCCGCCGACCTCGCACAGCGCCTGGCCCGGTCCGGCGCCGCTGCCCGGCTCGAAAGCGAGGACCGGCTGGTCGTCACCGGCATTGGCCCTGCCCGGATCGGCGCACTGGCCGCGGCCGGAGGCATCGAGCTCCACGAGCTGACACTGCGCCGGACCTCGCTTGAGGAGGTCTTCATGGAACTGACCCACGACAGCATCGAGTACTCCTCCGACAAGGACGCCGCCTGATGAGCAGGACCCTCACTCCCGTCCGCACCCGCTTCGCGTCGGTCGAGACGCCGCAGCTCCGCTCCACACACGGGAAGCCGGGCGGCAGAGCGCGGTTTCGGCACGTCCTGCACGCCGAGGGGATCAAGATCTGGACGATGCGCTCGACGCTCTACGTCATCCTCGGAACACTACTGCTGGGCGGCGCCCTCGCCGCACTCAACGGCTCCTCCGCGGGCGATGAGTTCGCTGACATGACGGCTGCGGACCAGCTCACGTTCGACCCGCTGGCCACCAGCTTGAAGGGGTACATGCTGGCGCAGGTCACCATTGCGCTGCTGGGCGGCATGGTGATCACCGCCGAGTACGGCAGCCGCACCATCGTCAGCACGCTCAGCGCCGCCCCGCACCGCAGCCGGGTCCTGGCAGCCAAGGCGGCCGTGCTCGCCGCGACAGCCCTGATCACCGGATGGGCGACCACGTTCAGCGGATTCCTCGTGGGCCAGGCGGCACTCAAGGGCGCTGGCGCACCGCACCTGACGCTGTCCGACCCGCAATCCGCGCGCGCCATTCTGGGCGGTGGGCTGTTCCTGGCTCTCGCCGGACTCATGGGCCTGGCTGTGGGCACGCTGATCCGCAGCACTACCGCCACGGTGACCACCCTGTTCGCCGCCATGCTGATCGTGCCCGCGTTCGGTCCGGCCCTGCCGGGGCCGCTGTCGGAGTGGACCGCGAAGTTCTGGCCGCCATCCGCCGGCGGGCAGATCATGACGAGCTATCAGGATCCGTCGCTGCTCACGCCGTGGCCCGGGCTCGCGGTGATGGCCGGGAGCGTGGCCGTTCTGCTGGCCGCCGCGTCTCTCACCTTCCGCAAGCGCGACGCGTAGGAAGATCGGACGGGGCAATCATGAATGGGGCGGCCATGACAGAGCAGTTGTTGGTGGTGGAGGACGATGCCACTCTGCGGGAACTGCTGTCTGCCAGCCTGCAGTTGGCCGGCTTCACCGTGACGTCGGTGACCACCGGAGCGCAGGCGCTGGCCGCGGTGCAGCGTGCGCGCCCCGATCTGATCGTCCTCGATGTCATGCTGCCGGACTTCGACGGGTTCGAGGTCGTACGGCGTCTGCGCCAGGACGGGCCGCCCGCGCTGGGCGGCCCGCCACCGGTGCTGTTCCTCACCGCGCTGGACGCGGCCAAGGACCGGATCAGCGGGCTGAGCGCAGGCGGCGACGACTACGTCACCAAACCGTTCAACCTGGAAGAGCTGATCCTGCGGATCCGGGCCATTCTGCGCCGTAGCAGCGGCCAGGCCCCGGACGGCCGGTTGAGTGTGGGCGATCTCGTGCTGGACCCCGACAGTCACCAGGTGACCCGCGCAGGCGCGATCGTCTCCCTGTCCCCCACGGAGTTCAACTTGCTGCGCGCGCTGATGGAACACGTCGGCCAGGTCTTGTCCAAGGAACAGTTGTTGGACTTGGTGTGGCATTACGACTTCGGAGGCGACGACAGCATCGTCGCCTCCTACATCAGCTACCTGCGCCGCAAACTGGACGCCGGTGAACCCAAGTTGATCCACACGGTGCGCGGCACCGGATACGTGCTGCGCAGGCCGCCGCAGTGAACGGCGCCGACGCCCGCCCCAGCCGGGGCCTGTCGCTGCGCCACCGACTGCTGGCGATCACTCTCGCGTTGCTGGTCGCGGCGCTGCTCGCCAGCACCGGCCTGGTCATCGATCAGCTTCAGCGTCAACTCGTGCGGCAGCTCGACGAACGCGTCAAAGGGGTCGCCGCCGTGACCGCCCGCCTGCCCGATCTGCCGGACGTGGTCAGCAAGGACGCCCCTCAGGTACGTGAGAGCGTGGAGCAGTTGTGGCTCCCGGACGTGTACGTCACCGCCCTCGGCCCCGACGGTCAGGTCACCCAGGTTATCCGGCAGGCCACCGGCCCGGCCCCGCAGCTGCCCCGTCTGGATGCCGCGGCGGTCGCCAAGCGTGACGGCAAGCCCTTCTCCGCAGAAGCGGCGAGCGGCGGCGAGACCTGGCGAGCCGTCGCCGTACCGAGCGCGTCCGGCGAGAGCGACGCTTCAGTAGGCAGCGTGGTGGTGGCGGGCTCACGCAGCGACGTCGATGACGCCATGAGCCAGCTCACCAAGAAGGTCCTGCTGATCGACGCCGCGGTCCTGGGACTCCTGGGACTTGCCGGATGGTTCGCGGTGCGCGGCGGACTGCGGCCGCTGCGCCGCATCGAGACCACCGCCGCCGCCATCGCCTCCGGAGACCTCTCCCGCCGCGTCCCGCAGCTCGCAGCCCCGCGCACCGAACTCGGCCGGCTGTCCACCTCGCTCAACGGCATGCTCGACCGGATCGAGGCGGGCAACGCAGCCCGCGCCGAGACCGAGCAGCGCATGCGCCGCTTCATCGCCGACGTCAGCCACGAACTGCGCACCCCCCTGGCCGGCATCAAAGGCTTCACCGAGCTCTACCGGATGGGCGGCATGCCCGATCGCTCGGACGTCGACACCTCGATGAACCGCATCGAACGCGAAGCCGGCCGACTGGTCGGCCTGGTGGAAGAACTCCTACTCCTGGCCCGACTCGACGAGGACGCGGCCGCCGCCGCACAGACGCTGCAGCTCACCCCCATGGACCTGCGCACCCTGGCCGCCGACGCGTTGCACGACCTGCGCGCCCTCGACCCGCAACGCCCCGTCGCCCTCACCGGCCCCGGCGGCGGACCACCCGCCGCAGCCCCCGTCCTCGGCGATGAGGCCCGGCTTCACCAGGTCACCTCCAACCTGGTCGGCAACGCCATCGCCCACACCCCCGCGGGCACCCCGGTGCGTATCGGCGTCGGCACGCGAGGCGGACTGGCCGTCCTGGAATTCCACGACGCGGGCCCCGGCATGACCGCGCTTCAGGCAAGACGGGCCTTCGACCGGTTCTACCGGGCGGACAAAGCCCGTGCCCGCGCCCGCATCGGCGGCGGTGCCGGCCTGGGGCTGGCCATCGCCGACTCCCTCGTACGCGCCCATGGAGGCCGTGTCGAGATCGAGACGGCCCCAGGCGCCGGAGCGAATTTCCGCGTCCTGTTGCCTCTGCACTCCTGAGCGCCGTGCTGCTGGCGCCGAAACATCAAGTGAGCCGACAATAGACGCGGGCGGTGCTGCGTGGCGGCTACGCAGTGCCTAGCACAAGCCCAACTCCGTGACCGCTCGAGCGACGAGCGTGGTCACTCCTGCTCGCCTGCCGATCGTGGCAGCCACCGAGCTCTTCCATGAGGCAGCAGATCCCCATCGCCGCCTGCACAGCGACTGAGTGGGCGGTTCGTGAGGTGATGTCTGTTCCGGGCTTGGCTACTGCTTCTTGCTGAAGGTGCCGGGCTCGGCTTCGCTGAGGATTCCTAGTGTGACCAGGCGTTTCATCTTGTTGCGGGTGCGTTCGACGTGTTTCAGCAGGAGCTCGAAGTCAAGGGCCTGGCAGATGTCTCGGGCCCGCAGTGGGCCGCTGGTGTCGTTGAAGACCGCGAGGATGCGCGGGTAGTCCGGGTGCTCGGGCAGCTCCAGGCTTCCTGCCAGGTCGGCTGCCTGGTCCGGAATGCCGTCGGCGAGGCCGGTGATGGTCGTGCGGGTGATGGCAAGGTGCTCCAGACGCAGCTCGCCATCGCGGAGCTGGTTCTGCAGGGCATCGATCCGGGTGCGGAGTTCGTCGGCCAGGGTCCGGGCGGCGTCTTCCTGGAGGTCGAGTGCCTGGAGGAGGGGGTTGAGGTTCACGCGCCGGCGGTGCTGCTGACCGCGCCCGTACGGCGCCCCGCGCTCCATGTGCACGTCGGGCGCCCGGTGACGCTGGCCGGGGACCCGGTCACCGCCGCCGAGCAGGCACGCCAAGCGGTGACCGACGCGTGGCGCACGGCGGTGGAGCGGCTGGGCGGGACCGTACCTCCTCTCAGGTGCGCGTCGAGCGGGTGAGGGTGGTGAGGGCGTGGCGGAGGGTGGTGTCGCTCGGTGGGCGGTCGCGCCAGCGGGCGCCGATGTGGCCGTCGGGTCGGATGAGCAGTGCTCCGTGCGGGCGGAGGCCGCAGAAGTCGATGTGCTCGTACGGAAGGGCCTCGATGCGCAGCGGCCAGGGTGTGGCGGCGGTGGCCTGTCGCCCCCAGTCGGCGGGGTCCGGGGTGAGGAGGGTGAACCATTCGCCGAGGATGTCGAGCGTGGAGCTGTCGGGTGTGAGCCAGAGGTGTGGCATGCGATGGCCCGGCTCTGTGGTGGGGAGGTAGTCCGTGCCACTGTCGGGCGGCTCGGGTGGGGTGTCACTGCCTGGCGGTTCGGAGGCGGGGCCGTTGTCGGGGAGGACGGCGTCGGAGTGGTAGGCGACGCCGAGCACGAGGCCGAGTTGGGCGAAGTACTCTTCCGACCAGGGCGGTTCGATCCGGTCCGGCGCTCCTTCGCCGGTGTGGAGCTGCTCGCGGCGCCGGTTCTGCACCTGGAGCAGAAGCTGGGTGTTGGCCACTGCCTGGCGGAGGGTCCGGTGGGCGACCGGTAGCCGTTCCGTCGCGTAGGTCTCCAACATGCCTGGACCGGCCCACCCTTGAAGAACACCCGCCAGCTTCCAGCACAGGTTGTGTACATCGGCGATGCCGGCGTTCATACCCAGGCCGCCGATGATGGGGATGGCGTGCGCGGCATCGCCGGCCAGCAGGATCCGGCCCTGGCGGAAGCGTTCGGCGACGAACGCGTTCATCACCCAGTGCTGAACGCGCAGCACCTCGACCCGTACCTCGGCGCCCGGGCCGAGGGCGCGCGAGACGAGGGCGGGCCAGTCGGCGCGCGCCGGGTCTTCAGGGGTGGGGGCGAACCAGGCCCAGCCTCCTTCCGGGTAGAGCGGGAGGAACGAGCCGTGCGCGGTGAAGTAGACCCCGGCGGGCTGGCGGGCGCACCAGGGGTGGAGATCGGCGTCGAACACGACGGTGGTGACATCCCCGAGCGCTCCCGGGCCGGTGGTGCCGATTCCCAGCAGGTGCCGGACGGTGGAGCTCGCGCCGTCGGCGGCCAGCACGTACCGGGCCCGGACCCGGGTCTCGTCACCGTGGTGACGGTCGGCGAGCAGGGCCACGACGCCGTCGGTCTCCTCGGTCAGGCCGATCAGCTCGGACCCGAACCGCGCCGGTGCGTGCGCGGCGGCGAGCAGGATGGGTTCCAGCCGGTCCTGCGAGGTGAGCGCACCGGTCACGGGGCTCTCGGGGACCGGCGCGTCGACCCCGGCCATCGCCGCCGTGGCGAAGTCACGGTCGTACAGGGTGTCGCGGAAGCGGACGCGGCCGTACTCCGGTGCGAACGCGGCGGCGGTGATCCCGGCGGCCGGCCCGAGCTGGCGGAAGATCTCCATCGAGCGCACGTTGACCAGCCGGGACCGTGGAAAGGGCGACAGCTCGCGGTGCTTCTCGACCAGCAGTACCCGCACACCCCAGCGCTCCAGAAGCGCTCGGGCGGTGAGCCCGACCGGGCCGCCGCCTACGATCAACACCTCCGTCTCCGTGGTGTCCACGGGCATGCCGAAGTCCTCCTGATCACCTCGGGTCCGGCAGCACGCCTTACCGAATGAATATTCGGTGATATCGACGGCGACTTGTGCCGCTATGGCCAATCATCCGCACCCGGCAGCCGTCCGCAACGTCCGCGCGCCGGACGCGGATGCCCGCCTGGATGCCCGCCCCGTTCTCGCGGCGCATCAGCGTGCGCAGATGGGCGGCGGTGCGCCGCGAAGGCCAGTCGTCGGCTCACCACCGAGTTGGCGACCTCTGCCAGTGCGCGGTGGCCCGGCGCCCTTCGAGGACTCCGGCCGCGGCCAGGGTGAAGGCGCCGCTGCGGAAGCCGACCAGGCGCGCACCGCGTGGGTGCGCCCTTCGGACGGCATCGAGCCCGCCGGGACACCGACCGTGGGCGATCGCCACGACGAGATCCCGGACCATGTGGACGCGACGACCGGCCACGCACTCGGCACCTGATCCGACAGGTCTCGGGCGCGCGCCACTTCCCTCGGCGTCCGGCGGCAGTCCACCGCGCAGCACTTCGCCCCGCCGAGCGTGAGCTCGGCGGGGCGAAGTGGTCATGGCGTCGAAGACGGCAGCAGCGTCCTGGGTTTCCGGTACGGGGTGCCTCTTCGGTACGTCGTACTGGCTCAGCCCTGGTTCGCCCTTGAGCGGCCGAAGAACTCGATCTCGGCGATCGAGACCTGCTTGTCGGGGCCCGCGCCGTACGCCGAGCGGATGATGAAGCGGACGCTGGACACCTCGCCCACGCGGAACTTGAGGCGCTGGGGGCCGCTGCCCTGGTCCAGGGTGATCTGGCGGGTGGTCTTCTTGCCGTCGGAGGCGGTGATCACCGCGTCCATCCGGTGCGGCGCCGCCGCTTCCGCCAGGTCGCTCGCCCGGACGGAGATGCCCGGGGTGATGATCACGTCAAGAATGCGGATCGGCTGCAGGAATTCGGCCTGGATCCACTCGCCCTCGGCGGACTGATCGATGCCGGGGCCCCACCAGGAGTTGCTGATCTTGTCGAAGGCCAGCTTCGGCTCGTGGCCCTTGAAGGAGCGGGACGCCGTCATCTTGTCGGGGTTGACCTGGGCGCGCTTGGCGAAGTGGTCGCGTGCGGCGTTCCAGGCGTTGTCCACGTTGAACGCGGCGAACACCACGAGCACCAGCGCGAGGGCCAGGGCTATCCAGCTGAAGATGCCGCTGATACCGCGCCGCAGCCGCGGACGGTCGCCCGCCCACGGGGCCGGGCGTTCGCCGGCGCCCCACCACATGCGGCGCCACCAGGGGCGGGGGGCGTCCGGGACGTTGGTGTTGTCCGTGAGGGCCATCGCGCAGCGGCGGCAGAAGTGCCGGTCGGGGCGGTTGCCGGTGGAGCACCAGGGGCACGGGGGGCCGGTCTCGTCGGCCGGTTCCGCGCCGGGGGACTGGACGCGGGGGCGGGCGGCGGCGGGGCGGCCCGGGAGGACCGGGGCCACGTCCGGGGTGGTCGCGGGGCGCCCCTCCGGGTCGGCCACCGGGACGAGCAGGGCCCGCGCCCGTTCCGCCTCCTCGGCGGCGGAGGGGGCAGGGGTGGAGGGCGTCGCCACGTGGGTGGGCGGCGCGGGTGAGGCGGCGGGCGCGTAGGGGTTCGCCGGTGCGGCGTCCCGGGCGGCGGCGGCCTGTGCCTGGCGGTTACGGAGCGTGGGGGTCGTGTCCTCGTCCTCCGGCGTCACCGGGTCCGCGTGGTGCTGCGGCGCGGGGGTGTCCGCCGCCGCGGCCGCCCCACCGGTGCCGCCCGCCGCGCCCGTACCGCCGGTCGGGCCCGTGCCGCCGGTGTCCGACGTGCCGCCCGGCGTCGAAGCCGACGCAGGCGAAGCAGCCGGGGACGCCGAAGACGAAGACGAAGACGACGTCGAGGACGGCGGCTCCGGGGACCAGTTCAGGACCGCTCCGCAGCCGTCGCAGAACGACTGCCCCGGGTCCGGCCGCGTACCGCACTCAGCGCAGTTGCCCGCCCTGCGGCCGGCCTGCCCGGAGGTGTCCGACGCCTGCGATGGCGAGGGCGAGGATGGTGAGGAAGAAGTCTGGCTGGTCACCTGTCGGATGTCCTTTCGGCGGCGGTCACCTGGACCGCGTAAGGCATATGGGCGGGGCGGGCTGCCGCGACCAGGCGCTCCAGCCGGTGCGCGTCGGCCGGGGAAGGGTTCTTGAGCCGTACGGTGACGTGCAGTGCGGGTCTGTGCTCGCCCGGGACCGGGCCCAGGGGGCGGGCGTCCCAGGTGGCCGCGCCGCTCTCGGTGATCTCCGGCTCCACGCCGAAGACCAGCCGGACCGCCTCCGCCAGACCGAGCCGCGTACCGCGGATGCGGTGCAGGCGCACGGCGGCGGCGACCGCGGCGCGCAGGGCCGCGATCGTCTGCGGGTCGGGTACCGCCTCACTGGAGGTGAGCGCGGTGTCGTAACTCTCGGTCTCCGCACCCACCCAGCTCCCCACCCAGCGGGTGAAGTCCGCCGGGGCGAGCGACGGGGTGAAGTAGGTGTCCAGGCAGTCCAGGACGTTGTGGAACGGCGCGAGCACCTCGTCCAGGCCCGCCACGAAACGCTGGGCGAGGTCGTCGTCCGCGAAGACCGCGGGGAGCATCATCCCCAGCGGGAACGACGAGGCCAGCCCGTCCACCGAACCCCGCGTGCTCGCCCCCGTACCGGTACTCACGAGGCGTCTCCGATGACCCGGACCCGGTGGTCGAACGAGAAGACCAGCGCCGGCGCCTGGAGGTCGATCCGCTCCGTGGGGTCGCCGCGCTTGCCGCTGAGCGGGTCCGCCGGGTGCAGCAGCACCTCGTCCACCAGCTCGACGCCCGGCACCCGTTGCAGCACCGCGAAGATCTCACCCGCCTGCACCGGACGGCCGAACGGCCACCCCGTGCCGTGCGCGCCCCCGGTCAGCGGGTCGAGGTGGCGGTAGAGCGCGTCGTGCGCCAGGCGCCGTACCCGGTCGGTCTCCGTGCCGCGGAAGGCGTGCACCGTCGCGACGACCGTCACGCCCTGGTAGAACGGCGGCCCGACCGCCAGCCGGGTGCCGATCAGCCGCCGCTCGTCGAGGTAGCGGGTGATACGGCCCAGCAGGGCGTCGCCCGGGACCAGTTGCTCGAAGCGCAGCCGTCCGCCCGGGTCGGAGACCGCCTGCGGGACCACCAGCACCCGTACCGCGTGCGCCCCGTGCTCGTCGGGCTCCGCCTCCAGGCAGGTGATCCGGGCCGTCTCGGGCGCCGCGCGCCGCGCCAGCTCCTCGTAGTCCCGCAGCGTCACCGCCCGGTCCTGGGCGCTCAGCGCGATCGGCGCCCGGAGCTTCGCCTCCTCGACGCTCTCGCCGTCGACCCCGCCCACCGCCGCTTCCCGGTTGATCACCTCGGAGATGTACGGAACGGAGTCGCGCAGCACCCGGATCGCGCCGCGCGCGACATTGCCCGACTTGCCGCCGCCCGTGCGGTAACGGTTCGCCCGGATCGGCGCGCCCTTGGGCGGCACCGCCCCGTACTGGCGCAGCGTGCCGTCCGGTTCGCGTACGGACGGGCCGAAGGCGATCTCACCGGTCGTCGCGTCGAGCGTGATGTGCCGGTCGTCGGGGCCCGAGGCGGCGAAGTGGCCGACGGTCTCCCAGTCGACCCAGCCGTCGCGCTCCGCGACCTGGAGGAGCAGCGGGGGCACATCGCCGATGACGGGCGTGTTGGCCAGCTGCACCCGGAGCGCCGGCAGCCCGGTGGCCTCCCCCAGCGCCTCGTCGCGCACCGTCTCCGCGTGCACGACGCGCGTGGTGCCGCCGATGGTGAACGCCTCCGCGGACCGGATGGTCGGCGAGGTGGTGTAGAACGGCTGGTCCTGGAGCGGCTCGGTGACCCGGCAGCGCAGCCACCCCGCCTCGTGCCGCCCGGTACGGGAGAGCGCGTGGCCGCCGGGGACGTGCAGGACGACCTCGCCGGGCCGGTTGAGACCACCGGTGGTGTCCCGGTCGACCTCGCAGGCGGCCCAGCCGTCCGGTGTCCACGCCTCCCAGGCGAGCGGCGGCTGCCGCGGGTCCACACCGACACCGTCGACCTGGCTGTCGAGCTCCAGGACGACCGCGCAGTGCGGCACGGCGGCGCTGAGCCCGAACATCATGCGGTCGCCGGGCCGGGGGGACTCGCCGAAGCAGTGCACGTCCTTGGACTCGGCGAGGTCGGAGGTGCGGTCGACGGCCTGGTCGCCCTCGCGCTGCACCGTCAGGTACGACAACTCGCAGGGCACGACGGTGAGTTCGCCCTCCGTGGCGAAGACGACCGCCTCCTCCTCCTGGGAACGGGCCGTGCCGACCTCGGTGCCCGTCGCCAGGATCACGGGCTGCTGCTGCGGCGCCGACAGCCAGAACGTGACGTCGGCGCGCGCCGCCGACGGCGGGAAGAGGGTGATCCCGATCAGGTCCAGGAACGCCAGGTGGTTCTTCTCGGGCACCCGGTTGAGCCGGTACACGATCTGGTCGGCCATGTGCGCGACGGTCTCGACGAGGGTCACGCCCGGATCGGAGACGTTGTGGTCGGTCCACTCGGGGGCGCGCTGCTGGATGTACCGCTTGGCGTCGTCCACGAACTGCTGGAAGCGGCGGTCGTCGAGGTTCGGGGAGGGGAGGGCCATCAGCGGTCGTTTCCAATGTGTGCGTCGGACGTACCGGACCCCTCGGGTCCGTCGTGTGAGGGGATGACATAGAACGGGAAGACCAGGCTGCGCGGGTTGTTGGTGCCCCGGATCGAGTAGCGGACGTCGATGTAGAGCACGCCCTGCTGCTCCCCCGCGGTCACCGCGACGTCGTCCACGTCGATCCGCGGCTCCCAGCGGTCGAGGCTGGCGTACACCTCGTGCTGGATCCGGCCCGCGGTGGCCTCGTTGACCGGCGCGAAGACCATGTCGTGGATGGCGCAGCCGAATTCGGGCCGCATCGGCCGCTCGCCGGGCGCGGTGGCGAGGACGAGCCGGATGGCCTCCTCGACCTCGCGTTCCCCGCTGACCATGGCGATACCGCCGGTGGGGCTGATACGGAGCGGGAAGGCCCATCCGGTGCCGACGAACTGCTGGGCCATCAGACGCCTCCTGTGGGGATGACCGGCACGCTGGACTTGATCGTGAGGCCCTTGAGGCCGAGATTGGCTATCGCGGTGAGCTGCATGGTGGCGCCGGCGGTGAGCGTCATGATGCCGGCCGTGTTCAGGTTGACCACCCCACCCGCGTTGAGGGAGGCGGCGCCGCCCGCCTTCAGGGAAAGCGCGGCGCCCGCGTTGACGTTGAGGGCGGTGCCCGAGGTGATGTTGAGCGGGCCGCCGCTGCGGATCATCAGGGATCCCCCCGCGTTCAGCGACAGGTTGCCGCCCGCCCTGATCGACACGGCGCCGGTGCCCTTGATGGACACCTTGCCCTTGCTGTCGATGATGATCTCGGTACCGGTCCGGTCCAGGTTGATGGTGAGCTTCCTGTCACCGGTGGTCAGCCGCACCCCGCGCTTGCGGCCGACGCTCTGGTCGAGCAGGTCGAGCCGGTTGTTGTCACGATCAGCCAGGGTGCGCCGGGTGACCTTGCCGCGCGTCGCGTCGTACACCGGCACGTCGTTGGGGGCCGGCTTGTCCTTGCCGTTGTAGAGGCCGCCGATCACGTACGGGTGGTCGAGCGCGCCGCGGTCGAACGCCACCAGCACCTCGTCGTCGACGTCCGGGCCGATGAGGCTGCCGCCCTTCACGCCGCCGAACTGCACCGTGCGGACCCAGTCGCTGACGTACATGTCGTCCAGCCACGGGAACTTCAGCTTGACCCGGCCCTGCTTGAGCGGATCCTTGATGTCGGTGACCAGCGCGTTGGCGACGCTCGGCAGCCGGGACGAGGCCGCCCCGCCACCGCCGGAGGCGAGCCCGTACAGCGAACGCCACTGGCGGCCGCTGACGGTCAGGAACGTCAGATAGTGCTCCTGGTCCCCGAAGCTGTGGCGCGCGCCCGTGACCGTGTACTTGCCCTCGAACGGCTTGCCCACCTTCGAGAGGGTGACGGGGATACCGGGACGCAGCTCCGGGTTGCCGCGCGCGGTGACCTCCACCTCGGCGAAGGAGGAGGTCACGTCGTCGGCGAGCGCCTCGGCCGCGTCCTGGGCCTCGGTGTCCTTGTCGTAGGGCAGGTCGGTCCCGACCAGTTCGGCGTTGCCGAACTTCTTCGTCACCCTGGCCGGGGTCGTACCGATCTCCAGGCCGTCGTTGGCCAGGGCGGGAGCCTTGCCGATGACCGTCCGCTTGGCCTGGACGTCCCAGCCGCGCACCCGGACCTCGGCCACCTGGTCGGCCGAGGTGACCGCCGACCGGCAGCGCAGGATCTCGTCGCCGGCCTTCAGGACGAACGGGCTCTTGTCGCTGGGAGTGCTCGGCGGCGGAGCCTTGGACGCCTTCTCCCGCTTGACGAAGCGGAACTCGCCCTTCGAGTCGATGTACGCCACCATCTCGTTCTCGTCCGCGAGCCTCTGGACGAAGTCCCAGTCGGTGACATTGGACTGGCTGATGAACTCGTACGCACCGCCGCTCGACTCGACCTTGCCGAGCGGGATGCCGCTCTTGCCGGCCAGTTCCTTCGCGATCTCGGTGGCGGACTTGCCCTTGTACGCCTTCACCCGCCGGTGCCGGAGCATGCGGTGGCCCTTGTCGTAACCGCGGATGACGGTGAACGTACCCGTCTGGTCGTAGTCGGTCTCCAGTGCCGTGATCTCGGCGGTGATCAGCGGGTTCTGCGCACCGTCGCCGTCCGAGACGGGCGCGATCACCACGGGCACGCCGATCTTGGCCTTCAGGTCGCCGAGGAGCAGTTTCTTGTTGTCGCGGAAGGTGAGATGGAACGCGCCCGGCACGCCCGCGCCGAAGTCGACCCAGCCGCCGACCAGTTGCTTGTTCTCCGGATTCTTGAGCTTGGTGCTCCCGATCTGCACGAAGAGGATGTTGGAGAAGCCGACCTCGGGCATCAGCCGCGCACCTCCTCTGCGGCGGGAAGCATCAGCTCGGTGCCGGGGGCCAGCACCGACGGGTTGTCGATGCTGTTGGCCTCGGCGATCGTGCGCCACGCGGTGGCGTCCCCGTACTCGCGCCAGGCGAGGAACTGGAGCGAGTCGCCCGCCACCACCCGGTGCACCCGGCGGGAGGTGAGCGCGCCCGAGGTGGGGTTCTGGCCGAGGGTGCTGCCCGGGATCTCGTTCATGCTCACCTGGCAGGTGGCCCGGATCGGCATCCCCGTGGTGTTGAAGAGGGTGTACGTGGCCTGCACGGAGGTGACGTACGCCGGGAACCTGGCGGTCGAGAAGGCACCCCACTCGAAGACCACCCAGGGGGTGGAGGGCTGGTTCGCGGCAATACTGGCCGTGGTCGTCTCGCAGCAGGAGAAGAGCGCTTCGACCTTCTTGCGCACGTCGTTGCTGTCCGGGTCGTCGGAGCGGTCGAGGAAGATCTCCACCGACATCTCCCGGGGCTCGGGCCCCATGAACTCCGGCACCGCGCCGTCGCGCACGGCGGCGGTGGGCGTGGTCTTCCAGCTCGCCCGCCGGGTCAGCGACAGCTGGGCCGGGTTGAAGTCGAACTCGAACGTCTTCATCAGCGCACCGGGCGTGGTGCTGCTGCCGATCGGCGGCTGATGAATGGCGAGCGTCGCCCGTACCAGGCTGTCGCCCACACCGAAACTGCTGAGGTCCATCGGTCGGCTACTCCCCTACATCCGTGAAGCCGTGGTGCGCGATCTCCAGGACCTCGGTCGCCACGGCGGGGCTGTTCGGATCGAAGGACGGCCCGCGCCAGCTCACCGGGAGGACGTCGAGCAGCCCCCACCGGGTGACGATCGAACCGTTGGCGCGCATCGCGACGATCTGCGCGGTGGGCCGGGTCACTCCGGTGGTGACGGAGGAGATCCAGGCCGCGACCTTCGAGGTCTCCGGACGGAGCGGGCGCGTCAGCGTGATGTTGGAGTAGCTGATGCGGGTGGGCAGCTGCCAGACGAAGTTGTTGTTGCCGCCTTCCTGCCGCTGCTCGACCTCGACCTGCGTGGAGAGCCCGTCACAGCCGTTGAAGGTGCCCAGGCTCTCCCCGTCGATGGAGAGGTTGAAGAAAATGGTGGTGCCGGGATCGAGCTCCTGGGACATCCGGTGGGCCTTCCTGCGGTTCCACGTGCGGTTCGGGGACGGGGGGACATCCGGTCATCGGGGGACAACCGGTCAATGACGGGGGTCGCGCAACTTGCCGATCCGCTCCCGGTCGACGCGGAGTTCGGTGCGGAGCAACCGGGTCATCGGTCCGATGAGCCGGTGGACCAGCTCCGCCATCTGGTCCTCCTTCAGCTCACGGGGCTTGAACTGGCTGGTCACGGACGGTGGTTCGGGGTCCGTGGACTTCTTCTTCTCCGACGTGTCCTCGTTCGGCGCACGCTGGATGGCGACCTGCTGGGCCGGGGCCCGCTGAACGGAGGAACGCTGCCCCGGGGCCGTTGTGTTCCCCGGCGGCAGCCCGCTCCCCGCCGGCCGGCCGCCTCGCTCAGGGGCCCGCTGTACGGCGACGGTCGTGGACCCGCGCGGCGTGGACGGCCTGCCGGGCGCGGCGGGCGTGGTGAGCCGGGCGGCCTGCGGAACCTCCGCCGGTGCCACGGCCGGGGTCGCGGCGGCCCGCTGTACGGGGAGCGCCACGGGCGGGCGGGGCGCGGCGGGCGCGAGGGAGACGACCCGGCTCGGGGCCGGCGGGGGCGCCGTGGCACCGGGGGCGGGGGGCCCCGGGGTGCCGGGGGTACGGGGACCGGCGGCCGTCATCGGCGTAGGGACCGGCCCGGCGGGGGCGCGCTGTATCGAAACCGGGGCCGAGGCCTGGGCCTGGGCCTGGGCCGGAGCGGCAGGTCGTGCCGATGCCGGTGCCGTGGCCGGTGCCGATGTCGGCCGCACCGCCGTCGGCCGTACCGCCGAAGGCGCCGCGGCCGAGCGCTGAACGGTGGGGAAGGCCGGGGCGACCGCGTTGAACTTGAGCCCGTCGGTGCTGAGTTGCACGGGCGGCGCGTCCTGCGCGGCGCGGGGCGCGGGCGCGTTCGGCATCGTGGCCGGGGCGGACAGGGGCGCGGATATCGGGGCGGACATGGGGGCGGACATCGGGGCCGCCG
>NZ_JBHURV010000020.1:0-168274 GCF_042673865.1 Streptomyces sp. NPDC056987
GCCCCGTACGTACGGGGCGGGCCGCCGGGCCCTCGCGCATGCCGTCACGGCTGCGGTGTCGGCGCCCCCGGCCACACGAGACTGCCGAAGCTCCCCGGGCGGCGCGAGACCCACGCGGCGGCGCGTTCGGGCGAGGCCAGGAACAGCGGGAGCCCGCCGTCAACGGTGGTGACCTGCGTACCCCCACCATCCGCGAAGGCGAGCCCCCACGCGGCGACCCGGGCGTCCAGCTCGCCGTCGGCGCAGGCGAACTCCTCGACGACGGCGAAGAGGCGGGGTGCGGTGGCGTCGACGAGCTCGCGGATCTCCTGGTCGAACCCTTCTGGACGATCAGGGCGGGGGAGGGGCGGGGATACGGTGTTCATGTGAAGTCTCCTATCCGTCGCAGCAGTTGGCGAGTGATAGGAATGTAGCCGGTCGGGGATAAAGTTATCCTCGATTGCGCGATACTTTTTCAACTTCACCTGTGTGGGTGACAGCTCGTATGGGGAGGGTGGCCAGTGGCGAGGGACATGCCGCCGACGCTGCGACAGCGGAGGCTGGGCGCCGAACTGCGCAAGCTGCGCGAGCGGGCCGGACTCAAGTCAACGGCCGCCGCTGCTCAAATCGGCATCCAGCAGGCCAGGTTGAGCATGATGGAAGCGGGCCGATACGCCGTGGGCGCGGACCGGGTGCGTGCGATAGCGCATACCTATGCCTGCGATGACGCCGAGCTGGTGGAGGCGCTGGCGGGCATGACGGGTGGCCGCGAGCGGGGGTGGTGGGACGAGTACCGCGAGTTGTTGTCCGCCTCACTGGTCGAGTGTGCCGAGCTTGAGAACGACGCCACCTCGCTGCGGGTGGCTGCCGTGATGAATGTGCCCGGCCTGCTCCAGACGGCTGCCCATGCCCGTGTTTCCTTCAAGCAGAGCGTTCCGTCGTTGCGCGCCCACGAACTTGAGCATCGGACGTCGTTCCGGATGAAGCGGCAGGCGGCTCTGTACGGAGAACCGGCGATGCGCTATACCGCGATCGTCCACGAAGCCGTGCTTCGACTTGGATTCGCGGGACCCGAGGTCTCGCGCGAGCAACTGCACCATCTCATCGAGATGGGCGAGCACGACAACGTAAGGGTCTTGGTCATCCCCTTCGGCCTCAGTGACTTCCCTGCTGCCGGCCAGCCCGTCACCTACGCAACCGGCTCTGTGCCGCAACTCGACACCGTCGTGTTGGACACCGATCATGGCTGTGACTTCCTCGACGGTGAGGCGCAGCTTGCGCGATACCGTACTGTGCTGGACCGCATGGAGAGCTGCTCCCTTCCGCCCGGGAAGTCCCGTGACTTCATCCGGCGTGTAGCCAAGAGCCTCTGAGGAAGATTGACCATGCCCCGCTACGAATGGCAGAAGTCCTCCTACAGCTCGGAGGGCGCCAACTGCGTCAACGTCGCCGCCGCCCCCGACGGAACGCTCCGCATCCGCGAGAGTGACGACCCCGACGTGCTCCTGTCGCTCGCGCCGGGGCAGCTGCGCGCGCTCCTGACAGCCGTCAAGGCCGACCGGTTGAGTGACCTGCCACGCCCGTGACCCCCGGTCGGCCGCCGCGCTACGGGGGCGTCGGGCTGCCCGGGAGCACCAGGCCGGTCTCGTAGGCGGCGATCACGGCCTGGACCCGGTCGCGGAGGCCGAGCTTGGTGAGGACGTTGCTGACATGCGTCTTCACCGTGTGCTCGCTCACCACCAGCGCCGCCGCGATCTCCGCGTTGGAGAGGCCGCCGCCGAGCAGCCGCATCGTCTCGCGCTCGCGGGCGGTGAGGACGTCCAGGCGTTCGGTCCGTGGCGGCGGCACGGCGGCGCCCGAGGTGAACGCCGCGATGAGGGAGCGGGTGACGGAGGGGGCGAGCAGCGAGTCGCCCGCCGCGACCACGCGCACCGCGTGCACGAGGTCGTCCCGCCGTACGTCCTTGAGCAGGAAGCCGCTCGCGCCCGCGTACAGGGCGTCGAAAAGATAGTCGTCCTGCCCCCAGGTGGTCAGCATGATCACCCGGGACCCGGTCCCGCCGCAGATGATCCGGGCCGCCTCGATGCCGTCCATCCCCGGCATCCGTATGTCGAGCAGGACGACATCGGGGCGGTGCGCGCGGGCGGCGCCGACCGCCTCGAAGCCGTCCCCGCTCTCCGCGACGACCTCGATGCCGGGTTGCGCCGCCAGGATCATGGCGAATCCGGCGCGTACCAACTCCTGGTCGTCGGCCACCACCACGCGGATCGTCATGCCCGCACCCCCATTTCCGGCGCGGCCAGGGGCAGCCGCGCCCTCACTTCGAATCCCGGGAGGCGGTCCTCCCGGGGCCCGGCCGTCGCGGTTCCGCCACAGGCGGCGGCCCGTTCACGGAGCCCGGTCAGGCCGTTCCCGCCCGACGGAAGGTTCTTCCCCGCGCCGCGGCCGTCGTCCACGACGCGTATCTCCAGTGTGTCGTCCCGCCAGCACAGCCGTACCTCGGCACGGTCGGCCCCGGCGTGCTTGACGACGTTGGTCAGCGCCTCCTGCACGATGCGGTACGCCGCCGCACCGCAGTCGGCGGGCACCGGACGCGGTTCGCCCTCGACGGTGCGGGTCACCGCCAGGCCGGCGCCCGCGACCTGGCGGGTGAGCGCGGGCAGATCATGGATCGTCGGCTGCGGGGCGCGGGGGCCGTCCTCGTCCTTGAGGACGGTCAGCATCCGGCGCAACTGGTCCAGCGCGTCACGGCCGGTGCCGGCGATCGCGCCGAACGCGGCCGAGGCACGCGCGGGGTCCGTGTCCAGCACGACCGGCCCGGCCTCGGCCTGGACGACCATCAGGCTGATCGAATGGGCCAGCACATCGTGCATGTCCCGGGCTATCCGGGCCCGTTCGCGTTCGGCGGCGCGCTCCTCGTCGATCCGGCGTTCGCGTTCGAGACGGGCGGCGCGTTCGGCCAGGGCGGCCGCTTCGGCACGGGCGCCGGCGGAAGCCCGGCCCAGCGCGTACGCGGTGACGTACAGGACGACGCCGCGCGCCGCGGTGTCGGGCGAGCCGACCGTGGCGAGGCCGATCGCGCAGATCGCCAGGAAGACCGGCACCCGTATCCGGAGCGGCGAGACGGACGCCACCCCGTACAGCGCGATGAGGGTTCCGTACCAGAGCGGCTGCCGGGCGAGCGGGGCGGCGAGATCGTAGAGCCCGGAGAACGTGGCGCAGACCAACAGGACCGCCACGGGCGCGCGTTTCCGCATCGCCAAGGGCAGCGACGCCCCGATCGTCACCGCGTATCCCCACCAGTGCCAGGGGCGTCCGTCGCCGCTCCGCAGGAACAGCAGGGGCGCCATCTGGGCGGCGGTCGTGACGAGGGCGAGCGTGATCTCCGGCCACCGTGAACCCGCCGGGCGGCGGAGCGCGAAGGGTACGGACGGCGCACGCATAGGGCCGGATTTTCGCACAGGGTGTCCGGCGGTCCCTCAACCGCGCGCCGCGGCGGGCGAGATGCCGCGGCGCGGGTGCGCGAGTCCGGCGTACAGCAACAGGCCGACCGCCGGCAGCGCGTCCAGCCCCAGGAGGGAGACCAGTACGGCGAGCACCACCGCGACCGCCCGCCACACGGGAACGGCCCGGACCACCGCCAGGTGGCAGTACAGGACGAGCAGACCGAGGTAGAGCAGCACGGGCCCCACCAGGTAGACGACGACATCCACCCCGGGGACGCTCCGCACACCGGCGAACATGCCCCGCATCGCCTCATGGTCGGCGGCGAGCGCCCCGACGACGAGGTCGACGGAGATCTGGACCACGGAGCAGACCGCGCCGACGAGGCCGACGACGGCCGTGACCGTGGCGAACGGCCCGCGGCCCGCCAGGCGGCGCAGTTCCAGAAGGACCGGAACGAAGAGGAGCAGCGCGGCGAGGAACGCGAGGTGACCCGTGGTCCAGGCCGGACCGGGGCCGCGCTCGCCGTCCAGGCCGTCCAGGAAGCGGGCGCTCGCGTAGACGATGACGAGGAGAGGGGCGGCGGTGAAGGCGACGGCTTTGTCCATGCCGTGGATCCTTGCCGCCGCGGTGGGCCCGGACATCGCCGACATGACCCATCTCCTCCCTCCCCCGGAGGAGGGAGACGCCGCGCGTTCCCGTCGGCCGCTCACCCGCGCTCCCGTCGGCCGCTCCCCCGACCGCGCGCCCGGAGTTGCCCTGACCGTCGCCATCCGCCCGCGCGCGGTACCGTCGGCGTATGGCGATCCGTGCCGTCCTCTGGGACATCGACGACACTCTCTTCGACTACACCAGCGCCGACCGCGCCGGCATGCAGCGGCATCTCGCCGCCGAGGGGCTGTCCGGCGGCGGTGAGAGCGTCGACCAGGTTCTCGGGCGGTGGCGGGAGATCACCGATGCCCAGTGGCTGCGGTTCGCCGCCGGGGAGACGGATTTTCTGGGGCAGCGGCGTGACCGGGTGCGGGCCTTCACCGGGGCCGGGCTGGACGACACCGAGGCCGACGCGTGGTTCGACCGGTACATCACGCACTACGAGGCCGCCTGGAGCCTGTTCCCCGACAGTCTCGCCGCGCTCGACCTGCTCGCCGCCGACTACCGGCAGGCCGTGCTCTCGAACTCGTCGATCATCGCCCAGGACCGGAAGCTGCGTGTCCTCGGCGTACGCGATCACTTCGAGGCCGTGCTCTGCGCCGCCGAGCTGGGGGTCTCCAAGCCCGACGCCGCCGCCTTCCACGCCGCCTGCGACGTCCTCGCGCTGGAGCCCGGCGAGGTGGCGTACGTCGGGAACGAGCCGGACATCGACGCCGGCGGGGCGACCGCCGCCGGGCTCGCCGGGGTCTGGCTGGACCGGGGCGGGATCGGCGGGCGTCCCGAGCTGGTGCGGATCACCGATCTCGGCCAGCTTCCCGCCGTACTGCGCGGGGATACTCGTTTTGGAGCGGTGTCCGCGATCGGGTAATGTTCTTCCTGCGCCGCCCGGGAAACCACAAGGTCCGACCGGGAAGCGCACGCCAGACAAGATCCCCCGCACGGGGGTTCAGCTTTGGTGGGCTATGGTGTAATTGGCAGCACGACGGTTTCTGGTTCCGTTAGTCTAGGTTCGAGTCCTGGTAGCCCAGCGCAGACTGTATCTGCAACGCCCCCGTTGTGTAGCGGCCTAGCACGCTGCCCTCTCACGGCAGTAGCGCCGGTTCGAATCCGGTCGGGGGTACAGATCCTTCTCGCCGACGTCTTCGGGTCGCACCCGGATACGTTGATGCAGGATCGCTAGGGCCCCCGTTGTGTAGCGGCCTAGCACGCTGCCCTCTCACGGCAGTAGCGCCGGTTCGAATCCGGTCGGGGGTACTGATTCTCAAGAATCACCATGGGCTATGGTGTAATTGGCAACACGACGGTTTCTGGTTCCGTTGTTCTAGGTTCGAGTCCTGGTAGCCCAGCTTGGCTCAGGGCCATGCCCCCGTTGTGTAGCGGCCTAGCACGCTGCCCTCTCACGGCAGTAGCGCCGGTTCGAATCCGGTCGGGGGTACCACAGCAGAACTGAGCCCGATGAAGACCCTCCCCTCGGGGAGGGTCTTTTCGTTGCCCCGGGCGTGCCCTCGGCCATGCCGCCTCCGGCCCTCAACCGCCGTCCCCGAAGCGCCGGTTGGACTCCTCCGCCTGCGCGAGCCGCCGCAGGCTCAGCAACACCGGTTCGTACAGCACCGTCCCCGCCACCGCCGCCTCGACCTGCCGGGTCCCCGGCTCGTACCGCTCGATCATGTCGAGGTCCACGGCGCCGAGTTGGCCGGCGGAACGCCCGTACGTGAGCAGGTCCTCCATGACGCACGGATACCCGCTCCGCTCCAGGGCGGCGAGGGCGCCGACCAGCATCCGGTACGCGGGGGAGTCGTCCCGCGCCGCGCAGCCGAAGGACCAGCCGAGCCGTTCCAGCAGTTCGAGCGCCTGTCGTTCGGCCGCCTCGTCCGCCGCGTCCCGGGCCGCCTCCGCCGCGTCGCCGGAGGGCCCGGCGGGGGAGCCGTCCGGGAGGGACCAGACCGCCGCGCCGATCCGGGTGTGCCGGTCGAGCGACTCGTCCTCCACCGCCACCAGGACCTCCCGCGCCGTCGCCACCGGCATCCGGCCCACCTGGATCAACGCCCTGACCAGCCGCAGCCTGCGCAGGTGCTCCTCGTCGTAGGCGGCCTGCGTGGCGTTGATCCGGCGGCCGGGCCGGAGCAGCCCCTCGCGCAAGTAGTACTTGATCGTGGCGGTGGGGACCCCGCTCCGCTCACTCAGCTCCGCCATGCGCATCCCGGTTGCACCTCCCGTTGGACAGTGGCACTATCCAATCATGGATAGTGGAGCTATCCAATCCAGCGGGACGTCATTCAGCGGTGAGCGAGGAGATCGGCATGGGTGCGAAAGTGATCGAGGGGCGGATGACCGCCGACGCGGGGCAGGGGATGGTCGTGTTCCTGATCGGGATGCGCGTCAACAACTTCCGCTCGCCGCGCGACTGGTGGCCGGTGGCCCGGGCCATGCCGAGGATGCGGAAGGAACTGCTGCGGGACCCCTCCAGCGGGCTCATCGCCTCCCGGTTCCTGATGGGCGGCCCGCGTCTCGTGTACGCCGTCCAGTACTGGGAGTCCAAGGAGAAACTGCTGGCGTACGCGGCGGCGCCGGACAAGGAGCACCGGCCGGCCTGGGCGGAGTTCAACCGCCGGGTGCGCGAGGGGCGGGGCGGTGTGGGGTTCTGGCACGAGACCTATGTGGTCCCCGCCGGCTCGTACGAGAGCATCTACGTCAACATGCCGGCATTCGGCCTGGGCGCGGCGGCCGGGGTGGTCCCGGTGGGCAGGCGCGGTGACCGCGCGGCCGACCGGCTCGCCTCGTAGCTCCGTGCCGCGTCCCCGACCGGGGATGGCCGGGAAGGTGATCGGGCGGGCCGCTGCGGCGCTGGAGCGGCCCTGGGGAGTGGAATGGCGAACGGGACGGTCGCCGTCCCGGTGGTGGGGGTGTCAGCTCGCGCGGCGCAGGGCCTCGCTCAGCCGCCCCGCCGCGTCTATCACGGCCTGGGCGTGCATCCGGCCCGGGTGACGCGTCAGACGCTCGATCGGTCCGGATACCGAGACGGCCGCGACCACCCGGTTCGACGGGCCCCGTACCGGCGCCGAGACCGAGGCCACGCCCGGCTCCCGCTCGCCGATCGACTGGGCCCAGCCCCTGCGCCGTACGCCCGAGAGCGCGGTCGCCGTGAAACGGGCCCCCTGGAGACCGCGGTGCAGCCGCTCCGGCTCCTCCCAGGCCATCAGGATCTGGGCCGACGAGCCCGCCTTCATGGTCAGGGTGGAGCCGACCGGGACGGTGTCCCGCAGCCCCGAGAGCCGCTCCGCCGCCGCCACACATATCCGCATGTCGCCCTGGCGGCGGTAGAGCTGCGCGCTCTCCCCGGTCAGGTCCCGCAGATGCGTGAGGACCGGTCCCGCCGTCGCCAGCAGGCGGTCCTCGCCCGCCGCCGCGGCCAGCTCGGCCAGCCGGGGGCCGAGAATGAACCGGCCCTGCATGTCCCTCGCCACCAGCCGGTGGTGTTCCAGAGCCACGGCCAGCCGGTGTGCCGTGGGTCGTGCGAGCCCGGTCGCCGCGACCAGCCCGGCGAGGGTGGCCGGACCGGACTCCAGGGCGCTCAATACCAGAGCCGCCTTGTCGAGTACGCCGACGCCGCTAGAGTTGTCCATGAAACGATACTCGCGTCTCACTCTGTGAAACGCAAGTTCAATTTTCCGGGGAAGTTGCCAACCTGTACGTACGGGCCCGCGGAACCGGGCCCGCGGGGTACGGACCCAGGACCAAGGGTTCCCCGCCGACGTCCGGTGCGTGGGGTACGGACGTGGGCCCACATATCTCTAGGAGTGCCGGCCACACGACGCCGGCCGGAGGGAAAGCGATGGGTAGGACACTCGCGGAGAAGGTCTGGGACGACCATGTCGTCCGGCGCGCGGAGGGCGAGCCCGACCTTCTCTTCATCGATCTGCACCTGCTGCACGAGGTGACCAGCCCCCAGGCGTTCGACGGCCTCCGCCAGAACGGCCGGCGGGTCCGGCGGCTCGACCTCACCATCGCGACCGAGGACCACAACACCCCGACCCTCGACATCGACAAGCCCATCGCGGACCCCGTCTCCCGCGTCCAGCTGGAGACCCTGCGCAAGAACTGCGCCGAGTTCGGCGTACGGCTGCACCCGCTGGGCGACGTCGAGCAGGGCGTCGTCCATGTCGTGGGCCCGCAGCTCGGCCTGACCCAGCCCGGCACCACCGTGGTCTGCGGCGACAGCCACACCTCCACCCACGGCGCCTTCGGCGCGCTCGCGTTCGGCATCGGCACCAGCCAGGTCGAGCACGTCCTCGCGACCCAGACGCTGCCGCTGGCCCGCCCCAAGACCATGGCCATCACGGTCGAGGGCGAACTGCCCGCCGACGTCACCGCCAAGGACCTGATCCTCGCGATCATCGCGAAGATCGGCACCGGCGGCGGCCAGGGCTACATCCTCGAATACCGCGGCTCCGCCATCGAGAAACTCTCGATGGAGTCCCGGATGACCATTTGCAACATGTCCATCGAGGCCGGCGCCAGGGCGGGCATGATCGCCCCGGACGCGACCACCTTCGACTACCTCAAGGGCCGCGACCACGCCCCCGAGGGTGCCGACTGGGACGAGGCCGTCGCGTACTGGCAGACGCTGCGCACCGACGACGACGCGGTCTTCGACGCCGAGGTCTTCATCAAGGCCGAGGAGCTGGCCCCGTTCGTCACCTGGGGCACCAACCCGGGCCAGGGCCTGCCCCTCTCCGCGCACGTCCCCGACCCGGCTTCGTACGAGGACGCCTCGGAGCGCCTCGCCGCCGAAAAGGCCCTGGAGTACATGGGGTTGACCGCCGGGCAGGCGCTGCGCGACATCAAGGTCGACACCGTCTTCGTGGGCTCCTGTACCAACGGCCGTATCGAGGACCTGCGCTCGGCCGCCACCCTCCTGGAGGGCCGCAAAGTCGCCGACGGCGTACGGATGCTGGTCGTTCCCGGCTCCGTACGGGTCGCCCTCCAGGCCGTCGCGGAGGGCCTGGACAAGGTGTTCACCGCCGCGGGTGCCGAATGGCGGCACGCGGGCTGCTCGATGTGTCTGGGCATGAACCCCGACCAACTCGCGCCCGGCGAGCGCTCCGCGTCCACGTCCAACCGCAACTTCGAGGGCAGGCAGGGCAAGGGCGGCCGGACGCATCTCGTCTCCCCCCAGGTCGCCGCCGCCACCGCCGTGCTGGGCCACCTGGCCTCGCCCGCCGATCTGTCCGACGCCGGTGCCGGCGACCGTACGCCCGCTGGAGCGCGATAACCATGGAAGCCTTCACCACCCACACCGGTCCCGCCGTCCCGCTGCGCCGCAGCAACGTCGACACCGACCAGATCATCCCCGCCCACTGGCTCAAGAAGGTCACCAGGGACGGGTTCGAGGACGGGCTGTTCGAGGCATGGCGCAAGGACCCGTCCTTCGTCCTCAACCGCCCCGAGTACGCCGGGGCCTCGGTCCTGGTCGCCGGACCCGACTTCGGCACGGGGTCGTCCCGGGAGCACGCCGTCTGGGCCTTGCAGAACTACGGCTTCAAGGCCGTCGTCTCCTCGCGGTTCGCGGACATCTTCCGGGGTAACTCGCTCAAGAACGGCCTGCTGACCGTCGTGCTGGAGCAGTCCGTCGTGGACGCGCTCTGGGAGATCACGGAGAGCGACCCCACGGCGGAGGTCACGGTCGACCTGGAGCAGCGCCAGGTCCGTGCGACCGCCCCCGACGGAGCAGCGCTTGTGGCCGATTTCGAGCTTGACGAGAACGCCCGCTGGCGGTTGCTGAACGGGCTCGACGACATCAGCCTCACCCTTCAGAACGAGTCCGACATCGCCGCGTACGAGGCCGCCAGGCCGTCCTTCAAACCCCGCACAATCGCTGCCTGATCAGCGCGTTTCCCCTACTGCACCCCCTGCCTCCAGGTAGGGGGTGCAGTTGCTTGTTGAGCCCCTGTCGGGCGACAACTCGCCCTAGATGGCACAATCGGCGCATGGAACGCGACAACCAACTCAAGCTCTACGGGTTAGTCGCCGAACAACTCAAAGATGCGCACGCGAAGGTGCGTGCACTGCAGGTCCCGGAGGGTGTGCGGCTTGCTCTCTCCCGGAAGCTGCTGGTCATCACGGCCGCGGCGAAACACGATCTCCCGGACGCGGCACGGCGTCTGGACCGCTTGATGAAGGACCTGGACGAGGGTCGTTTTCCGGAAGGTCCCTGACCCTCCGCGGAACTCCGCCGGGCCGACTTCGTTGCGGCACTAGGGTGATTAGCCCGTTTCGTGTTTGATTTGCGGTATATATCTGCCTAACGTGCGAAAAAGCTTGAACAGTTTCGTTCTGGCAATGCCTCCGAAGGGGAAGACGTGAACAAGGCGCAGCTCGTAGAAGCGATTGCGGACAAGGTCGGCGGTCGTCAGCAGGCCGCCGACGCGGTCGACGCGGTACTCGACGCGATCGTCCGCGCGGTGGTCGCCGGGGACCGGGTCTCGGTCACCGGCTTCGGTTCGTTCGAGAAGGTCGACCGCCCGGCGCGTTACGCCCGTAACCCGCAGACGGGCGAGCGCGTACGGGTCAAGAAGACCTCGGTGCCGCGGTTCCGCGCGGGCCAGGGATTCAAGGATCTCGTCAGCGGGTCGAAGAAGCTCCCGAAGAACGACGTGGCCGTCAAGAAGGCCCCCAAGGGCAGCCTCTCGGGCGGGGTTTCCGCTCGGACGACCGTCAAGGCCGCGGCCAAGAAGGCCACCGCCAAGAAGGCGGCCACGGCGGCGAAGAAGACCGCGGTCAAGAGGACCACGGCCGCCAAGACCACGGCGAAGAAGACCAGCGCCGCTGCGAAGAAGACCACGGCGAAGAAGACCACCGCCACGGCGAAGAAGACCGCCAAGAAGGCCACCGGCACCGCCAAGAAGGCCACCGCGAAGAAGACCGCGCCGGCCAAGAAGGCGACCGCCAAGAAGGCCCCGGCGCGCAAGGCCACCGCGCGCACCACCACGGCGAAGAAGGCCGTCGCCAGGAAGAAGTAGGCAGGAAGCGGTTCAGGGCCGTACGCGCCGGGCCGGGCTCCCCTCGGGGAGCCCGGCCCGCGGCGTTTACGCGGCGTACGGGGCGCTGTGGAGCGCCAAGGGGTGTTGCGGGGCGCTTTCCGCGCGGCGGACGCGGGAGCGGCGCGGAGGCTCAGAGCGTCTGGAGCGTCACCAGCGTGATGCGGAACGGCGCGCCCCCGGCCTCGCCCGTGCCCTCGGTCTCGATCCGTACGCGCTGTCCCACCCGGAGCAGCCGCAGCCCGCCCGCGTCGAAGGCCGCCGCGTCGAACTCCACCGGGGTGCCGTCGTCCAGCAGCACACTCCCGCAACGGGTCTCGGAATCGTATGTGTACGAGGTCGCCTGCATAGCCGCAGCGTATCGCCAGGGCCGCCGGTCCTCAGCAGCCAGGACCGGGCGCCGGGAGCGGCCCGCACGCCTCGCGCCCCCGGTTCTCCCCGTACGTCCGGCGCTCCCCGTCCCCGTACTCCGGGTTCGCCCCGTACGCCGCGTCCCTGCCGCGCCGCTCGTACCGCAGGGCCGTGCGCGGGCCGAGGCCCAGCTCCGCCGCCCGCAGCAGATCCTCGCCGGTATCGACATCCCGCCGTACGGAATCCACCCCGGCCAGAAGTATTTCCACCGCCCCCGTCGACATGTGTCCCATTCGGGACGGGCCGCCGAAAGCCGGATTCAATTCCACGCCGGGTCCCGCAGTCAGCAAAGTCGTACCGATTCCCGCGGCGTCCGTGAGAAAAGCGCGCGGAAAATCCTCCGCCGCGGCGAGGACGAGAGCCAGTTCCGCCGGGCGGAGCGCAGGCAGATCCGCGTTGAGCGCGGCCACCGCCGCCCGTGGCCGTACCGCCCTGACCGCCCGCGCCCCGTGCGCGAGCGCCGCGTTGAGGCCGTCCGCCGGGGTGTCCGGGACGATGCGCGCGCCCAGCGCGGAGAGCTCCGCCGCCGCGGTGGGGTCGTCGGTGACCACCGCGACCTCACGGACGACGGGGCAGGCCAGCGCCGCGGCCACGGTGTCCAGCGCGAACGCGAGGGCGAGCCGCGGGCGCAGCGCGTCGCCCGTCGCCGCGGCGAGCCTGCTCTTCGCGATCCGGAGGGGCTTGAGCGGAACCACCAGGGACCACGCGGCGGCCGGGCCGGTGCGCGTGGCGAACTCCTCGTCCATCTCCGCCTCTCCGTCCATCTCCGCGTCCGTCCCGGGGCGGTCCTCGCGCCCGGTTCCGGTGCCGTCCCCGGGAGGGCTCTCCCGCCCCGCACGGTGGCCCGCGTACAGCCCATGTGTATGCGCCCTCTATTGTGGCCCGGCACCGCGCGAGGCCACAGGGCCGGTCCCCCGACCGGGGCGTACGGTGTTCTCGACAGACCGGAGGAGCGGGGCCACACTTGACCCCCGGCAGCCGGGCAGGGGGCCCGGCGAGAAGAGGAAGGTGTTCGAGTGTCCCGCCGTAGAATCGGCTTCTGGTACCGCCTGGCGGCGGTCATCGCAAAACCGCCGCTGATCCTTCTCCTGAAGCGGGACTGGCGGGGTGCGGAGCACATTCCGGCCGACGGCGGATTCATCACCGCGGTGAACCACAATTCGCATCTCGACCCGTTCGCCTACGCCCACTTCCAGTACAACACCGGCCGTCTTCCGCGCTTCCTCGCCAAGGACGGCCTTTTCACCAAGGGATTCATCGGCGCCGTCATGCGCGGCACGGGGCAGATCCCCGTCTACCGCGAGACCAGCGACGCGCTGAGCGCCTTCCGCGCCGCCATCGACGCCGTCGAGCGGGGCGAGTGCGTGGCGTTCTACCCCGAGGGCACCCTGACCCGCGACCCCGACCTGTGGCCCATGAGCGCCAAGACCGGCGTCGCCCGGGTCGCCCTCCAGACCAAGTGCCCGGTCATCCCCGTCGCGCAGTGGGGCGCCAACCTCCTCCTCCCGCCGTACGCCACGAAACCCGACCTGTTCCCGCGCAAGACCCACCGGATCCTCGCCGGCCCGCCCGTCGACCTGTCGCGCTTCTACGACCGGGAGATCACCCCCGAATTGCTGCGCGAGGCCACCGAGGTCATCATGGCGGCGATCACGGAACTGCTGGCCGAGGTACGGGGCGAGCCGGTACCCGCCGTCTCGTACGACTACCGCAAGGCCAGGGAAGAACAGCGGCGCAAGGCCGCGGAAGAGGGGTCGAAGTGACGCGGGTCGCCGTCTTCGGAGCGGGTTCTTGGGGTACGGCGTTCGCCATGGTCCTCGCCGACGCGGGATGCGAGGTGACGATCTGGGGCCGCCGTCCCGAGATCGCCGACACCATCAACACCACCCGCGCCAACCCCGCCTACCTGCCGGGTTTCGAACTCCCGGAAGGGGTACGGGCCACCACCGACCCGGCCGAGGCCGCGCGCGGCGCCGAGTTCACGGTGCTCACGGTGCCCTCGCAGACGCTGCGCGGAAACCTCGCCCAGTGGGCCCCCGTACTGCCCTCCGACACCGTCCTCGTCTCCCTGATGAAGGGCGTCGAACTCGGCACGGCCAAGCGGATGAGCGAGGTGATCGAGGAGGTCGCCAAGGCGCCGGCCGAGCGCGTCGCCGTCATCACCGGCCCCAACCTGGCCAAGGAGATCGCGGGCCGGATGCCCGCCGCCGCCGTCGTGGCCTGCGTGGACGAGGCGGTCGCCCGGCGGCTCCAGGCCGCTTGCCACACCCCCTACTTCCGCCCGTACACCAACACCGACGTCGTCGGCTGCGAACTCGGCGGGGCCGTCAAGAACGTGATCGGTCTCGCCGTCGGCATCGCCGACGGGATGGGCCTCGGCGACAACTCCAAGGCGACCCTGATGACCCGGGGACTCGCCGAGACCACCCGGCTCGGCCTCGCCATGGGCGCCGACCCGCACACCTTCTCCGGACTCGCCGGAATGGGCGATCTCATCGCCACCTGTTCCTCGCCGCTCTCCCGCAACCACACCTTCGGCACCAACCTGGGCCGCGGCATGACCCTCCAGGAGACGATCGCGGTCACCGAACAGACCGCGGAGGGCGTCAAGTCCTGTGAATCCGTGCTGGATCTGGCGCGGCGCCACGATGTCGACATGCCGCTCACCGAAACCGTCGTGGACATCGTGCACAACGGGAAGCCGCCGCTCGTCGCGCTCAAAGAGCTGATGGCGCGCAGCGCCAAGCCCGAGCGACGCTGACTCGGGCGGTACCAGCAGGTACGCTCATCGCGATATGAGCAGCGAGAACTCCTCCCACAGCCCCGAGCGCAGCCTTGGGCACAGCCCGGAGCCCCGCCCAGAGCAGCCGCTCCGCAAGCCTCGCGTGGCCGTCGTCTTCGGCGGCCGCAGTTCCGAGCACGCCATCTCGGTGGTCACGGCCGGCGCCGTACTGCGGTCCATCGACCGTACGAAGTACGACGTCCTCCCGATCGGGATCACCACCGACGGCCGCTGGGCGCTCACCGCCGACGACCCGGAGCGGATGGGCATCGCCGACCGCGCCCTGCCGAGCGTCGAGCAGATCGCCGAGTCCACGGACGGCTCCGTCGTCCTCTCCGTCGACCCGGGCAGCCGCGAGGTCGTCTACAGCGAACCGGGCGCCGTGCCCAAGGTGCTGGGCGACGTCGACGTGGTCTTCCCGGTGCTGCACGGCCCGTACGGGGAGGACGGCACCCTCCAGGGGCTGCTGGAGCTCTCCGGGATCCCGTACGTCGGCGCGGGTGTCCTCGCCTCGGCCGTCGGCCAGGACAAGGAGTACATGAAGCGGGTGTTCACCTCCTTCGGGCTGCCCGTCGGCCCGTACGTGGTGATCCGGCCCCGCGAGTGGGAGCTGGTGCCCGACGGCGACGCCGGCGGGGACCGGGGCGGGGCGCCGGGCGCCGCCGCCCGGAAGAAGATCGTGGACTTCGCCGCCGAGCACGGCTGGCCGCTCTTCGTGAAGCCCGCGCGGGGCGGCTCCTCCATGGGCATCACCAAGGTCGACGACCTCTCGGGGCTCGACGAGGCGATCGCCGAGGCCCGCCGCCACGACCCCAAGATCCTGGTGGAGTCGCTGCTGCGCGGGCGCGAGATCGAGTGCGGCGTGCTGGAGTTCGAGGACGGTCCGCGCGCCAGCGTGCCGGCCGAGATCCCGCCGGTCACGGAGCACGACTTCTACGACTTCGAGGCCAAGTACATCGACTCGGCCGCCGGTCTGGTGCCCGCCCCCCTCACCCCGGAGGAGACCGCGGAGGTGCGGCGGCTCGCGGTGGCGGCGTTCGAGGCCACGTCCTGCGAGGGGCTGGTCCGCGCGGACTTCTTCCTCACCGAGGACGGCGAGTTCGTCATCAACGAGATCAACACGATGCCGGGCTTCACCCCCATCTCCATGTACCCGCGCATGTGGCAGGAGAGCGGCGTCGGCTACGCGGAGCTGGTGGACCTGCTCATCCAGGCGGCGCTGCGCCGCCCGACCGGCCTGCGCTGAGCGCGTCCGGCGCTCCTTCCGGGCACGGTCGCGGCACTAGAGGCTGGACGGGACCGTCTTCTCGACGGCCTCGGCCAGCCCCGCGAGCGGGGTGGAGTCATGGTTGAACCGCGAGTCCATCGTGACCTCCACATAGGTCCGGCGGTACGTCGTGGTGAACCGCGGCCCCGAGTCCCGCTCCTCCAGCATCCAGTTGACGCCGTCCGCGTCGATGCCCTGTGCCTGCGGATCGCTCATCTCCGCGGGCCGGGGCACTCCGCAGCGCAGTACGATCGCGCCGTCCCCCCACCCGGCGGTCAGTTCGGAGCTCGGCTCGGGATCGCCGCGGCCGAGGTCCGCGAGGGTGTCGGGCAGCTCCTTGTGCAGGGCGCGGCAGAGGGCCGCCTCCTGTCGGGAGGGGGTGGGAACCGTGACCGATGCCGCCGCGTCCGTGGAGGAGCAGCCCGCCGCCGCCGACAGAAGAACGGCGACGGCGGGCAGGCGGGCGAACGCACGGCCGGATAGCCTGCGGCTGGGAAGCGGGCGACGGGAACGTATCACCGGCCAAGCGTAGACGGGGGCGGTCTAGAGATGTACGACCGGGCAGGTCAGGGTGCGGGTGATGCCTTCTACTTGCTGGACCTTGGCGACGACCATGCGGCCGAGCTCATCGACGGTGTCCGCCTGAGCCCGCACGATCACGTCGTAAGGACCGGTGACGTCCTCGGCCTGGATCACTCCCGGAATCTTTGCGATGGTCTCGGCGACGGTCGTCGCCTTGCCCACCTCGGTCTGAATAAGGATGTACGCCTGTACCACGGAACCTCCAGGGCGGCCACGAGGATCATGTGGGGGAAAGAGACGCCACGGTATCGCGTCGCCGCGGGCCGCGGGGAGACCTGGGTGCCCGGTGGCGCCCGCGGGGTGGCGTACGGAAATCCACGTTGACGTGTGCGGGTGCCATGCGCGCGCGACGTACGGGGCGGGGCGCGGCCCACGCGCCGTGCCCCGTGGGCGTGGTCCGGCGTACGGCCGTGTTGACGTGCCCGATGACGATGTCGGCAGCAGTAGGGGACCGCGACCGCAGGCGCGGCCCGGCGAAGAGTGAAGAGAAGCGAAGAGAAGGGGAGACTCGGTGAAGGGAACCGTGGGCGAGTTGGGGGAGTTCGGGCTCATCAGAGAGCTGACGTCCCGACTCACCACCACCCCGGCGGTGCGGCTCGGGCCGGGCGACGACGCCGCGGTCGTGGCGGCCCCCGACCGCAGGGTCGTGGCGAGTACGGATCTGCTCCTCGAAGGGCGGCACTTCCGCCGCGACTGGTCGACCGCGTACGACGTGGGCCGCAAGGCCGCCGCGCAGAACCTCGCCGACATCGCGGCGATGGGCGCGGTGCCCACCGCGCTGCTGCTCGGTCTTGTCGTGCCGGCCGAACTGCCGGTCACCTGGCCCACCGAGCTGATGGACGGCATCCGGGACGAGTGCCAGGTCGCGGGGGCGGCCGTGGTCGGCGGCGACGTGGTGCGCGGCGACTCGATCACCATCGCGATCACCGCGCTGGGAGATCTGCGCAACCACGAGCCGGTGACCCGCTCCGGCGCCCGGCCCGGCGATGTCGTCGCCTACACCGGGTGGTTGGGCTGGTCGGCCGCGGGGCACGCGGTGCTCTCGCGGGGTTTCCGCTCGCCCCGCGCCTTCGTGGAGGCGCACCGCAGGCCCGAGCCGCCGTACCACGCGGGCCCGGCGGCGGCCGGACTCGGCGCCACCGCCATGACCGATGTCAGCGACGGTCTGGTCGCGGACCTCGGGCACATCGCGGAGGCGAGCCAGGTCCGTATCGACCTGCGCTCCGGTCTGATCGACATCCCCTCGCAGATGAACGACATCGGCCAGGCGGTCGGCGTCGATCCGCTCCAGTGGGTGCTGACCGGGGGAGAGGACCACGCGATCGTCGCGACGTTCCCCGCGGACGCGAAGCTCCCGGCGCGCTGGAAGGTGATCGGGGAGGTGCTCAATCCCTCCGCGCTGCCCCAGGTGACGGTCGACGGCGCCCCGTGGACCAGCAAGGGCGGCTGGGACCACTTCGGCGACATCGAGGACACGTAGATTCGTGGGCATGTCGAAAACCGCGTCCGCGCCGCCCCGTGTTCTCACCGTCGCCGGATCCGACTCCGGCGGCGGTGCGGGCATCCAGGCGGACCTCAAGACGATGCTGGCCCTCGGCGCGCACGGCATGAGCGTGCTCACCGCCGTCACGGCGCAGAACTCCCGGGGCGTCCAGGGCGCCTGGGACCTGCCGGTGGAGGCGGTGCGGGCGCAGTACCGCAGCGTCGTCGACGACATCGGGGTGCAGGCCGTGAAGACCGGCATGCTCTCCTCCGCCGTCCTCGTCGACGCCGTGGCGGAACTGCTCGCGGAGACCGGTGTCCCCGTGGTCGTCGACCCGGTCGGGGTCTCCAAGCACGGTGATCCACTGCTGGCCGCCTCGGCGCTGGACGGCGTACGGAACCGGCTGCTGCCGGCCGCGACGGTCGCCACCCCGAACCTGGACGAGGTGGCGCAGCTCACCGGCGTACGGGTGGCGGACGAGGCGGATCTGCGGCGTGCGGCCCACGCCGTCCTGGAGTTCGGGCCCCGCTGGGCCCTGATCAAGGGCGGGCATCTGCCGGGCGACGCGGTGGACCTGCTGACCGACGGCACCGAGGAGCACTGGCTGCGGGCGCCGCGCCACGACAACCGGCACACGCACGGCACGGGGTGCACCTACGCGTCGGCGATCGCCGCGGGGCTGGCCGGCGGGCAGGACGTGGTGGCGGCCGTCGGGGCGGCCAAGGAGTACGTGACGGGCGCGATCGCGCACGGCTTCGCGCTGGGCGCGGGGATCGGGCCGGTGGACCACGCCTGGCGCTTCCGGGGCTGAGCCACCGGGCCGACCGGAAAGGCGGCGCACCGACCTGGAAAGGCGGCGCACCGTCCGGACACGGCAAAGAGCCGGCCCACCGAGGTGGACCGGCTCTTCAAGGCAACCGCAGGGGCTGCGCTACGACGCAGGCGTCAGCGCGAGACCTTGCCGGCCTTGATGCACGATGTGCAGACATTGAGGCGCTTCGGCGTCCGACCGACCACGGCACGCACGCGCTGGATGTTCGGGTTCCAGCGACGGGGCGTACGGCGGTGCGAGTGGGAAATGCTGTTGCCGAAGCCCGGCCCCTTGCCACAGACGTCGCAGTTGGCAGCCACGGGTCACTCCAAAGACTTCAGATGCTCGTACAGAGAAATCCGGCGTGGCTGGATCAACGAAACGAATCAGAACGAATCGATGGCGTCGACGTCGCTTTACCGGGGGATTGGCCCGACTCTCATCGGGCAACCGCAGCAGCATACAACGACTGCCTCGGTAGCCGGAAACTATACCCTTCTCGCATCACCCCAGCCGACGGAGGAGGACCCCGCAGGTGCCGCAGACCCTCGACGCCGCAGCGGTGCGGAGCTGGTGCGCGCTGGCGCTGGAGGCCCTCGGCCGGGAGCGCGAGGAGATCGACGCGATCAATGTCTATCCGGTCGCGGACGGTGACACCGGCACCAACCTCTATCTGACCGTCGAGTCCGCCACGCAGGCGGTCGAGGCGGTGTTCGCCGCGCACGAGACGGGCGCCTCCGTGCCCGCTCCGGTGGACGCCGTACGGGCCATGGCGCACGGCGCGCTGATCGGCGCCCGGGGCAATTCCGGGACGATCCTGGCGCAGCTACTGCGCGGTATGGCCGAGGTGCTGGCGGACGCGGATGCGCTGGGTGAGGGGGACGGGGATCCGGGGAACGGCGGCCGTCGGCTGGCCCTGGCGCTGCGCCGCGCCGCAGCGCTGGCCCGCGAGGCCGTCGCGCACCCCGTGGAGGGCACGATCCTGAGCGTGGCGAGCGCCGCCGCGGACGCCGCGGGGACAGCGGCGCACACGGACGGCGCGCACGGCGCGCATGGCGCGGGGACGGCCGAGGCCGTACGGGCCGCGTACGCGGGCGCTCGCACCGCGCTCGACGCCACCACGGGCCAGCTCGACGTGCTCGGCCGCGCGGGCGTCGTCGACGCGGGCGGCCGGGGGCTCCTCACCGTGCTGGGCGCGCTGGTGCGCTGCCTCACGGGCGACGCGCCCGCGCCCTACCCGGCGGGCCACCGCCGCCGGGAGCACCCCGTCGGGGCGGACTCCGCCGCCGAGGCGTGCGAGGCGGAGGGCGGGCCCGCCTTCGAGGTGATCTATCTGCTGGAGGCGGACGACGCCGCCGTGGCCCGGCTGCGGGACCGGCTCGACGGGCTCGGGGACTCCCTGGTGATCGTCGGCGGCGACGGACTGTGGAACGTGCACGTCCATGTCGACGACGCCGGCGCCGCCGTGGAGGCGGGCGTCGAGGCGGGCCGTCCGTACCGCATCCGCATCACCCACTTCGTCGCCGCCGCGGAGGAGTCGCGCGTCCAGCGCGCCGTCGTCGCGGTCGTCCCCGGCGAGGGCCTCGCCGGGCTCTGCGCCGAGGCCGGCGCGACGACCGTCCTCGCGCGCCCCGGGGAGCCGCCCGCCAGCGGCGAACTGGTCGAGGCGATCCGGCGCGCGCACGCCCGCGAGGTGGTCCTCATGCCGAACGACGAGGCACTGCGGCACACCGCGGCCGCCGCGGCGGAGCAGGCCCGTACCGAAGGCGTACGCGTGGCCCTCATCCCGACCAGGGCCGCCGTCCAGGGGATCGCCGCGCTCGCCGTGCACCAGCCCGAGCGCCGCTTCGACGAGGACGTCGTCGCGATGACCAGCGCCGCCGGTGCCACCCGCTACGCCGAACTGGCCGTCGCGGAGCGTCAGTCCTGGACCATGGCGGGCATCTGCCAGGCCGGGGACGTCCTCGGCCTGATCGACGGGGACGTCGCGGTCATCGGCTCCGATCTCGCCGCCACGGCCGAGACGGTGCTCTCCCGGATGCTCTCCGCGGGCGGTGAACTCGTGACGCTCGTCCTCGGGGAGGACGTACCCGAGACGCTCGCCGCCCGCCTGGAGAGCTACGTACGCGAGGGGCACCTCGCCGTCGACACGGTGGTCTACCGGGGCGGCCGGCAGTCCGCGCCGCTCCTCGTCGGCGTGGAGTGACGCCGGGACCGGTCCCGGCGGCGCGGCCGTGACCTGCGGAAACCCGGGGGTGCGCGACGGCTGTCAGTGGTGTGGTGTGCAATGGATCGCGTGTCCGCGCTGGATGAACCACTCAAGAAGTCGCTCGGCCCCGCCACCGCGAAGGTGATGGCCGAACACCTCGGCCTGCACACGGTCGGTGACCTGCTCCACCACTACCCACGGCGGTACGAGGAGCGCGGCCAGCTCACCACGCTGGCCGAACTCCCGCTGGACGAGGACGTGACGGTGGTCGCGCAGGTCGCGGACTCCCGGATCCTGACGTTCAACCACGGCCGCGGTCAGCGCCTGGAGATCACCCTCACCGACGGCAGCGGCCGGCTCCAGCTCGTCTTCTTCGGCCGCGGGCTCCACAAGCCGCACAAGGAACTGCCGCCCGGCAGCCGCGGCATGTTCGCCGGCAAGGTCTCGGTCTTCAACCGCAAGCTCCAGCTCGCGCACCCCACGTACGTCCCGCTCGCGCCGGGGGCGGACTCCGGCGCGGTGGACGAGGACGCGAGCGCCGTGAACGCCTTCGCGGGCAAGCTGATCCCGATCTACCCGGCCTGCAAGGGGCTGGAGTCCTGGAAGATCACCAAAGCGGTGGACGCCGTCCTGCCGCGCGCCGTGGAGGCCGCCGACCCGCTGCCGCCCGCGCTGCGCGAGGGGCGCGGCTTCGTCCCGCTGCCGGAGGCGCTGCTCAAGGTCCACCGGCCCGAGACGAAGGCCGACATCGAGGACGCCCGGGCCCGGCTCAAGTGGGACGAGGCGTTCGTCCTCCAGGTCGCGCTGGCCCGGCGGCGGTACGCGGACACCCAGCTCCCGGCCGTCGCCCGCGAGCCGGTGGCGGGCGGACTGCTCGACACCTTCGACGCCGGACTGCCGTTCACGCTCACGGAGGGCCAGCGGAAGGTCACCGCCGAGATCTTCGCGGACCTCGCCACCGAACACCCCATGCACCGGCTGCTCCAGGGCGAGGTCGGCTCCGGCAAGACGCTCGTCGCGCTGCGCGCGATGCTCACGGTCGTGGACGCGGGCGGTCAGGCCGCGCTGCTGGCACCCACCGAGGTCCTCGCGCAGCAGCACCACCGGTCCATCACGGAGATGATGGGCGAGCTGGCCCAGGGAGGGATGCTGGGCGGCGCGGAGAACGCCACGAAGGTGGTGCTGCTCACCGGCTCCATGGGCACCGCCGGGCGCCGTCAGGCACTGCTCGACCTGGTCACCGGCGAGGCCGGGATGGTGATCGGTACGCACGCGCTGATCGAGGACAAGGTGCGCTTCCACGACCTGGGGCTGGTCGTCGTGGACGAGCAGCACCGCTTCGGCGTGGAGCAGCGCGACGCGCTGCGCTCCAAGGGCAAGCAGCCGCCGCATCTGCTGGTCATGACGGCCACCCCCATTCCCCGGACGGTCGCCATGACCGTCTTCGGCGACCTGGAGACCTCCGTCCTGGACCAGCTCCCGGCGGGGCGCTCGCCGATCGCCAGCCATGTCGTCCCCGCGCAGGACAAGCCGCACTTCCTGGCCCGCGCCTGGGAGCGGGTGCGCGAGGAGGTCGGCAAGGGGCACCAGGCGTACGTGGTCTGCCCCCGCATCGGCGACGACGAGGACGAGAAGAACGGCAAGGGCGGCAAGAAGAAGGCGTCCGCGGCCAAGGGGAAGGCCGCGGAGGACGCCGAGAAGCGGCCCCCGCTCGCGGTGCTGGAGGTCGCGGAGCAGCTGGTGGCGGGGCCGCTGGCCGGGCTCCGCGTCGAGGTCCTGCACGGCCGGATGCAGCCGGACGACAAGGACGCCGTGATGCGCCGCTTCGCCGCGGGCGAGGTGGACGTCCTGGTCGCGACGACCGTCATCGAGGTCGGGGTGAACGTCCCCAACGCCACGGCGATGGTGATCATGGACGCCGACCGGTTCGGCGTCTCCCAGCTCCACCAGTTGCGCGGCCGGGTCGGCCGTGGCGCGGCGCCCGGTCTCTGCCTCCTGGTCACCGACATGCCGGAGGCGAGCCCCGCCAGGGCCCGGCTCGGCGCGGTCGCCGCCACGCTCGACGGCTTCGAGCTGTCCCGGATCGACCTCGAACAGCGCCGCGAGGGCGATGTGCTGGGTCAGGCCCAGTCCGGGGTGCGGTCCTCGCTGCGGATGCTCGCCGTCATCGAGGACGAGGAGATCATCGCCGCCGCCCGCGAGGAGGCCGTGGCGGTGGTCGCCGCCGACCCGGAGCTGGCCTCCAGCCCCGAGCTGCGGACGGCGCTGGACGCGCTGCTGGACACGGAGCGCGAGCAGTTCCTCGACAAGGGCTGAGCGACGCCGGCCGACCGGACCGTACGCACCGGCAGGGCCCGGCCGGTGCGTACGCGGTCGCGTACGCAATATCGTGGAGTGCGAGCGGGCGTCCGCCGACAGCTCCGTCCGTCCCAGCCCTCCCACCAACCGAGGACCCGACACCCATGACCCGCGTGATCGCCGGTGCCGCCGGCGGACGCCGGCTCGCCGTCCCGCCCGGCACCGGCACCCGCCCCACCTCCGACCGGGCGCGTGAGGGCCTTTTCTCCACCTGGCAGGCGCTCCTCGGCACGCTGGAGGGCGTCCGGATCGCCGATCTGTACGCCGGGTCCGGCGCCGTCGGCCTCGAAGCGCTCTCGCGCGGCGCCGCGCACGCCCTGCTCGTCGAGGCCGACGGCCGCGCCGCCCGTACCGTCCGCGAGAACGTCGCCGCGCTCGGACTGCCCGGGGCCGAGGTCCGTACCGGCAAGGCGGAGCAGATCGTCACGGGGCCGGCCCCGGAGGACCCGTACGACCTGGTGTTCCTCGACCCGCCGTACGCCGTCACCGACGACGATCTTCGGGAGATCCTGCTCACACTGCGGACCGGGGGCTGGCTCGGCGACGATGCCGTCGCCACCGTTGAACGCAGCACCAGAGGCGGGGAATTCGGCTGGCCGGCAGGTTTCGTACCGCTGCGGTCCCGTCGCTACGGCGAGGGAACGCTTTGGTACGGTCGCGCCGCTTCTTGTGACGAAGACGCACCATGACCGGACCGGAGAGCGAGGGAGTTCAGTTGCGCCGCGCCGTCTGTCCGGGGTCCTTCGACCCCATCACCAATGGACATCTCGACATCATCGCCCGCGCCTCCAAGCTGTACGACGTCGTACACGTCGCGGTGATGATCAACCAGTCCAAAAAAGGGCTGTTCACGATCGAGGAACGGATCGAACTGATCCGGGAGGTCACCGCCGAGTTCGGCAACGTCGAGGTGGAGTCCTTCCACGGCCTTCTCGTGGACTTCTGCAAAGAGCGCGACATCCCGGCCATCGTCAAGGGCCTGCGGGCCGTCAGCGACTTCGACTACGAGTTGCAGATGGCCCAGATGAACAACGGGCTCTCGGGCGTCGAGACCCTGTTCGTCCCCACCAACCCCACGTACAGCTTCCTCTCCTCCTCCCTGGTGAAAGAGGTGGCCACCTGGGGCGGCGACGTCTCCCACCTGCTGCCCCCCGCCGTCCATACCGCGATCATGGAGCGCCTCGGCAGGAAGTGACGGACCTGACCGCCCGTCATCCGGTGTCGGACGGACGCGGACTGGCCGTACAGTCGTTGCGTCCGTCTCCAAACCGGCCGAAAGAGTGGCGAGCACACGGTGGACGTGCAGAAGAAGCTCGACGAGATCGTCGACACGGTGGGCAACGCCCGCTCGATGCCCATGTCGGCGTCCTGCGTGGTCAACCGGGCGGAGCTGCTCGCGCTGCTCGAAGAGGTGCGGGAGGCGCTGCCCGACTCGCTGGCCCAGGCCCAGGAGCTGATCGGCGGGCAGGAACAGCTCGCCGAACAGGCCCGCCAGGAGGCGGAGCGCATCATCGAGGGCGCGCACGCCCAGCGCTCCACCCTGATCTCGGACACCGCGGTCGCCCGCCGCTCCCAGGAGGAGGCCGACCGTATCCTCGCCGAGGCCCGCAAGGAGGCCGAGGAGATCCGCGCCGAGGCGGACGACTACGTCGACTCCAAGCTCGCCAACTTCGAGGTCGTCCTCACCAAGACCATCGGCTCCGTCGACCGGGGCCGGGAGAAGCTCCTCGGCCGCTCCCCGGGCTCCGGCGAGCCGGGGTACGCGGGCGGCGATGACGACGACGCCCCGGAGTACAGCGCCGACCCCGGCACCCTGATCCGCCGGGCCGACGAGTACGTCGACGCCAAGATCGGCGCCTTCGAGGCCGTACTGACCAAGACCCTCGAAGCGGTCGGCCGGGGCCGGCAGAAGCTGCACGGCCGTACGGAGTCCGACGAGCTGGGCGCGCACATGGCCGCCCAGGACGCGGCGGGCCCCCAGGCACGCCTCAGCGACGCCGACTACCTGGCCGATCTCGCCGGCACCCCGAGGGAGGCCCTCCAGGCGCCCGTGACGCCCCCGCAGCAGCCCATGGGTCCCACGGAGCCCGCTATGCCTGCCATGCCCCCTGTGCCCACTCAGCAGCCCTTCGCGGACCCCGCCTACGCGCAGCAGCCGGCCGCCGCGGCCTACCAGGACGGCGGCAGTGGTTACGGCACCTCCGGCGGCTACCAGGACCCGGCGTACCCGGCCGCGGAGCCCGGCTACGGGGCGGGCTACCAGCAGGACACGTACGGCTACCAGCAGGACCCGTACCCGTACCAGCAGCAGGGGTACGGCCAGGACCAGGGCCAGGGACAGCTCCAGGGCGCGCAGCAGGCCCAGGGGTACGACCCGAACTACGGCTGGCAGCAGCAGCAGCAGCAACAGCAGCAGCAGACGGACGGGCGCCCCGCGCTCCCGGCCCTGCCCGCCGCCCCCGCCGACCAGCAGGGCTCCCTCGACGAGACCAGCTTCTTCGACACGAGCATGATCGACATGGAGCAGCTCCGCCGTTACGAACAGGGCCGCTGACCCGGCCGGTCCTCCGGGACCGGCGGCAGCCCGATTGGGTCTACGGCGGCCGGTCCAGTACCCTGGTTCTTCGGCCGTGTGCATGTCCGCGGCTCAGGCTGCCCGCTTCGCTCAAGCGACGGTGGCGGCCCCCTCTTCACGATCCGAAAGCGGGAACGGCCCTGAACGCGCGCCTCGACCACCACAACCCCCTCGTGTTCGACACACACGAGCTGGGGCGGCGTCCTGGTGCGCTCCGGAAGCTGACCCGCTCGGCGCCCGCTCCGAAGGACTTCGGTATCGACGGGGTCATCGGAGCGCCCGAGGGCGCCCCGGTGGAGCTGGACCTCCGCATGGAGTCGGTCATGGAAGGGGTGCTCGTCACGGGCACCGCCCGTGTCACGGCCGAAGGGGAGTGCGTAAGGTGTCTGGAGCCGCTCGGCCAGGAAGTGGCGGCGGAATTCCAGGAGCTGTTCTCGTACCACGACACCGACGACCGGGGCCGCGTCCGCGCGGAGCCGGCCGACGATGCCGAGGACGACGAGGACACGCTCTTCATCGAGGACGGCCTGTTCGACCTCGAACCCGTGCTGCGTGATGCGGTGGTGCTCGCACTGCCGATGCAGCCGGTGTGCCGGGAGACCTGCTCCGGTCTGTGTTCCACATGTGGGATCAGGCTGGACGACAACCCGGACCACCACCACGACGCCGTCGACATCCGTTGGGCGGCATTGCAGGGACTCGCCGAGACCGTCAAGGACGGCGAGAAGGACAACATGGGCGGCGCCGAAGCGGGCGTCGACGAGAAGCAGGAGAAGTAGCCGTGGCTGTTCCGAAGCGGAAGATGTCGCGCAGCAACACGCGCCACCGCCGGTCGCAGTGGAAGGCTGCGGTCCCCAACCTGGTTTCGTGCGAGCGTTGCCAGGAGCCGAAGCTCCAGCACATCGCGTGCCCGAGCTGCGGCACCTACAACAAGCGCCAGGTCCTCGAGGTCTGAGCGGCTGGTGAGAGGCTCGATGTCTGAACTGTCCCCTGCCAAGAAGCAGACAGACACTGTCAGTACGGCCTCGTCCCACACGCTTCTGGAAGGGCGGCTCGGGTATCAGCTCGAGACCGCCCTTCTGGTGCGTGCGCTGACCCATCGCTCGTTCGCGTACGAGAACGGCGGTCTGCCCACCAACGAGCGGCTCGAATTCCTCGGGGACTCGGTGCTCGGCCTGGTGGTCACGGACACGCTGTACCGCATCCACCCCGACCTGCCCGAAGGCCAGCTGGCCAAGTTGCGGGCCGCGGTGGTCAACTCGCGTGCGCTGGCGGAAGTGGGCCGCGGCCTCCAACTCGGCTCCTTCATCCGGCTCGGCCGGGGCGAAGAGGGCACGGGGGGCCGGGACAAGGCGTCCATTCTCGCCGACACCCTTGAAGCGGTGATCGGCGCCGTCTATCTCGACCAGGGCCTCGACGCGGCGTCCGAGCTGGTGCACCGGCTCTTCGACCCGCTGATCGAGAAGTCCTCGAATCTCGGGGCGGGCCTGGACTGGAAGACCAGTCTCCAGGAGCTGACCGCGGCGGAGGCCCTCGGCGTGCCCGAGTACCTCGTCACGGAGTCGGGACCCGACCACGAGAAGACCTTCACTGCTGCCGCCCGCGTCGGTGGTGTCTCGTACGGCACCGGCACCGGCCGCAGCAAGAAGGAAGCGGAGCAGCAGGCGGCGGAGTCCGCCTGGCGCTCCATCCGGGCCTCGGCCGACGCACGGGAAGCGGCGGCGAAGTCCGGCGCGGAGTCCGGTGCTGAGTCCGGTACGGACGCCGGCACCGGAGCCGTTTCCGGTGCGGATGAACCGGCTGCCGCGGGTGCGCCCCTCGGCGACGGTGACGGCGCCGCGGCGGCCGTCGATGCCGCCCCGGCCTCGGACGCGGCTCCGGCGGATCAGGCACCGGCGGACCAGGCACCGGCGGATCCGGCCTCGGCGGAGGCGCCGACGTCCTGACCGTACGCCTGTCCGTACGTACGCTCCTTCACGGTGCGCCCCTCGTGTCGTCCGCGGCCCGAGGGGCGTCTCCCGTTCACCGCCCCCTTTCTTTCCTTCGTCTCTTTCCTTCGTCGCCTTTGCCGTTCCGTCGTTCCGAGGAGTCCCCGTGCCCGAGCTGCCCGAGGTCGAAGTCGTCCGGCGCGGACTCGAACGCTGGATCAGCGGCCGGACCGTCGCCGAGACCGAGGTGCTCCATCCGCGCGCGGTACGACGCCACCTCGCGGGCGGTACGGACTTCGCGGCGCGCCTCAAGGGACACACCATCGGTGTCGCGCGGCGCCGCGGCAAGTACCTGTGGCTGCCGCTCGCCGACACCGACGCCTCGATCCTCGGCCATCTCGGGATGAGCGGTCAGCTCCTCGTCCAGCCCGGGACCGCGCCCGACGAGAAGCACCTGCGGATCCGCGTCCGCTTCGCCGACGAGCTCGGCACCGAGCTGCGCTTCGTCGACCAGCGCACCTTCGGCGGCCTCTCGCTCCACGACAACACCCCCGACGGTCTCCCGGACGTCATCGCGCACATCGCCCGCGACCCGCTGGACCCCGCCTTCGACGAGGGGGCCTTCCTCACCGCGCTCAAGCTGCGCCGTACGACGGTCAAGCGCGCCCTGCTCGACCAGTCACTCATCAGCGGCGTCGGCAACATCTACGCGGACGAGGCGCTCTGGCGCGCCCGGCTCCATTACGAACGCCCCACCGCGACGCTGCCCCGGCCGCGCGCCGCCGAACTGCTCGGCCACGCGCGCGACGTGATGAACGCGGCGCTGTCCGTCGGCGGAACGAGCTTCGACAGTCTGTACGTCAATGTGAACGGCGAGTCCGGCTACTTCGACCGGTCGCTCGACGCGTACGGACGCGAGGGCGAGCCGTGCGGCCGCTGCGGGACCCCGATCCGCCGGCGCCCCTGGATGAACCGGTCCAGCTACTTCTGCCCGCGCTGTCAGCGGCCGCCGCGCGCCGTACCGGGCGCGGCGCCGCGCGCCGTGTCGTAACGCTCCCGCGCCGCGAGCACCTCGGGCATCCGCCCCTCCACCAGGTGGATGAGGTCGAACAGCCGTTCGGCGACGTCCCGCCCCAGCGGCGTCAGTTCGTAGTCCACCCGCGGCGGATTGACCGGCTGCGCGTCGCGGCGTACGAGGCCGTCCCGCTCCAGGGCGTGCAGGGTCTGGGAGAGCATTTTCTCGCTCACCCCGTCGACGCGGCGCCGCAGTTCGTTGAAGCGGCAGCCGCTCCGGTGGAGCGCGCCGAGGACGAGGCCGCCCCAGCGGCCCGTCACATGCTCCAGCGTGGAGCGCGAGGGGCACTGCCGCGCGAACACGTCGAAGGCGTACCCGCCGAGCTCGGCGTCAGCGGAAGAAGTGTCCATATCCACACCCTACTACCGGTAAGCGCCACCCAGTGGGTGGCGCTTACTCCTGGTGCGTGTCTTCTGGTGTGTGTACGAAAGGTCTCAGAAGCCGAAGTTCTGCGTCCACCAAGGGCCGCCGGAGCCGGTGTGCACCCCGACGCCGAGCCGGGTGTAGTCGCAGTTCAGGATGTTGGCGCGGTGGCCCTCGCTGTTCATCCAGGAGTCCATCACCGCCTCGGCGGTGGCCTGTCCCCGGGCTATGTTCTCGCCTCCGAGGTTCTTCACACCCGCCTGTTCCGCGCGGTCCCAGGGGGAGTCACCGTCGGGGTTCGTGTGGTCGAAGAAGCCGCGCGCCGCCATGTCCTCGCTGAACGCCTGGGCCAGCGCGTTCAGGCTCGCGTCGGACTTCAGGGCGGCGCAGCCGGCCTTGGCCCGCTCCTTGTTGACCAGCGAGAGCACGGCCGACGCGGCGGACGAGGGCGCCGCCTGGGGCTGCTCGGCCGCGCGGTCCGTGGACTGCGTCGGAGCCGGAGCCTTGTCCTCCTGGGCGGGTGACCCGGCGGAGCCCGCCGACCCGCCGGACTCCGTCTTCTTCGGCGGGGCCTCGGTTTTCGGCTTCGGCGGCGCCGGGGCGGTCGTCGCCTTGGTCGGGGAGGAGGAGGGGGTCGCGGGGGAGGACGAGGCCGACTTCTTGTCCGGTCCCGTCGTCCGCTCCGCGCTGCGGCTGGGCTCCACCGTCGCGTCCCGCGTCGGATCCGCGGACGTGCCGCCCTGCTGCTGGAGCTCGGGCGCGCCCTCGCTGCGGATCTGCTCACCGGTGGTGCCGCCGCCGCTCACCGAGAACTGCCCGCCGCCGGGCAGCAGTCCGGAGGCGACCGCGACAGCGCCGACCGCCATCGCCGCGGAGGCGCCGAGCAGTCCCGTACGGACGGGCTTGGTGACCCGGCCCTTGCGGCGCGGCGTGGCGCCGGGGCCGGCCGTGGGGCCCTCAGGGGATTCGACAGGTGCGCCGGGGGCGGCGGAGCGTCGGTGGCGTCCCATCTGTGGTGCCTTCCTCAGTTTCGACGGCAACGTTACTCACCCGTATGAGTGAGGCTCATTGCGACCGGACTGTACGGCATGGCCCGTGGGGGCGCCGGGCCCGCGGACCAATTGGCCGATTACTTTTGCGCGTATGAAAGAAGATGTACGACTCACTGCTTGGGTACGCGGCCGAGTACAAGGAGTTGGCTTCCGCTGGTTCACCAGGGCGAACGCACTGGAGATCGGAGGCCTCACCGGATTCGCCCTCAATCTGGACGACGGCAGGGTGCAGATCGTCGCGGAGGGGCCGCGTGACAATTGCCACCGCCTGCTGGAGTGGCTGCGCTCGGCCGACACACCCGGGAGAGTGGACGGAGTCACTGAGATCTGGGACACCCCGCGGGGCGGTTACGAGGGCTTCGCGATCCGGTGACGCGATGGCTCCGCCGGGCGGTCCGCATGGCCGGGACATGCCACCGGCATGGGTGACTCTCCGCGATGACCAGCGATGACCTGGTGGTTGCCAGGAGCGGCCCGCTGTGCGAGGCTGCCCGGTCAGTGACGGGCCGGGCGCGCCCCGGGGCTCCGCAGAGAGCCCCCGCCGCCCAGGCCACGGGCCCGCGCCGACGGGCCGCCCGCCGGTACGGGCTGTGATCGTGTTGACCGTCAAACTTTTTGGTGAGACTCTGGAATCCCCGCGCACCTTAGCTGTTTGGCAGTAAGAACCGCAGTGACGAACAAGCACTGCCAGGCACCGCGGGTGCGATTTCCCTCACGACCCACACCGCATTCGGTCGGTCACTCAGTGTGGAGGACCATTCATCATGGCAAAGGCGCTTCTCGGTTATGTCGGCGGTTCCGACCCGCGACTCCTCGCCGAGATGCGACGGCTTCAGCAGCGCGTCCAGGACCTCGAATCCGAGCTCGTACGGATCCAGTCCGAGAACGACGTGCTGAACGCCGCTGTCGCACAGCACCCCGGAGAGTCGCTGCTCAACGGCATGGACATTGACGTACCCCAGGCGGAGCCGGCGCTCACCTGACGGCAGCCCCCGTCGGGGCCGGGTGAGAAAGACTCTCGCAAGATATGCAAGGGACGCTTCGGCGTCCCTTCTTTCTTTCCATCTTCCCCTGTACGAAGCTTTGTTGGCGCTGCCACGCCTTTCTTAACGTCTGATGTGCCCTGCGCGTTCCACGGTGAAACCGCCGACGGACGATCCGGGGCGGGTAGAGTCCGGCGGCGTGCACCTCAAGGCCATGACCCTGCGCGGGTTCAAATCCTTCGCCTCCGCCACGACGCTGCGCTTCGAGCCGGGTATCACCTGCGTCGTGGGCCCGAACGGCTCCGGGAAATCCAATGTGGTGGACGCGCTCTCCTGGGTCATGGGGGAGCAAGGGGCGAAGTCGCTGCGCGGCGGCAAAATGGAGGATGTGATCTTCGCCGGCACGACCGGGCGCCCCGCGCTCGGCCGCGCGGAGGTCTCTCTCACGATCGACAACTCCGACGGAGCGCTGCCGATCGAGTACGCCGAGGTCACCGTTACGCGGATCATGTTCCGCAACGGCGGCAGCGAATACCAGCTCAATGGCGACACCTGCCGGTTGCTCGATATTCAGGAACTGCTCTCCGACTCCGGTATCGGCCGCGAGATGCACGTGATCGTCGGACAGGGCCAGCTCGACTCAGTACTCCACGCCGATCCGATGGGCCGCCGCGCATTCATCGAAGAAGCCGCCGGAGTGCTCAAGCACCGCAAGCGGAAAGAGAAGGCGCTGCGGAAGCTGGAGGCGATGAAGGCGAATCTCGCCCGCGTCCAGGACCTGACGGACGAGCTGCGCCGTCAGCTCAAGCCGCTCGGCCGGCAGGCGGCGGTCGCCCGGCGCGCCGCCGTCATCCAGGCCGACCTGCGCGACGCGCGGCTGCGGCTGCTCGCGGACGACCTGGTGCGGCTGCGCGAGGCGCTGCGCGCGGAGATCGCCGACGAGGCCGAACTGAAGAGCCGCAAGGAGGAAGCGGAGCGCAGGCTGAAGGCCGCGCTGAGCCGCGAGGCGGAGCTGGAGGAGGAGGTACGGCGACTCGCGCCGCGCCTCCGGAAGGCCCAGCAGACGTGGTACGAGCTGTCGCAGCTCGCCGAACGGGTGCGCGGCACCGTGTCGCTGGCCGAGGCGCGGGTCACCAGCGCCACCAGCGCCCCCGAGGAGGAGCGGCGCGGCCGTGACCCCGAGGACATGGAGCGCGAGGCCGCCCGGATCCGCGAGCAGGAGGCCGAACTGACCGCCGCGCTGGAGGCGGCCGAGCACGCGCGCGAGGACACCGTCGCCCACCGCGCCGAACTGGAACGGGAACTCGCCGCGGAGGAACGCCGCCTGCGGGACGCCGCCCGCGCCCTCGCGGACCGCCGCGAGGGCCTGGCCCGGCTGCACGGCCAGGTCACCGCGGCGCGCGGCCGGGCCGCCTCGGCCCAGGCGGAGATCGGCCGCCTCGCCGCGGCCAGGGACGAGGCACGGGAGCGCGCCGCCCTGGCGCAGGAGGAGTACGAGCAGCTCAAGGCCGAGGTCGACGGTCTCGACGCGGAGGACGACGCGCTCGCGGAGCGGTACGAGGACGCCCGGCGCGCGCTCTCCGACGCGGAGACGGCGCAGAGCGCGGCGCGCGACGCCGCGACCACGGCGGAGCGTGAGCGCGCGGCCCTGAGCGCCCGCCATGACGCCCTCGCCCTGGGGCTGCGCCGCAAGGACGGCACGGGGGCGCTGCTGGGCGCCCGCGACCGGGTGACCGGCCTGCTGGGGCCCGCCGCCGAACTGCTCACCGTCGTACCGGGGCAGGAGATCCCGGTCGCCGCGGCGCTGGGCGCGGCGGCCGACGCGATCGCGGTCAGCGGCCCCGCCGCCGCGGCGGAGGCCTTGCGGCTGCTGCGCGAGCGGGACGCGGGCCGCGCCGCGCTGCTGCTGGGCGCCGCGGCCCCGGCCGTTGCCGCCGCCCTCGCCCCCGCCCAGGCCACGCCGCCCGTACCGCCCGCGCCTCCGGCTCCGCCCGCCCCGTCCGCAGGTGTTCCCACGCAGAGCGGGGGCCCCGGTGCGGTGCCGGCGGGCGCGGTGCCCGGCCCCGCCGGCCCCGTACGGACCGCTGTGGCCGCGCCGTATGTCATCGATCTCGTCCAGGGACCCGTCGAGCTCATGGGCGCCGTACGCCGCCTCGTGCGCGACATGGTGGTCGTCGCGACCCTTGAGGACGCCGAGGAACTCGTCGCCGAGCGGCCCACGCTCACCGCCGTGACCGCCGAAGGGGATGTGCTCGGCGCGCACTTCGCGCACGGCGGCTCCGCGGGGGCGCCCAGTCTGCTGGAGGCGCAGGCCGCCGTCGACCAGGCCGCCGCCGAGCTGGCGGTGCTCGCCGTACGGTGCGAGGAACTGGCCGGGGCCCAGCGCGCCGCCACCGGACGCCGCGCCGAACACGCCGCGCTCGTGGAGGAGCTGGGGGAGCGCCGCCGGGCCGCCGACCGGGAGAAGTCCGCCGTGTCCGGGCGGCTCGGCCGGCTCTCCGGACAGGCACGCGCCGCCGCCGCGGAGGCCGAACGGGCCGCCGGGGCCGCCGCCGAGGCACAGGAGGCGCTGGAACGCGCCACGGAGCAGGCGGAGGAGCTGACGGAGCGGCTGCTCGTCGCGGAGGAGGAGTCCCCCTTCGGGGAGGGGCAGGAGGAGCCGGACACCTCCGTACGCGACCGGCTCGCCGCCGACGGGGCCAACGCCCGGCAGACCGAGATGGAGGCCAGGCTCCAGGTCCGTACCCACGAGGAGCGTGTGAAGGGGCTCGCGGGCCGGGCCGACGGCCTCGACCGGGCGGCGCGCGCCGAGCGCGAGGCGCGGGCCCGCGCGGAGCGGCGGCGCGCCCGGCTCCGTCACGAGGCCCGGACCGCCGCGGCGGTCGCGTCCGGCGCCCGGCAGCTGCTCGCGCACGTGGAGGTGTCCGTCGTCCGGGCCGAGGCGGAGCGCGCCGCGGCCGAGGAGGCCGGATCCGTACGCGACCGGGAGCTGACCGCCGAGCGGAACACCGGCCGCGACCTCAAGAGCGAGCTGGACAAGCTCACCGACTCGGTGCACCGGGGCGAGGTGCTCGGCGCCGAGAAGCGGTTGCGGATCGAGCAGCTGGAGGTGAAGGCGCTGGAGGAACTGGGCGTCGAGCCGGCCGGACTGATCGCCGAGTACGGTCCCGGCCAGCCTGTGCCGCCCTCGCCGGCGGCCGAGGGCGAGGAGCTGCCGGAGGACCCGGAGGACCCGCGGAACCGGCCCAGGCCCTACGCGCGGGCCGAGCAGGAGAAGCGGCTCAAGGCTGCCGAACGGGCGTATCAGCAGCTCGGGAAGGTGAATCCGCTGGCCCTTGAGGAGTTCGCCGCGCTGGAGGAGCGCCATCAGTTCCTCTCCGCGCAGCTCGAAGACCTGAAGAAGGCCAGGGCCGATCTGCTGGGCGTGGTGAAGGAGGTCGACGAGCGGGTGGAGCAGGTCTTCACCGAGGCGTTCCGGGACACCGCCGTCCAGTTCGAGGGCGTCTTCTCCCGGCTCTTCCCCGGCGGTGAGGGGCGGCTGATCCTGACGGACCCGGAGAACATGCTGACCACGGGCGTGGACGTGGAGGCCAGACCGCCGGGCAAGAAGGTCAAGCGGCTCTCGCTGCTCTCCGGCGGCGAACGGTCCCTGACGGCGGTGGCGCTGCTGGTGTCGATCTTCAAGGCGCGTCCGAGCCCGTTCTACGTGATGGACGAGGTCGAGGCGGCGCTCGACGACACCAATCTCCAGCGGCTGATCCGCATCATGCAGGAGCTCCAGGAGAGCTCGCAGCTCATCGTGATCACCCATCAGAAACGGACGATGGAGGTCGCCGACGCGCTCTACGGGGTGTCCATGCAGGGCGACGGGGTATCCAAAGTCATCAGCCAGCGGCTCCGCTGAGGGCATCGCCTTCACCGAGGCTCCGGCCACTTTCACATCTTGAAGATGAGGAGAGGGTGATTCACCGACTTTGTCGCACCGTGCCGCGCGTAACCCCCGCCCTGTCCATTCGAAAGGTGAAGGCATACGCTCTTTCGCGTTGCTTTTGCCTTCAAGTGGTGGCTGACGGGACGTTATGTCTCACTTGTAGGGCTCCCCCCACCCCACGCCCGGCGACGCAGCCGGGCGGCTTCAGGAGTACACGTGACCAGCACAGCGCAGGTTCCGCCGACAGGAGGCCGAGCGGCCCACCCCGAACATCTCGGCCATGTCATCTTCATCACGGCCGCCGCCGCGATGGGCGGCTTCCTCTTCGGCTACGACAGCTCGGTGATCAACGGCGCCGTCGAAGCCATCCGGGACCGGTACGACATCGGCTCCGCGGCCCTCGCCCAGGTCATCGCCATCGCACTGATCGGCTGTGCGATCGGGGCCGCCACAGCGGGCCGGATCGCCGACCGGATCGGCAGGATCCGCTGCATGCAGATCTCCGCCGTCCTCTTCACGATCAGCGCCGTCGGTTCCGCCCTGCCGTTCAACATCTACGATCTCGCGTTCTGGCGGATCATCGGCGGCTTCGCGATCGGCATGGCGTCGGTGATCGGCCCCGCGTACATCGCGGAGGTCTCCCCGGCGGCCTACCGCGGCCGGCTCGGCTCCTTCCAGCAGGCCGCGATCGTCATCGGCATCGCCGTCTCGCAGCTCGTCAACTTCGGCATCCTCCAGCTCGCCGACGGTGACCAGCGCGGCAAGCTGCTGGGCTTCGAGGCGTGGCAGTGGATGCTCGGTGTGATGGTCGTACCGGCATTGCTCTACGGTCTCCTCTCCTTCGCGATCCCCGAGTCCCCGCGCTTCCTGATCTCCGTCGGCCAGGTGGGCCGCGCCAAGGAGGTGCTCGCCGAGGTCGAGAGCAAGGGCGTCGATCTGAACGCGCGGATCACCGAGATCGAGCACGCGATGCGCCGCGAGCACAAGTCGACCTTCAAGGACCTGCTGGGCGGTGGCGGCTTCTTCTTCCTGCCCATCGTGTGGGTGGGGATCGGGCTCTCGGTCTTCCAGCAGCTCGTCGGCATCAACGTCGCCTTCTACTACTCGGCGACCCTCTGGCAGTCCGTCGGGATCAACCCGTCCAGCTCGTTCTTCTATTCGTTCACGACGTCGATCGTCAACATCATCGGCACCGTGATCGCGATGGTCCTGGTGGACCGGGTCGGCCGCAAGCCGCTCGCCCTCGTCGGCTCCGCCGGTATGGCCGTCGCGCTCGCCTGCGAGGCATGGGCGTTCTCCGCGCACCTGGTCAACGGCAAGCTGCCCAGCACCGAGGGCACCGTCGCCCTGATCGCGGCGCATGTGTTCGTGCTCTTCTTCGCGCTCTCCTGGGGTGTCATCGTCTGGGTCTTCCTCGGCGAGATGTTCCCGAACAGGATCCGCGCCGCCGCGCTCGGCGTCGCCGCCTCGGCGCAGTGGATCGCCAACTGGGCCATCACGGCGAGCTTCCCGAGCCTGGCCGACTGGAACCTTTCGGGTACGTACATCATTTACGCCTGCTTCGCCACGCTCTCCATTCCCTTCGTGATCCTTTTCGTGAAGGAGACGAAGGGCAAGACGCTGGAAGAGATGGGGTAGGACCTGTCGCGACACGCGGGGCTGCGGAACGGTTCCCGAGCCGACCCCGGCACCGTCCCCGCGTGAAGGCGGCGGAGGTCAGACGGGCAGCGTCGCCGACGCGGAGCCGGCCCCGTCCGTACCCGCCCCCGCTCGCTCGCCGGATCCGGCCCCGTCCGTCCTCGTCCTCGCCTCCGCCCCTGTGCGCTCACCGGCCCCGGCCCCGCTCTCCGCTTCCGCGGGCGCCGGGGTCTTCGCGTGCTCGCGCGGCAGCACCCCGTACAGCCCCGCCGCCACCAGGACTGTGACCACCCAGCCCAGGCCGTTCTCGCCGACCCAGGTCCCGGCGAGGGGGCTGGAGAACCACTCCACCGACGTGAAGAGCACCCCCACCACCAGCGCCGTACCCCAGGCGGCCATGGCCGACGGGGCGAAGCCGCCCCGGTACCAGTAGCCACTGGTGCGGGTCGTGTCCATCAGCGCCGTGGCGTCGTACGTACGCCGCCGCAGCATGTCCACGCCGAAGACGCCGATCCACGCGGAGAACGCCACCGCGAGCAGCGTGAGGAACGAGACGAACGAGCCGATGAAGCTCGTGGCGATCACCATCAGCAGGAAGCCGAGGACCAGGCTGATCACCGCGTTCACGCCGACCGCCCAGGCGCGGGGCACCCTGATCCCCAGGGTCTGCGCCGTGAACCCCGCCGAATACATCGACATCGAGTTGATCAGCACCATCCCCACCAGCGCGATCAGCAGATACGGCACGGAGATCCAGGTGGGCAGCAGTGCGCCGATGAAGGAGACGGGGTCCCGCGCCGTGGCCAGATCGGGGGCGCCCACCGCCATCACCGCGCCCATCAGCACCAGGGGCACCACGGTGATCCCCGCGCCGCCCACCGTCGTGCCGACCATCGCCCGGCCGGAGGCCGACCGGGGCAGATAACGGGTGAAGTCCGGGCCCGAGGGGACCCAGCTGAGGCCGCCCGCCGCGATCGTGCCGATGCCCGCGATCATCATCGCCGTCGGACCGGCCGGCTTGCCGAAGACCGCCGACCAGTCGGTTTCCGCGACGAGATGGACCAGCACCAGCACGCTGAACGCACCGAAGAGATACGCCGACCAGGTGCTGCAGATCCGCAGCGCCTTGATGCCCAGGCCCGAGACCAGGAAGGTCCCGGCGACGAAGAGCAGCAGCGTGACCACGACGAGCGGGGTGCTGCGCTTGATCCCGAAGAGCAGATCGAGCACCGTCAGCACGGCGTACGCCCCGGTCACCGCGTTGATCGTCTCCCACCCCCAGCGGGCGACCCAGATCAGCGACCCCGGGAAGAGGTTCCCGCGCTGGCCGAAGACCGCCCGGGAGAGCGCCATCCCGGGCGCTCCGCCGCGCTTGCCCGCGATGGAGATCAACCCGACCGTGCCGTACGAGACGAGGGGCGCCGCGACCCCGACGACCAGCGCCTGCCAGAAGTTGAGTCCGTTGAGGACGATCAGACCGGCGCCCATCGTGAGGAGCAGCACGCTGATGTTGGCGGCGACCCAGGTGGGGAAGAGTCCCCGCACGCGGCCGGTGCGCTCGGCGTCCGGGACGGGTTCCAGACCGCGGGTCTCCAGCGCGCCTTCGGGGGCGGAGGCGTGGGGCATGAACGGGCTCCGTACAGAGGTGGGGGCTCCTGGGGGTGTGGACTCCGGGCGAAACCGGAACCTCCACCATCGCGCGTTCGGGGTAAAACGTCCAAATCGTCACGAGGGTCTTCGTGCGAACCTCTGAAGTCATGGCCGGGGCGGATCACGCCGGGACGCGCCCCGGCGTGGCCGGGAGCCGCGCCTGGCCGTGGCCGATACTGGGAGAGTTATGGAAATCGTCATCCTTGTTGTAGTCATCGCCCTGGTCGCGGTCGGCGCGATCAGCGGGCTCGTGGTCGGCAGCCGCAAGAAGAAGCTGCCGCCCTCGGCACCGTCGAGCACGCCGACCATCACAGCCCCACCCGCCGAACCGCACGTCGGTGACGAGGCGGAGACACCGCGCGACGAATCGCGCCGCACGATCGAAGAGGTCGGGCTCCCCGACACCACCGGTGCGCCGGTCGCCGTCGAGGAGCCCGCCGGGGCGGTCGAGGCGCCCGCCATCGAGATCCCCGAGCCGTCGGCCGGCCGGCTGGTCCGGCTGCGCGCGCGGCTCGCCCGCTCGCAGAACTCCCTCGGCAAGGGACTGCTCACCCTGCTCTCCCGCGAGCACCTGGACGAGGAGACCTGGGAGGAGATCGAGGAGACCCTCCTCACCGCCGATGTCGGCGTCGCCCCGACCCAGGAGCTGGTCGAGCGGCTGCGCGAGCGCGTCCGGGTCCTGGGCACCCGCACCCCGGCGGAGCTGCGCACGCTGCTCAGGGAGGAGCTGCTGGTCCTCCTCGACCCCGCTCTCGACCGGGTGGTGAAGACGGAGAGCGGTCTGGAGACGCCCGGCGTCGTGATGGTCGTCGGGGTCAACGGCACCGGCAAGACCACGACCACGGGCAAGCTGGCGCGGGTGCTCGTCGCGGACGGCCGGTCGGTCGTCCTCGGCGCGGCGGACACGTTCCGCGCCGCCGCCGCCGACCAGCTCCAGACCTGGGGCGAGCGCGTCGGCGCGCGCACCGTACGGGGCCCCGAGGGCGGCGACCCGGCGTCGATCGCCTTCGACGCGGTCAAGGAGGGCATCGCGGAGGGCGCCGATGTCGTCCTCATCGACACGGCGGGGCGGCTGCACACGAAGACCGGCCTCATGGACGAGCTGGGCAAGGTCAAGCGCGTCGTGGAGAAGCACGGTCCGCTCGACGAGGTGCTGCTCGTCCTCGACGCGACGACCGGACAGAACGGCCTCGTGCAGGCGCGGGTCTTCGCGGAGGTCGTCGAGATCACGGGGATCGTGCTGACCAAGCTGGACGGTACGGCCAAGGGCGGCATCGTGATCGCGGTCCAGCGGGAGCTGGGCGTGCCGGTGAAGCTGGTGGGCCTGGGCGAGGGCCCGGACGATCTGGCGCCGTTCGAGCCGGGCGCCTTCGTCGACGCGCTGATCGGGGACTGACCGATCGGGGACTGATCCGGCCGATTCGCGGGCCGTACGGAACGGCGCGCCGCGCCCCGTACGGCCCGCCCGCCTCTACGGCGGTGGCATCGAGCGGTGGCAGATGTACGCCAGGGTGCCGAGCAGCAGCCGGGCCTGTGGGGGCGGTGCCGCCGTGTCCAGGGACGGTGCCCGCAGCCAGCGGACCGGGCCGAGACCCGCCAGGTCCGACGGCGGCGCCGTGACGTGCGCGCCGGCGCCCAGGCCGTGCAGATCCAGGTCCGCGTCGTCCCAGCCCATCCGGTAGAGCAGCTCGGGCAGCTCCGCCGCCGCGCCCGGCGCCACGAAGAAGTGGGCCCGGCCCGTCGGCGTGGCCAGCACCGGGCCCAGCGGGAGCCCCATCCGTTCCAGCCGTACCAGCGCGCGGCTGCCGGCCGGCTCCGCGACGTCGATGATGTCGAAGCCCCGGCCCACCGGGAGCAGCACCGCCGCGCCGGGCACCTCCGCCCATGCCTTGCCGGCGTCGTCCACCGTGGCGCCCGCCGGCACCTCGGGGCAGAAGTCGAGCGGGTGCGCGCCGGGCGCCGGGCACCGTGGGTCACCGCAGGAGCACTGTCCGCCCGAGGCCCGCGCGCCGGGCACGACGTCCCAGCCCCAGAGTCCGGTGTACTCCGCCACCGCGGTGCACTCTGTGGTGCGACCGCGGCGCCGCGAGCCGGACCGCATCTCCCGGATGCCGCCGATCGTGAAGCCCATGCCCCCTCCAACGGGTCGAACTCGCCGGTGGTTACGAGTCGCAGTCTGCCCGTGACGCTCCGTCGTCACTTAAGCCATTCGAGTGGCGCGAAGTGGCATTGGGGGTAGTGCGATCCGATTCGCGCGCCCCCATATGCATCCTTACGCCACCCCCTGAACGTCGTACGTCAAGTCAATCGCGCCCCGTGCGGGGCGCGTTCATTCGAAGGGGTGGCGAATGGTGGCGTTTGTGGAATCTCCCTCGCCGGACGGGTGATCGTAGGATTACTTTCGGTGCACGAACCTCGGGTAAGACAGTCTCGCGGGTATGCCAAGGGCAACTCGGTTTCCTGTTCGAAGGGGTGCAACTGCCGGACACGGAGCGGTCACCCACGGCATTCTGATAGCGGTTCGCGAGACAACGGCATTCGTCGGATGGGGGCTTTCCAGTGGGCGGCAGCGGCGCAGGCGGTACGGATACCGGCAAGCGTCCGAATGGGCAACTGAACTCGTGGTTCCTGCGCAGCGGCTGGTCGAAGGGCGAGCTGGCGCGCCAGGTCAACCGCCGCGCGCGCCAGATGGGCGCTCATCACATCAGCACGGACACCTCGCGCGTACGCCGCTGGCTCGACGGCGAGCAGCCGCGCGAGCCCATCCCTCGCATCCTCTCCGAGCTGTTCTCCGAGCGCTTCGGCGCCGCGGTGGCCGTCGAGGAGCTGGGACTGCGCTCCGCCCACCGCTCGCCCTCGGTGTCCGGGGTCGACCTGCCCTGGGCCGGCCCTCAGACCGTCGCGCTCATCAGTGAGTTCTCCCGCAGCGACCTGATGCTGGCGCGCCGCGGCTTCCTCGGTACGTCCCTGGGGCTGGCCGCCGGGCCCGCCCTCGTCGAGCCGATGCAGCGCTGGCTGGTGCCCGCCCCCGCCGCCGACCCGGGCGAGCCGGCCCCCGATCCCGTCGCCCCCTCCCGCGCCACCCGCCTCTCCGGCCCCGAGTTGGATCTGCTGGAGTCGACCACGGCCTGTTTCCGGCTGTGGGACGCCCAGTGCGGCGGCGGCCTGCGCCGCAAGGCGGTCGTCGGCCAGCTCCACGAGGTCACCGAACTCCTCCAGGAGCCGCAGCCCCGGGCGACCTCCCGGCGGCTCTTCCGGTGCGCGGCCGAGCTGGCGGAGCTGGCCGGCTGGATGAGCTACGACATGGGCCTCCACCCCAACGCCCAGAAGTACTTCGTGCTGGCCCTGCACGCCGCCAAGGAGGCCGGGGACAAGCCGCTCGGCTCGTACATCCTCTCCTCCATGAGCCGCCAGATGATCCACCTGGGCCGGCCCGACGACGCGCTCGAACTCATCCATCTCGCGCAGTACGGGAGCAGGGACAGCGCCACCCCCAGGACTCAGGCGATGCTGTATGCGATGGAGGCCAGGGCGTACGCCAACATGGGGCAGCCGAGCAAGACCAAGCGCGCCGTGAGAATGGCCGAGGACACCTTCTCCGACGCCGGGCTCGACGGCGGACCGGAGCCCGACTGGATCGGCTTCTTCTCCGAGGCCGAGCTCAACGGGGAGAACGCCCACTCGTACCGCGATCTGGCCTATGTCGCCGGCCGCAGCCCCACCTACGCCTCCCTCGCCGAGCCCGTCATGCGGCGCGCCGTGGAACTCTTCGCCAAGGACGACGACCACCAGCGGTCGTACGCGCTGAACCTGATCGGCATGGCCACCGTCCACCTCCTCAACCGCGAGCCCGAGCAGGCCACGGCCCTGGCGGAGAAGGCCCTCGACGTCGCCCGCAGCGTGCGCTCGGAGCGGGTCAACACCCGGCTGCGCAAGACGCTCGACACCGCCGCCCGGGACTTCGGCGACGTCGCCGAGGTCGTCGATCTCACCGAAGTGCTCGCCAAAAAGCTGCCCGAGTCCGCGGAGGCCGTCTGAACCGCGGGCCTACCCCGGTCGTGGGCGTCCCATCCCGGTCGTACACAGCCGCCCCGCCGTACACCGCCTGACGCCGTACACAGCCCGACCGCGCCCCACCCGGCCCGACGCCGGACCCGGCCCGATCCCGCCGTACCCGGCCCGCCCCAGCTCCGGCCGCGGCAACCACCCCGTACAGCCCGACACGGCTCCCCCGCCGCCAGGACAGCAGGGTGGGTGCCGCGGCCGGTCCCCGCCGTCCGCGAGAAGCCCCGAGCGGACCGTGACACGCCCGCGGGATGTCCGCGGAGGATATCCGCGGCCACCTGACGAGAGGCGCCGGTTCATCGGGGCGTAACACGCGGGACGCCTTCGTCACCACCGCGAAACATCGAGCGGCACTGGCTGAAACCGCGCTGCGTCAATCTCCTGAGCACAGTCGGCCCCATACCCGCTTGAGCATCCGCACGGGCCGTATCCGACCCACGAGGAGACGCTGGCCTTGAATGGCGCAGATACCGCATTCGTACTGATCAGTGCCGCGCTCGTCATGCTGATGACGCCCGGCCTGGCATTCTTCTACGGCGGCATGGTGCGGGTGAAGAGCGCCCTCAACATGCTCATGATGTCCCTGATCTCGCTGGGGATCGTCAGCGTGCTGTGGGTCCTCTACGGATACTCACTGGCTTTCGGTGACGACATCGGCGGCGGTCTCCTGGGCAACTTCGACCACATCGGGTTCCAGGGCATTTCGGTCGACACCCTGACCGGGGGCAAGGAAGGCATCCCCGTCTTCGCCTTCGCGCTTTTCCAGCTGATGTTCGCCGTCCTCACCCCCGCGCTGATGAGCGGCGCGCTCGCCGACCGCGTGAAGTTCAGCGCCTGGGCGCTCTTCATCACGCTCTGGGTGACCGTGGTGTACTTCCCGATCGCGCACTGGGTCTGGCAGTCCGACGGCTGGCTCTTCAAGCTGGGTGTGATCGACTTCGCCGGCGGTACGGCGGTCCACATCAACGCCGGTGTCGGCGCGCTCGCCGCGGTCCTCGTCGTCGGCAAGCGCATCGGCTTCAAGAAGGACCCGATGCGGCCGCACAGCCTGCCGCTCGTCGTCCTCGGCATGGCCCTGCTGTGGTTCGGCTGGTTCGGCTTCAACGCCGGCTCCGCGCTCGCCGCCAACGGCACCTCCGCGATCATGGCCTTCAACACGCAGATCGCCACCGGCGCCGCCATGCTCGGCTGGCTGATCTACGAGCGGATCCGGCACGGCGCGTTCACCACGCTGGGCGCCGCCTCCGGCGCCGTCGCGGGCCTCGTCGCCATCACCCCGTCCGGCGCGAACGTCAGCCCCTTCGGCGCGATCCTCATCGGCCTCGTCGCCGGTCTCGTCTGCTCCTGGGCCGTCAGCCTCAAGTTCAAGCTGGGTTACGACGACTCCCTCGACGTGGTCGGCGTCCACCTGGTCGGCGGGGTCATCGGCACCCTCCTCGTCGGCCTCCTCGCGGTCGACGGCGTCGGCGGCCTCACGCAGCTCGGCAAGCAGGCCACCGGGGCCTTCTCCGTGATGGCGTACTCCTTCGTGGTTTCCTGGATCCTCGCCAAGATCGTCGATGTCACCATCGGTTTCCGGGCCTCCGAGGACGACGAGACCAGCGGTGTCGACATGGCGTACCACGCGGAGTCGGCGTACGACTACAGCGCGGTCGGCGGCTCCCCGTCCGGCCGCAGCAGCGTCGCCGCCCCGCACCACGACGAGACCCACGCCGCCGCGGCGAAGACCAAGAAGGTGGACGCATGAAGCTCATCACCGCAGTCGTGAAGCCACACCGGCTGGACGAGATCAAGGAAGCCCTCCAGGGCTTCGGCGTCCAGGGCCTCACGGTCACGGAGGCCAGCGGATACGGCCGGCAGCGCGGCCACACCGAGGTCTACCGGGGTGCGGAGTACACCGTCGACCTCGTACCGAAGATCCGTATCGAGGTACTGGTCGAGGACGACGACGCCGAACAGCTCATCGACGTCGTGGTGAAGGCCGCCCGCACCGGCAAGATCGGTGACGGGAAGGTATGGAGCGTTCCGGTCGACACGGCGGTCCGGGTCCGGACCGGCGAGCGCGGCCCGGACGCCCTCTAGAGACGGGAACGACTGGGTGACGAGCGTCGAAGAGACCACCGAAAAGGCAGACTCGGGACCCAGCGGCTATGCGGCGGCCCGGCTGCGCCTCCTCCAGGAGAAGGCGCGGCCAGGGCCGCCGCGCCGTACCGCCCTCGCCCGCCTGACCGACGACTGGCTCAACGCGCTCTTCACCGCTGCCGCCCGGGAGACCGGGGTGCGCGGCGCGGCGCTCGTCGCCGTCGGCGGCTACGGACGGGGCGAACTCTCCCCCCGCAGCGATCTCGACCTGCTGCTCCTGCACGACGGCAAGGCCTCCGCACCGGCGGTCGCCGCCCTCGCCGACCGCGTCTGGTACCCCGTCTGGGACCTCGGACTCGCCCTCGACCACTCCGTACGCACCCCCGCCGAGGCGCGCAGGACCGCCGCCGAGGACCTCAAGGTGCAGCTCGGCCTGCTCGACGCCCGGCACGTCGCCGGAGACCTCGGTCTGGTCACCGGAGTGCGCACCGCGATCCTCGCCGACTGGCGCAACACCGCGCCCAAGCGCCTCCCCCAACTCGACGACCTGTGCCGGGAACGGGCCGAGCGCCAGGGCGAGCTCCAGTTCCTTCTGGAACCCGACCTCAAGGAGGCCAGGGGCGGACTGCGCGACGCCACCGCGCTGCGCGCCGTCGCCGCCTCCTGGCTCGCCGACGCGCCCCGCGAGGGCCTCGGCGAGGCCCGCCGGACGCTGCTCGACGCCCGCGACGCCCTGCACCTGACCACCGGACGCGCCACCGACCGGCTCGCCCTCCAGGAACAGGACGCCGTCGCCGCCGAACTCGGGCTGCTCGACGCCGACGCCCTGCTGCGCCAGGTGTACGAGGCCGCGCGCACCGTCTCGTACGCCTCCGACGTCACCTGGCGCGAGGTCAACCGCGTGCTGCGGTCCCGCTCCGTACGCCCCAAGCTGCGCGCCATGCTGGGCGGCAGGCCCGCCCCGGACCGCACCCCGCTCGCCGAGGGTGTCGTCGAGCAGGACGGCGAGGTCGTCCTCGCCCGCACCGCCCGGCCCGAACGCGACGCCGTGCTGCCCCTGCGGGCCGCGGCCGCCGCCGCACAGGCCGGCCTGCCGATCTCCCTGCACGCCGTACGCCGCCTCGCCCGCGCCGTCAAACCCCTGCCGGTGCCCTGGCCGGCCGAGGCCCGCGAGGAGCTCGTCACCCTGCTCGGCGCCGGCGAGCCGACCGTCCCCGTCTGGGAGGCGCTCGAAGCCGAAGGGCTCATCACCCAGCTCCTGCCCGACTGGGAGCGGGTACGGTGCCGGCCCCAGCGCAACCCCGTCCACACCTGGACCGTCGACCGCCACCTGGTCGAAGCCGCCGTCCGGGCGTCCTCCCTCACCCGCCGCGTCGGCCGTCCCGACCTGCTGCTCGTCTGCGCCCTGCTGCACGACATCGGCAAGGGCTGGCCCGGCGACCACTCGGTGGCCGGCGAGGTCATCGCCCGTGACGTGGCGGCCCGGATCGGCTTCGACCGCGAGGACGTCGCCGTCATCGCCACCGTCGTACGCCACCACCTGCTGCTCATCGACACCGCGACCCGGCGCGACCTGGACGACCCGGCGACCGTCAGCTCCGTCGCCGACCGCGTCGGCTCGCTCGCCACGCTGGAGCTCCTGCACGCGCTCACCGAGGCCGACGCGCTCGCCACCGGCCCCGCAGCCTGGTCGTCGTGGCGCTCCTCCCTCGTCGCCGACCTGGTCGCGCGCGTCGCGGCCGTGCTCGCGGGCGACGACCCGGCGGAGCCCGAGCCGGCCGCGCCCAGCGCGGAGCAGGAACGCCTCGCCGTGGAGGCGCTGCGCACCGGGGGCCCCGTACTGGCCCTGCGCGCGCGGCCCGACGCCCCGCGCCCCGAGTCCGCGCGGCCGGAGTCCGCGGAGGGCGGGGCCGTGCGGGACGGGGCCTCGCGGGACGGGTGGGAGGACGGGCCGGAGGACGGCGCGCCGGAACCGGTCGGCGTCGAGCTGCTCATCGCCCTGCCCGACCGGCCCGGCGTGCTGCCCGCGGCGGCCGGTGTGCTCGCGCTGCACCGGCTCACCGTACGCGCCGCCGAACTGCGCGCCGTCGAACTTCCGGCCGGACTGGGTGACCCGCCCGGCGAACCCGGGGACGGAGCGGGCCGCGGACCGGGCGCGGGGGCAGGGCCGGAGCGGAGCGTCGGCGTCCTGCTGCTGAGCTGGCGCGTCGCCGCGGCGTACGGCTCGCTGCCGCAGGCCGCCCGGCTCCGCGCCGACCTCGTACGGGCGCTGGACGGCTCCCTGGACATCCCGGCCAAACTCGCCGAGCGGGAGGCCGCCTACCCGCGCCGCCGTGGCGTCAAGGCCCCGCCGCCCCGGGTGACGGTGGCACCGACCGCTTCCCGGCACGCGACCGTCATCGAGGTACGGGCCCAGGACGCACCGGGGCTGCTCCACCGCATCGGCCGCGCCCTGGACGACGCGCGGGTGATGGTGCGCAGCGCCCATGTGTCCACACTGGGCGCCAACGCCGTCGACGCCTTCTACGTCACCTCGGACCGTGGACGCCCGTTGACGGCGGAGGCCGCGGCCGAACTGGCACGCGCGGTGGAGGCCGCGCTGCGCTGAGGCACGCCACGTACCGCCGAGGATGCCGCCGGGGATGCCAGGGCCTCCCCGGCGGTGACGATTCCGGCCGCCGGGTGGCATCCGGCCGTACGGGGCGCGTACGCCTCCCGTACGGCCGGGCCACCCAGGGGGCAGACCCCACCGCGCGAGGCCGGATACCCTGGGGGACGGTCTGTCCTTCACCGTGCGGGACAGCCCCCTCATCCGCTCCCGACCTGAGGATCCGCGACCGCCGTGTTCGACACTCTCTCCGACCGCCTCGCAGCCACGTTCAAGAGCCTCCGGGGCAAAGGGCGCCTCAGCCCGGAGGACATCGACGCCACGGCCCGCGAGATCCGTATCGCCCTGCTCGAAGCCGACGTGGCGCTGCCCGTCGTCCGCGCCTTCATCGCCAAGGTCAAGGAGCGCGCGGCCGGAGCCGAGGTCTCCCAGGCACTGAACCCGGCACAGCAGGTCGTCAAGATCGTCAACGAGGAACTGGTCGGCATCCTCGGCGGTGAGACCCGCGTCCTGCGCTTCGCGAAGCAGCCGCCGACCGTGATCATGCTGGCGGGTCTGCAAGGCGCCGGTAAGACCACCCTGGCCGGAAAGCTCGGTCTCTGGCTCAAGGGCCAGGGCCACACCCCGCTGCTCGTGGCCTGTGACCTCCAGCGTCCCAACGCCGTCACCCAGCTCTCCGTCGTCGCCGACCGCGCGGGCGTCGCGGTGTACGCGCCGGAGCCGGGCAACGGCGTCGGCGACCCGGTCAAGGTCGCCAGGGACTCGGTCGAGTACGCGAGGACCAAGCAGCACGACGTGGTCATCGTCGACACCGCGGGGCGCCTCGGTATCGACGAGGAGCTGATGAAGCAGGCCGCGGACATCCGCGACGCCGTCAGCCCCGACGAGGTCCTCTTCGTCGTGGACGCGATGATCGGCCAGGACGCCGTCAACACCGCGGAGGCGTTCCGCGACGGCGTCGGCTTCGACGGTGTGGTGCTCTCCAAGCTCGACGGCGACGCCCGCGGCGGTGCGGCCCTCTCCATCGCGCATGTCACCGGCAAGCAGATCATGTTCGCCTCCAACGGCGAGAAGCTCGACGAGTTCGACGCGTTCCACCCCGACCGGATGGCGTCCCGCATCCTCGACATGGGTGACCTGCTCACCCTCATCGAGCAGGCGGAGAAGACGTTCAGCCAGGCCGAGGCCGAGAAGATGGCCTCCAAGCTGGCGAGCAGCAAGGGCGGGAAGGACTTCACGCTCGACGACTTCCTGGCGCAGATGGAGCAGGTCAGGAAGATGGGCTCCATCTCCAAGCTGCTCGGCATGCTGCCAGGGATGGGGCAGATCAAGGACCAGATCAACAACATCGACGAGAAGGACGTGGACCGCACGGCCGCGATCATCAAGTCGATGACCCCGGCCGAGCGCCAGGACCCGGTCATCATCAACGGCTCGCGGCGGGCCCGTATCGCCCGGGGTTCCGGTGTCGAGGTCAGCGCGGTGAAGAACCTCGTGGAGCGATTCTTCGACGCGCGAAAGATGATGTCGAAGATGGCGCAGGGCGGCGGCATGCCGGGCATGCCGGGCGTCCCGGGCATGGGCGGCGGCCCCGGCCGTACGAAGAAGAAGGCCAAGCAGGCCAAGGGCAAGCAGCGCTCCGGCAACCCGATGAAGCGCAAGGCCGATGAGCAGGCGGCGCTGGCGCGGCGCGAGGAGGCGGCGCAGTCGGGCAGCGCGTTCGGACTGCCCGCCGGCGGCCAGGACAAGAACTTCGAACTGCCTGACGAGTTCAAGAAGTTCATGGGCTAGCCGTCCGTGTACGGAGGGTGGTGGGGTCCCGGCGGTGCCCGGCGCACCACCACCGCCCAAGCCGTCGGTGACGGTCGTGCTCATGACGGCCCTGCTGGGGGCGTCCTTGCCCCGGACGCTCTTGCTCACGACGGTCCTGTTCATAAGGCGGCTCCTCCCAGGGCCCGGCCCCGTGCGTCGTACAGCCCCGTCAGCCGGGGCTTTCCGTCGCTGAGACCGGTGACGACCGCGACGGTCGAGCGCGTGACGAAGATCTGCGTACGGAACGCCAGGACGGCGGTGTCCCCGACTCCGACCCCGCCCGATCCCGGGGCGGGCGGATCCAGCAACCGGTAGTAGTCGATGTACTCCGCGGGGACATCGCCCACCCGGAGGCGCAGCCCCGTGCGGGACAGCAGGGCGGAGCGGACACCGCCTCTGGCGTAGAACCCGCCACCGAAGAGCGCGGGCCGGCCGTCCGCGAGCGTGTGGGCGACCTCGGTGACGTACACATAGGCGGGCCGTTCCGGCCGGTGTGGATCCGCCGCGTGCAGTGGCGTGGTGCCGGTGAGGGCGTGGCCCGGCTCACCGTGAGTGGCGCCCAGCCGGGCCAGCAGGGGCAGCGTCGCCATGGAGGTCGCGCCCGGGGCACTGAGGCCCAGCCCCTGATGACCGCGTGCGGTCAGCACCTCACGGGCGTCGAGGGCGTGCCCGAAGCCGTCGGTCGGCGCGGGCCGTCCCGTGTCCGGGTCGCACACCACGCAGGGGAACGCCGTCACCCCGGCGATCCGGACCGACGGCAGCCGCTCGACCGCGGCGGCGAAGCCGTCCAGGGCGGCCGGCGGTACGCCGCCCTCCTGGCCCGGATGGCCGGACCCGGCCGCCGCCTCGATCCGTACGAACACGTCCTGGACGAGGCCGAGCCGGCCCGCCGCCTCCGAGACGGCCCGCGCGTTGGCGAGGTCGAAGACCGTGACCGCCTCGGGCCGCCAGGCCAGCATCTCGGGCAACGCGCGACGCGGGATCTGCACGAGATGGCCCAGGTTGCCCGCCCGGGCTCCCGCCGCGTGCAGCGTCCTGGCCTCGTCGGGGTCGATCGCGGCGAACCGGGGGATGTGCCGGGAGACCGCCCGGACCAGCGCGGGATTGCGGCCGAACTGTTTGGCCACGAACCAGAGCGAGAGCCCCAGCCGCTCCGCCTCGGCCGCCAGCAGCGCCGCGTTGCCCTCCACGGCGTCGGCGTCCAGGACGTAGGTGTCGGGCGGGACGGCGCCCGAGGCGTGCAGCGCGGTCGCCGCGTCGACGAGCGCGGGGTTGCGGGTGAGGACGGTGTCCAGGAACACGGTCAGCCCTTCAGATCGTGCAGCGAGCGGCGGAGGATCTCGATCACCAGGTCCGCGCCCGCCCGCATGGGGTTGATCCGTACGGTCCAGTCGGCGAGTTCGGGTGCGTCGTCGAGCGACGAGGCGGACATCCGGTGGACGAGCGGGGCGATCTCGTAGCGGGAGTCGGAACCCACGGGATACGGCGCGGCTCCGTACCGCGCGGCGACGGCGGGCAGTTGACGGGCCACGGGGCGGTCGAGCCGTACCAGCAGGCAGCGGTCCTGCGCGTTGGCGATCCGTACCTCCGCGACACCCGGCACCTCGCCGGCGCCGAGGCGTGCCGCGACCTCGGCGGACACCAGGGACTGAAGTGCCCACATGACAGGCACGTGGGTGAGGGCACGCAGCGCTTCCAGTGCCTGGGAGCCCTGGACCTGGCCGCCGCCCGAGTAGTTGTCGGCGCGGACCCGGCCGACGAGATCGCGGGCGCCGACGACGGCGCCCACGCCCTCCGGACCGTGCAGCTTGAAGAGGGAGAAACACGAGGCGTCCGCGCCGAGCTGGACGCCGCAGGCGGGCACCCGCAGTACCGCGTAGTTGTCGTCGACGACGGTACGCACCCCCGCGGCGCGGCAGGCTGCCAGGACCTCGCCCGGGGCGTAGGAGTCCCCGAGCCGCTGTCTGCTGTGCTGGACGAACGCCCAGGTGAGGCCGGTGGTCGTCAAGGCCTGCCGCAGGGCCGTACGGTCGTTGAAGTCGGCCTCGGTGGTACGGGCACCGAGTCCGCGCAGGGTGACGGCCGTCGTCCGGTAGGCCGGAGCCCGGTGGATCAGCAGTGGATCGCCGGGGGAGACGGCCGCCTGGAGCGCGGCCCGGATTGCGCCGGTACCGGCCCCCTGCACCAGCGCGGCCTCCTCGGCGCCGAACCAGTCGGCGAGAACGGCTTCGACCCGTGCTGTAGTACGGGGCCGGCCGAGCCCGGTGACTACACCGGCGTCCGCCTCGAAGAGCTGGGGTCCCTCGAAGTGGGCGGCGGTGTGCTCCAGCAGCCGGAACTGGAGCCGGACGGCGTCCTCCAGCGCGATCGTGGGCAGCGGGAAGGTCCGGGGAAGCGGTGGAGGCGGCGGAGGCATCTCAGATCTCCTCGGTGGCGGTGGCGGTGGCGGTGTCCGTGCCGGCGCCGGTCAGGAAACGCAGCGGGTTGCGGCGTGTCATCAGGTCGATCAGGTCGTCGTCCACGCCCGCCGCGCGCGCTGCCGGCAGGAAGGAGCGGAAGAGATGCCCGTACCCCTGGCCGCCCTCCGCCGTCAGATAGCCGTGGCGGGAGATGTCGCAGCTCAGCAGGGCCCGGTCGGCGTGCCCCGCCTCCAGCAGGGCCAGCAGCAGCCGTAAGCGGGTGTCGTCGCTCTGGTAGCGCTCCTTGCCGACGGTGTCGAACGCGACGTACGCGCCGCTTGCCGCGAGCTCACGGTGGGTTCCCGGATCGTCCAGCAGGTCCTGGTGGCCGATCGAGATCCGGTACGGGGGAAGCCCCGTACCGGCGAGCAGCTCCAGCTGGGCGAGCCCGCCGCGGCCGAACTGGGCGTGGGTGGCGAGCGACAGACCGGTGGCGCGCGCGGCATGGGCCGAGGCGAGCAGCGCCCGGCTCTCGCGCCCGCTCGGCCGGTCGCCGTGGCTGCCGATCTCCCCGAGCACGCCGGGTCGGACACCGCTCCCTCCGATGCCCTCCTCGATCTCCCGCACCAGGATCTCCGTGAGCTGCTCGACGCTCGCCTCCGCCGTCTCCCAGGGGTGGAACGGCTCGTAGTACCAGCCGGTGGCGGCGACCACGGCGACGCAGGACTCCTCGGCGATACGCGCCAGGGCGCGCGGATCGCGGCCCATGCCCCGGCAGGTCAGCTCGATGACGAGGGCGAGCCCGAACTCGGCCGACAACGCGGCCAGTTCGGCGACGACCGCGGACCGGTGGCGCCCGGCGTCGAGCACGGCGCCGCCGTCGCCCGCATGGTCGAGATCGAGCACGAGATGCTCATGGGCGAGCACCGGACCGCGCACGGCGGAGGCGGGCAGCGGCCCGGTGACCGTGGTGAGGCACGGGGCGTTGGAGGACGAATCGAGGAGCGGGGAGCGCATGGGTATCTGTGCCTTCCAGACGGGACCGTCCGCGCCGGGACGCCGGCGGTCAGCTCTTCAGCGGTGTGAACAGGTCGAGCCAGTGGAGGACGTTGAGCAGGGCGCCGCCGACGACGACCGCGGCGGGCGCCGCCGCCATCCGCACCACCGGTCTGCCCATCGCCTCGTTGAGGAGGTAGAGCCCGCCGACGACGAGGATCGCCGGTCCGCCGCCCATCACGTGCGCCGCGAGCAGGGAGCCGAAGAGGATGGCCAGCCCCAGCGTCTCCGTGATCGCGGCCCGCAGATGCTCGGAGGAGTCGCGCACGCTCGGGAGCTTGCCGAGGACCCTTCCGATGGAGGAGAGCGCCAGCACTTCGAGCGCGAAGACCACGGCACCGGCAACCGCCGCGAGGAACGGGTTCGGCAGCACATAGCCGAGGGGATACACGAGCGTGAATCCGGCTGTGCCGTACGCGCCGGAGGCGAGCGCGGTCGTCGCGATCAGCGGTATGAAGCCGAACATCCGGTAGAAGTCGACCTGGGCGGCCTCGCTGTACTGGCCCTTGGCGATCAGGAAGCTGGTGGCCTCCCCGCCGCCGAATATGTGCATCTGCGCCAGGACGCAGACCCCGGCGCCCAGCACCATGAAGAGCGGCAGATGGCGGCGCAGCCGCAGGGCGCTGCCGCTGAAGAGGGAGGCCATCGGGTCGTTCCCGGAGTCTTCCCGAGGCTGTCCCTGGGCCGGAGCCTGCGCCTGCCCCAGCTCCCGCTCCCGTTGCTGTTCCTGCTTCCGCTGGAGCAGGTCCTTCCTGACGGCGAACGCGATGAGCAGCAGCACTCCCGCCGCCATCGCGAGGGAACCCGCGAAGATCTTCGGCCAGAGCTTCATCGTCATGAGGACCAGGGCCAGTTCCAGCGCGGCGGCGAGGCCGCCGCGCAGCCGTCCGAACTGCCGGGTGATGGCGAGCACCGGAAAGAGCGTGAAGAGGAAGAGGATCGGCGTCGACATCTGTTGCATAGCGGTCAGGAAGTCGACGGGCAGATCGTGCGCCAGGTCGTTGGCGCCGCCGAGACCGAAGACGACCACGGCGCCCCAGGCGCCGCCCAGCAGCGGCGCTGCCCACTTCCGGGGCGCGAGGATGCCCAGGATGTCGGTGGGAAGGAAGAGCAGCCAGGGGTTGAGGACACCACTGGCGAGGGCCATCGGCGCACCGAGGCCGAAGATGAAGCCCGCGGAGAGTCCGAAGGACACCGCGGTGGTGGCGGAACGCTTGGCACGTCCCTGGATGAAGTCGAGCATGAAGGGACGTACGCCGTCGTTGAAGACGGCCAGCGCCAGGTGCGAGACGAAGGCGGTCAGCGCGCAGAGCGCTATGACGAACAGTTGCTGCGTCAGCGTGAGATCCAGACGCGTACTGGCTGCGAGGACGGTGTGCACAGGGTGGTCTCCTCCGCGGTCCGGCAGGTCGTCGGGGTCAGCCGTGCGCGGCGATCACGTGGGCCATGAGCGGGGCGACCACGTCGATCCGGTCGAGGGCGAATCCGAAGACCTTCCTGCCGTCCGAGAGCAGCGCGGCCACCTGTTCCCGCGTGGGTACGGAGCGGCCGAAGGTGTGGCAGACGGGGCTGCCCAGTAACCCGACGAGAAGGCCGAGCGAGGCACCGGCCCCTGTGTGACAGGTGCCCAGGTAGTAGTGCGCCTGGCCGGCCCGGAGCTTCATGGCGGCGTCCATGTCGTTGGAGACCGTGATCTCCAGGCCGTCGAGGCCGAGCCGGGAGAGGGTGTCCGCGACCTCGGTCTTCCCGATGCCGCCGGTGAGGATCTTCGTCATGACGGGGTCCTTCGCTGTGACGAGTGGTGTCGGGCAGGTGAGTTCTGGGCCAGCACGGCGAGATGCAGGCCCAGGAAGTTGACTTCGGAGCTGGGCAGCGGGGCGCCGAGTGCCTGTTCGGCCCGTATCGCCACCGCACGTGCTCTGGCGACCGCCTCGGGATGTCCGGCCAGTTCGGCCGCGACCTGTTGGTCGGTGGCGAAGGCCGCGACCTGCTCGCCGTTCAGCAGCCGGGTGAGCGCCGCCATCAGGTGGCTGGTGAGCAGCCCCGCCGTGTCCTCGGTGACGGTGAGACCCTCGGCGGCCAGGGTGTCCAGCTCGGCCGCGACGAACGCGACGACCTCGGGATCTGCCTGGCCGGTCTCGCGGAAAAGCCGGATGCGCAGGGCCAGTTGACTGTCCATGGAGCCCCTTTCGTACACAATCCAAATAAATCCAGTAACCAGAATTTTGTATATTGAAGCGGGTGTGATGCGGCGTGGTGGGTGCACTCGTCGGACTCGGGGCGGCTGGGGTCAGTACGAAGGGGTGCGCTCTCCCCGCAGTACCTCGGCCTGGAGGGTGGTGACGACGGACAGGTCGAGCGATCCGCGTACGGCGCCGAGTGCCCCGGCCCCTTCCGCTCTGCCGATGATCGCCGCGCTGGAGTTGCGCAGGGACAGGTCGCGGGTGACCTCGTCGCCGAGTGGCAGGACGTCCACGCCTGTGCCGAGCAGGCCCCACGCTTCGTCCAGGTTCCAGACGGTGGCGTCCGCGCCGTCATGCTCGAACAGCTCACGGAGTTGCATGTGCGAGGCTTCGATCCACTTGATGTCGTCCCGCCCCGCGAACGTGTGCTCCGCGAGTATGCGCTGGTCCTCCGAGGTGTGGTCGACCGCCACGCGCAGCCCCGGGCTCGCCAGGTCCGAGCCGTGCCGCAGCAGTATGCCGTGCGCACCGGCATAGGTGATCGGGCCGAGGTCCGCGACGAGTTCGACCGGATACTCCTCGATCAGCCGGTCGGCCGCGAAGCGGGAGAGCACCACGAGATCGACCTTGCCTTCGAGCAGTGTGGTGGTGCGGGCGCCGGCGCCACGCATGAAGGTGATCGCGAAAGGCGCCCCCGCCTCCTCGAAGGCGGAGCGCAGTCCGGTGGCCAGCCCCTCGTAACGACGGGAGTACGGCAGGGGCATGGCGGCGAGCAGGGTGCCGAGCCCGGAGAGCCGCCAGAGTATCGAGCGGTCGGACCGGACGAGGAACGTGCCGAGGTGGCCCCGCGCCGTCGTCTCGATGGCTTCGGCGTCCTCCAGGAGCTGGAGCGCCGCCTGCACCGTGCCGTTCCCCACGCCCAGCTCCACGGCGAAGTCCCGGACGCGCGGAAGCCGGGTGTCCGGCTCGTGGTTCAGCAGGAGAACCGCGAGCTGCCGGGCCGCGAGGCCGTTGCGGGTCAGGAAGCGCTCGTCGAAGTCTGTCACGGAAACGACAGTAAACAGGATTCTGGATATTGGCAAGGCTTCCGCTGTGCCCTGGCGTCTCTACGCCATTTCGCGTCTCGCGGCGAGCCGTCGTCACCGCCCGCCGTCAGGGCGTGCGGGCGATCAGATACCGGAAGACGTTCGGCATCCAGACCGTGCCGTCCCGCCGCAGATGCGGATGGAGCGCCTCGCCGATCTCCTTCTCCACCTGCCGCTGGTCCGTCGCCCGGATCGCGCCGTCGAACACCCCGGTCGACAGCAGTCCGCGCACCGCGCTCTCCTGGTCCGCGTACCCGAACGGGCAGGCCACCCGCCCCGAACCGTCCGGTTTCAGCCCGGCTCGCGCCGCGACGTCCTCCAGATCGTCCCGGTGTGCGGGGCGCCGGGCACCTTTGCGCAGCCGGTCGGCCAGTCGGCCCGCGACCCGCAGCACCGCGTCCGTCGCGCAGCGCTCCGGCGGACCCCAGCCGGCCAGCACCACCGGAGTGCCGTGCCCGGCCAGCGGTATGGCTGTTCTGAGGGCGGGATCGAGCCCTTTCGCGTCACCCGCCACGGAGCCGATCGGCTGAAAGGCGGTGATCAGGTCGTACCCGGTCCGGTCCGGCCCCGTCGCGGCGTCGGCCATGCGATCGGCGGGGAGCAGCGTCCCGCTCCCTGTGCCGTCCGGCCGGCGCGGAGCTCCGCCCCGTCCGTCCTCCGTGAGCAGCCGCTCGCGGGCCAGGGCCAGCCGCTCCCGGTCCGCCTCGACACCGGTCACCCGTGCGCCCCGTGCGGTGGCCAGCAGCAGCGCGAGCCCGGAGCCGCAGCCGAGACCGAGCACCCGGGTCCCGGCGCGGACCTCCAGACGCTCGTACACCGCTTCGTAGAGCGGCACCAGCATCCGCTCCTGGATCTCGGCCCAGTCGCGGGCGCGCGTGCGGGCTTCGGACGGCGCCGGGTGCGCCGGGTCCGCGGTCGTGCCCGAAGGGAGCTGAGTGTGCTGGGCGAGCGTACGTGTCATGGATAGCGCCCCAATCCGCCGAGAGGTCGTTCGTACCCTGATTGACAGCCCCCCTGTACGTGCGAGCACACATCCCCCGTATGTCAGGGAACTCCCCATCCGTGCCCACGTCCAGTGGGTGACGGGCAAAGCGTGCGTGCCCCGGGCGTACGCCCCCGCGTGGATGGCCGATTCCTTTTCCCGGCTCCGGAACGGGTACCAGGATCTGAGCAGGACGGTCGAGCGGGCCGACGGTGGAGCGGCGCGCGGTCCGGCCCCGATTGAGCCATTCGGGGCAGTAGGGCCCTGCGGGGGCGGTGCGGGAAGAAGGTGCCCGTCCCGGTACTCTCGCCGTCGTGCGTGGGGGTAGACGTAGATCGTCTACGCGTCGATGCGTATCCGACGCTACGTACCACCTTGGTGCGAGCTGTGAGCCTTCTCCGCAGATCGGCGCACCCGCCCTCGTCAGGACGCATCAACGGCAACTGACGGGTACGTGCAAATTATTTGTGATGCCCCGTAATGGAACCCGGGAGGGATCCGGCTCGTTGTTCACGACGTGAGCACGACACCACCTGTTCTCGCCGCAGAGCTGGCACAGGCGTGGGCCGACATTCAGCGGTCCCACCCCGAGCTGCCGGATCTTGCCGCGCCAGAGTCCCTGATCGGAGAGTCGTCGTCCGCCTGCGGCGCCGAGCTCTCTTTCGAACGACTGCTTCACGAAGCGGTCCACGGCATCGCCGCGGCCAGAGGTGTCCGCGACACCTCCCGCGCGGGCCGCTACCACAACCGCCGATTCCTTGCGATCGCCGAGGAGATGGGCCTCGACCATCCCGAGGAGCCGCATCCCAGCAGTGGGTTCTCCCTGGTCTCGCTCAGCCCCGAGGCGAAGCGCCGATACCGCCCCACCATCGAGCGGCTCCAGCGCGCCCTCAAGGCGCACACGGTCGCGACGGCCGCCGACACCAAGCGCAGTTTCCGCGGCCCGGCCGCCCGGCACGGCTCGTCCGGCGGCGGCGTGCGGGTCAAAGCGGTCTGCGACTGCGGCCGGAACGTACGCGTCGTCCCATCGGTCCTCGCCCAGGCCCCGATCGTCTGCGGCGGCTGCGGCAAACCCTTCCGGATTCCGGAAGTGGTCGCCGCCGCGAGCTAGACCCTGTCCCCGGCGGCCACGCGCCGCCGCGGGCCGACGGCTCGTACCGCGGCACGGCCCCGTTCACACACGGGGCCGGAGCCGTACGCCGTACCCCGGCCGGGTCACCCCCGGCGCCGGGGTGTGGCAGAATGGCCAGCCGTACTCGACAGTCGCACAGGACCCCTCTCTCCTCCGGCTGACGCGTCCATCGGGCAGATCGGGTACCGCAACCCCACGCGGCATCCCGCTGTGCCCAACCACGTCAAGACCAGGAGACACCACTCCAGTGGCAGTCAAGATCAAGCTGAAGCGTCTGGGCAAGATCCGTTCGCCTCACTACCGCATCATCGTCGCCGACTCCCGTACCCGCCGTGACGGCCGGGCCATCGAGGAGATCGGTCTGTACCACCCGGTGCAGAACCCCTCGCGCATCGAGGTCGACTCGGACCGCGCGCGTTACTGGCTGTCCGTCGGCGCCCAGCCGACCGAGCCGGTTCTCGCGATCCTCAAGCTCACCGGCGACTGGCAGGCGCACAAGGGCCTCCCGGCCCCCGCGCCGCTCCTCCAGCCGGAGCCGAAGGCCGACAAGCGCGCCCTCTTCGAGGCCGCTGCCAAGGACGCCGGCGACGAGCCCAAGGGCGAGGCCATCACGCAGAAGGCCAAGAAGTCCGACAAGAAGGCCGACGAGGCCGAGTCCTCGGCCGCCGCCGAGTCGACCGGAGCCTGAGCATGCTCGAGGAGGCTCTCGAGCACCTCGTGAAGGGCATTGTCGACAACCCGGACGAAGTGCAGGTCGCCTCGCGCAATCTGCGTCGCGGCCGGGTGCTGGAGGTCCGGGTGCACCCGGACGACCTCGGCAAGGTGATCGGCCGCAACGGCCGCACCGCGCGTGCTCTGCGGACGGTCGTGGGCGCCCTCGGCGGCCGTGGCATCCGCGTCGACCTCGTCGACGTGGACCAGGTCCGCTGACACACCAGAACAGCCGGCACGGGCCGGGAAGGGCCACGGCCCTTCCCGGCCCGTGCTGTTCAGCCCCGCGCTGTGCGGCCCCGTGCTGTTCCGTAGTGACACAACCATCAATTGAGCAAGCACAACGGTGAGCGACCACCTCCGCGGGAGCGCCGGCGGCTCAGCCACACAAAGGGTGGATCGGCAGTGCAGTTGGTAGTCGGGCGGATCGGCCGCGCCCACGGCATCAAGGGTGAGGTCACCGTCGAGGTGCGTACGGACGAGCCCGAGATGAGGCTCGGCCCCGGTGCCGTCCTCGCCACGGAACCGGCCTCGGCGGGGCCCCTGACCATCGAGGCGGGCCGCGTGCACAGCGGCAGGCTGCTGCTGCGTTTCGCGGGCGTACGCGACCGTACGGGCGCCGAGGCGCTCCGTAACGTCCTGCTGATCGCCGAGGTCGACCCGGAGGAACTTCCCGAGGACCCGGAGGAGTTCTACGACCATCAGCTGATGGACCTGGATGTCGTCCTGGCCGACGGTACGGAGGTCGGCCGGATCACCGAGATCTCGCATCTGCCCTCGCAGGACCTGTTCATCGTGGAACGCCCCGACGGCAGCGAGGTGATGATCCCCTTCGTCGAGGAGATCGTCACCGAGATCGACCTGGCGGAGCAGCGGGCCGTGATCGACCCGCCGCCCGGGCTGATCGACGACCGCGCGGAGATCGTGCCCGGCGGGTCCGGTGGAGAGGCCGAGGACCGATGAGGATCGATGTCGTCACGATCTTCCCGGAGTACCTGGAGCCGCTGAACGTCTCACTCGTCGGCAAGGCCCGGGCACGCGGACGCCTCGACGTGCACGTGCGCGACCTGCGTGAGTGGACGTACGACCGGCACAACACGGTCGACGACACCCCCTACGGCGGCGGTCCGGGCATGGTCATGAAGACCGGTCCCTGGGGTGACGCCCTCGACGAGACGCTCGCCGACGGCTACGAGGCGGGCGCGTACGGCCCCGTCCTGGTCGTTCCCACGCCCAGCGGCCGCCCCTTCACCCAGAAGCTCGCCGTGGAGCTCTCGGAGCGTCCCTGGCTGCTCTTCGCACCCGCCCGCTACGAGGGCATCGACCGCCGGGTCGTCGACGAGTACGCGACGCGGATCCCCGTGGTCGAGGTGTCCATCGGCGACTACGTGCTGGCCGGCGGCGAGGCCGCGGTCCTGGTGATCACGGAGGCCGTGGCCCGGCTGCTGCCCGGCGTCCTCGGCAACGCCGAGTCGCACCGCGACGACTCGTTCGCCCCCGGCGCCATGGCCGACCTGCTGGAGGGCCCCGTCTACACCAAGCCGCCCGAGTGGCGCGGACGCGGCATCCCGGACGTCCTGCTCAGCGGCCACCACGGGAAGATCGCGCGGTGGCGCCGCGACGAGGCGTTCCGCCGTACGGCGCTCAACCGGCCCGATCTGATCGAGCGGTGCGACCCCGCGGCCTTCGACAAGAAGGACCGCGAGACGCTCTCCATCCTCGGTTGGGCGCCGGAGCCCGGTGGCCGATTTTGGCGCAGGCCCGGCGACGTGGAAGAATAGGCCGCTGCTGTACGTCCGGCGTGCGCCCCTGCCACAGGGGGACCGACGCCCGCCCGACGCGAACGGCACTCAACACTCTCCCGATCATCCGCTGATGACCTGTGGCATCAGCGAGGAAGCAGACCTTCATGGCCAGCCTGCTCGACTCCGTCGACGCCGCGTCGCTCCGCAGCGACCTCCCCGCCTTCCGCCCCGGTGACACGGTCAACGTGCACGTACGGGTCATCGAGGGCAACCGCTCCCGTATCCAGCAGTTCAAGGGTGTCGTCATCCGCCGCCAGGGTTCGGGCGTCCGCGAGACCTTCACGGTCCGCAAGGTCTCGTTCTCCGTCGGCGTCGAGCGCACCTTCCCGGTGCACAGCCCGATCTTCGAGAAGATCGAGCTGGTCAGCCGCGGTGACGTCCGCCGCGCCAAGCTGTACTACCTCCGTGAGCTGCGCGGCAAGGCCGCGAAGATCAAGGAGAAGCGCGACCGCTGAGCCCTCACGGCCGCGAGCGGGATACTTCTCACGCCCGCGGCCGGGCCTCTTCTCACGCCAGGTGTACAGGGCCGCCGGATAAGATCTGGCCCCGATGGACACCGAAGCACAGCACGAGAAGCGCGACCGCTCTTCCGACACCCCCGCGGGGGCGGAAGAGCGGCCGCGCTTCTCGCGTTCTCCCTGGTTCGCCAGGGACGAGGGTGCCAGGGGGAGTTCATGGCTCTCCTGGCGCCGTACGGGGCTTCTCGGCCTGGTCTGCACGGTCTTCCTGCTGCTCTTCAGCACGTTCGTGCTCCAGCCGTTTCTGATCCCCAGTGGCTCGATGGAGCCCACCCTCCATGTCGGAGACCGCGTGCTCGTCAACAAGTTGGCGTACCGTTTCGGTACTGAGCCGCAGCGTGGTGACGTGATCGTCTTCGACGGCACCGGGTCCTTCGTACAGGAGCCGGCCCGTGAGAACCCCGTCACCGGGCTGCTGCACGGGGCGGCCGCGGCCCTCGGACTCGCCGAGCCCGCCGAGACCGATTTCGTCAAGCGCGTGGTCGGTGTGGGGGGTGACCGTGTGGTCTGCTGCGACAAGGGGGGCAGGGTCGAAGTGAACGGCCGGGCCGTCGACGAGCGGTATCTGCACGCCGGTGACGCACCCTCCCGCGTGCCCTTCGACATCGTCGTGCCCGAGGGAACCCTGTGGGTGATGGGCGATCATCGCAGTAATTCGCGTGACTCCCGGGATCATCTCGGAGAGCCGGGAGGCGGGATGGTGCCCGTGGAGAGAGTGATCGGCAGGGCGGACTGGATCGGCTGGCCCATAGGCCGCTGGTCGGGCCTGGAGTCCACTGACGCCTTCACGGAGGTTCCGGGGCCGGGGAGCGGTGCCCATGGGTAAGCGCGGACGCCCGGCGAATCACGGGTACGACACCAGGCTGCCGACCGGCTCCCGGCCCACCACGGGACGGGCGCTGCCGGGCCGGGCGGAGCGGCGCAAGCTCGCCAAGAAGGTGAAGCGGCGGCGCAGCCGCTCCGCGGCCAAGGAGATTCCGCTGCTGATCACGGTGGCGCTGCTGATCGCCGTCGTCCTCAAGACGTTCCTGGTGCAGGCCTTCGTGATCCCCTCGGGATCCATGGAGCAGACGATCAGGATCAGCGACCGGGTACTGGTGGACAAGCTCACCCCCTGGTTCGGGTCCAAGCCGCAGCGGGGCGATGTCGTGGTCTTCAAGGACCCCGGCAACTGGCTCCAGGACGAGCAACCCCCACCGGACAACTCCCCGGTGGTGGTCAAGCAGCTCAAGGAAGGGCTGTCCGCCATCGGACTGCTGCCGTCGGCCGACGACAAGGACCTGATCAAGCGCGTCGTCGCGGTGGGCGGCGACACCGTCAAGTGCTGTGACGTCAACGGCAAGGTGACGGTCAACGGCATGCCCCTCACCGAGCAGTACCTGAATCCCGGCAACGCGCCCTCGACCATCCCCTTCGAGGTGCAGGTCCCCGCGGGGCGCATCTTCGTCATGGGCGATCACCGTTCCAATTCGGCCGATTCACGTTTCCATCTGCAGGAGGAGTACAACGGGACGGTCTCCGAGGCGGGAGTCGTGGGCCGCGCAGTGGTCATCGCCTGGCCGCTCGACCACTGGAGCGGGCTGGAGCAGCGGTCGACCTTCGCTTCCGTACCCGACGCGCGTGCCGCGCCGACGACGGCGACGGGGCCGTCGAATAGTCTGTCGTCCCAGGATCGAAACGGATTGGTCCGGCTCCCGACCCCTGCGGAACTCCCGCTCGTTATGGGAGTGGTGGGCCTGTCCCTCCTCCGGGGCAGGCGATCACACAGAGTATTCGCGCGGAGTAAGGAGTGGATGTGGGGGATGTGGCGGTCGGCGCACGATCCGGACACGACGATCCCGAGGAGGGACGCGAGCAGCTCGCCGAGTCGCCCGAAGCCGTGACGGACAAGCCGGCGGAGCAGCGGGGCGACAGCGGGGACGGGCCGGACGGAGACGGTGCGACGGCGCCGAGGAAGCCGCGTTCCTTCTGGAAGGAACTGCCCCTGTTGATCGGGATCGCGCTTCTGTTGGCCTTCCTGATCAAGGCTTTTCTGGTCCAGGCGTTCTCGATCCCCTCGGACTCGATGCAGGACACCCTGCAGCGCGGTGACCGGGTGCTGGTGGACAAGCTCACGCCGTGGTTCGGTGCCGAACCGCAGCGCGGCGAGGTGGTCGTCTTCAACGACCCGGGCGGCTGGCTGGACGGCGCCGAGACCCCCGAGCCGAACGCGGTGCAGTGGTTCCTCGGCCAGATCGGCCTGATGCCTTCTTCCGACGAGAAGGACCTGATCAAGCGGGTCATCGCGGTCGGCGGCGACACGGTGGAGTGCAAAAAGGGTGGAAAGGTCCATGTCAACGGCCTGGCGTTGAACGAGACGGACTACATCTACCCCGGCAACACCCCGTGCGACGACGAGCCGTTCGGCCCGATCAAGGTGCCCAAGGACAGCATCTGGGTGATGGGCGACCACCGGCAGAATTCGCTGGACTCCCGCTATCACCAGGAGCTTCCCGGCAACGGCACGGTCCTGAACGAGGACGTCGTGGGCCGCGCGGTCGTCGTCGCCTGGCCGGTCACCCGCTGGTCCCTGCTGCCGGTGCCCGACACGTTCGACCAGTCGGGGCTGAGCGCCGCGGCCTCCGTCGCGACGGCCGCCACACCGGGGGCGCTCGCTCTGGCCGGAGCCGTGCCGATCGTGTTGTGGCGCAGAAGGAGGCTGACCCGCCGGAGTACCGCCGGGTAGGGTGCCGTCCCAGATCGTTCTCCGAACGGGGGGAGTGCTGGGATGAGCACAACAGAACGTAGGAACAGCGGCCACGGCCGGCTCGGCAGCGTGCTGTCGGGGCTGGCCGTGGCCGTCGGCTGTGTGCTCTTTCTCGGAGGGTTCGTCTGGGCCGCGGTCGAATACCGGCCCTACACCGTGCCCACCAATTCGATGGACCCGACCGTGAAGTCGGGGGACCGGGTGCTGGCCCAGCGGATCTCCGGTGGCGACGTGCGCCGCGGCGACGTGGTCGTCTTCAGGGACTCCGAGTGGGGCGACCTGCCGATGGTCAAGCGCGTGGTCGGCGTCGGAGGCGACACGGTCGCCTGTTGCGACGCCTCCGGCCGGCTGACGGTCAACGGCAAACCGGTCGAGGAACCGTACGTGCAGGGCATGCTCGGCGGACGCGCCTCCACGACCGACTTCGACGCGACCGTGCCCGAGGGACAGCTCTTCCTGCTCGGCGATGAGCGCAGCGGCTCGCTGGACTCCCGCGTACACCTCCAGGACCCCACCCAGGGCTCGGTACCGCGCACGGCCGTGGACGCGCGCGTGGACGCCGTGGCGTGGCCGCTGGGCGGCATGATCGGCCGGCCCGCGGCCTTCGCGGCGCTGCCGGGCGGCGTGTCCGCGCCCGGGCCGCTGGAACCGCTGGTCGCGGCCGTGGTGGGCGGCACGCTGCTGATCTTCGGCGGTGCGGCGTATGTGCCGGTGGTGCGGTGGATCTCGCGGCGCCGCCGGAGCGAGCCCCGTGGCGAGGGGGCGTCCGCACATGCCGTCTGACGGACGGCCCGGGGTGAAGGCGGACACGCGCCCGGTCAGGAAGGTGGCGCGGGTGGTGCTGCTCGACCCCGATGACCGCATCCTGCTGCTGCACGGGTACGAGCCGGGCCATCCCGACCAGCAATGGTGGTTCACGCCCGGCGGTGGCCTGGAGGGCGGCGAGAGCCGGGAGGAGGCCGCGCTGCGCGAGCTGGCCGAGGAGACGGGGATCACACAGGTGGAGCTGGGGCCCGTGCTCTGGCGCAGGGTCTGCTCCTTCCCGTTCGACGGCCGCCGCTGGGATCAGGACGAGTGGTACTTCCTGGCACGTACGGCGCAGACCGAGGCCGCCCTCGGTGACCTCACCGACCTGGAGCGACGCAGCGTCGCGGGGCTGAGGTGGTGGACCTCCGCCGAACTGTCGGCGGCGCGTGAGACGGTGTATCCGACCAGGCTCGCCGAGCTGCTGCGCACGCTGCTCGACGAGGGTCCCCCGGGCACGCCGGTGGACCTCGCGCCCGAGCACGTCTAGCGGCGCGGGGGCCGGAGCACAATAGGGGCACGTACGGCTGAAGGGGAACATGCCATGAGCGCCGAGGACCTCGAAAAGTACGAGACCGAGATGGAGCTGAAGCTCTACCGGGAGTACCGCGATGTCGTCGGTCTGTTCAAATACGTGATCGAGACCGAGCGTCGTTTCTATCTCACCAACGATTACGAGATGCAGGTGCACTCGGTTCAGGGCGAGGTCTTTTTCGAGGTCACGATGGCGGATGCGTGGGTCTGGGATATGTACCGGCCGGCCAGGTTCGTCAAACAGGTACGGGTGCTCACGTTCAAGGATGTGAATATCGAGGAGCTGAACAAGAGCGATCTCGAACTGCCCGGCGGCTGAGACGCGCGATTCGTCCGGTCGGCGGCACTGCTTCGCACCGTGCCGTCCCGCTTTGTCCGGGGCTGATCATTCGGAACCGATCACTCTGACGGGTGAGCGAGTTATCCACATCCGATAGGTTTTCCACCAAGATCCACTCATATCGGGAGATCGCGTCAGAGTCGGTGCCGGAGGTGGTGCCGAGATGAACGCGACGGGGGCACTCGGAAGGTACGGCGAGAATCTGGCGGCGCGGCGGCTGGTCGCGGCGGGGATGATCGTGCTGGCCCGCAACTGGCGGTGCGGCAGGACGGGCGAGATCGACATCGTCGCCCGGGACAGCGACACGCGGGGCCGGGAGACGCTGGTCGTCTGTGAGGTGAAGACACGCAGGGCGGGTTCGTTCGAACATCCGATGGCGGCGGTCACACCGGAGAAGGCAGACCGGCTGCGGCGGCTGGCCGCCTGCTGGCTGGACCGTCACGGCGGTCCACCGCCCGGCGGCGTACGGATCGACCTGATCGGTGTGGTGCTGCCCCGGCGGGGCGCCCCCGAGGTCGAGCACGCGCGGGGGGTGGCCTGATGGGGTTCGCACGCGCGTGTTCGGTCGCGCTGGTGGGTGTCGAGGGCGTGGTCGTCGAGGTCCAGGCCGATCTGGAGCCAGGTGTGGCCGCCTTCACCCTGGTCGGGCTCCCGGACAAGAGCCTGGTGGAGAGCCGTGACCGGGTAAGGGCCGCCGTCGTCAATTCCGGCGCGGAGTGGCCGCAGAAGAAGCTCACGGTCGGGCTCAGCCCCGCCTCGGTACCGAAGGGCGGCAGCGGCTTCGACCTCGCCGTGGCCTGCTCCGTACTCGGCGCGGCCGAGCGCATCGATCCCAAGGCCATCGCGGACCTGGTGCTCATCGGAGAGCTGGGCCTGGACGGGCGGGTCCGGCCCGTGCGCGGAGTCCTGCCCGCGGTGCTCGCCGCGGCGGAGGCCGGGTACCACCAGGTCGTCGTCCCCGAGCAGACCGCGGGAGAGGCCTCACTGGTGCCGGGAGTCTCCGTCCTCGGCGTACGGAGCCTGCGCCAGCTCATCGCCGTACTGACCGGCGAGGCGGTCCCGGAAGAGCCGCAGGAGCCCCGGCAGGACCGTCCTGACCCCATGCTGGCCGGGCTCATGATGCCGGGAGCCGGAGTGGGCACCGGTCTCGCCGCGAGCGGGCCGGGTGGCGGGCACCGGCCGGACCTCGCGGACGTGGCGGGCCAGGCCGCGGCCCGCACGGCGCTGGAGGTGGCCGCGGCCGGCGGGCATCATCTGCTGCTCCAGGGGCCGCCGGGCGCGGGCAAGACCATGCTCGCGGAACGGCTGCCCGCCGTTCTGCCGCCGCTGACCAGACAGGAATCCCTGGAGGTCACCGCGGTCCACTCGGTCGCGGGCATCCTCCCGCCGGGCGAACCGCTCGTCCACACACCCCCGTACTGCGCACCGCACCACTCGGCGACCATGCAGTCACTGGTCGGCGGCGGGAACGGACTGCCACGCCCCGGCGCGGTCTCGCTGGCGCACCGAGGGGTGCTTTTTCTGGACGAAGCGCCGGAATTCTCCGGGCGGGCGCTGGACGCCCTGCGGCAGCCCCTGGAGTCGGGCCATGTGGTTGTGGCGCGCAGCGCGGGGGTGGTGCGGCTGCCGGCGCGCTTCCTGATGGTGCTCGCGGCCAACCCGTGCCCTTGCGGCCGGCACACCTTGAACGGCGCGGGATGCGAGTGTCCGCCCTCGGCGATCCGCCGCTATCAGTCGCGCCTCTCCGGGCCACTGCTCGACCGGGTCGACCTGCGGGTGAACGTTCAGCCGGTCACCCGGGCGGATCTGCTGGGGCAGGGCGGCCGGGGCGAGTCGACCGCCGCGGTCGCGGCGCGGGTGCAGGAGGCCAGAGCGCGGTCGGCGGCGCGGCTGGACACGACGCCCTGGTCGGTCAACAGTGAGGTCCCGGGCCATGAGCTGAGAACCCGCTGGCCGGTCTCCCCCGGGGCGCTGGCCGCCGCGGAACGGGACCTGGAACGCGGACTGCTCACTGCCCGCGGCATCGACCGGATCCTGAGAGTCGCCTGGACGGTCGCGGACCTCGCCGGGTGCGACCGGCCGGAAGCCCACCACGTGGACCTCGCCCTGGAACTGCGCACCGGCATCGCCCGAGGCGCCGGCGCCGTGACGGGAGGCACCTCATGACGCCCGTCAGCCCCCAGGAGCGGCTGGCGCGCGCCGCACTCACCCGGATCCTCGAACCGGGAGACGAACAGGGCGGCCGCTGGCTGCGCACCTGGGGCGCCGTGGGGCTGCTCGACCTGCTCTCGTCACCGGCCGGAGCCCGGGACGCCGCGCGCCGGCAGCTCACGGGAGCCACCGAGCGCCGGCTCGACGGCTACCGCGCCAGGGCGGCGCGGGCCGTCCCCGAGCGCGATCTCTCGGCGATCACCGCGGCCGGCGGCCGGTTCGTCTGCCCCGGTGACGCGGAGTGGCCCAGCCAGCTCGACGACCTCGGCGCGGCCCGGCCCATCGGCCTGTGGATCCGCGGACGACCGGATCTGCGGATCTGGTCCCTGCGCTCCGTCGCCGTCGTCGGCGCCCGCGCATGTACTCCGTACGGGGCACATATGGCGGCGAGTCTCGGCTCCGGTCTTGCCGAGCGCGGCTGGGTGGTGACCTCGGGCGCCGCGTTCGGTGTCGACGGCGCGGCCCACCGCGGCGCCCTGGCGGCCGACGGGGCGACCGTGGCCGTCCTCGCCTGCGGCGTCGACGTGGTCTACCCGCCGGGCCACGCCGAACTCGTCGGCCGGATCGCTGAACAGGGCCTGGTCATCGGCGAATTGCCACCGGGCGACCATCCGACCCGCAGCAGATTCGTGCTGCGCAACCGCGTCATCGCCGCGCTCACCAGAGGCACCGTCGTGGTGGAGGCGGAGTACCGCAGCGGCTCGCTGGTCACGGCGCGCTGCGCCCAACGGCTGGGGCGGTTCACGATGGGGGTTCCGGGACCCGTCACCAGCGGGCTCTCGGCGGGCGTGCACGAACTGCTGCGCGGTGAGGGCGTGCTGGTCACGGACGCTGCCGAAGTGGCCGAACTCGTCGGGGACATCGGGGAGCTGGCTCCGGCGCGCCGGGGCCCGGTACTCCCCAGGGATCTGCTCGATCCGGTCAGTGCGCGGGTCCTGGAGGCCTTGCCGGGACGGAGGTCCGCCGAGGGGCGGGAGATCGCTCGGGACGCGGGCACGACGACGGACGAGGCACTCGGCAGGCTGTACGAACTCCACTCGTTGGGGTTCGTCGAACGGCACGGCGACCGGTGGCAGTTGGCCTCCCGGTCCACACCGGAGACCGCCGCGCGGCGAGGCGGTGCTTGACCGGGGGCATTCGGGTGAAAAGGTGAGAGGGATGATCCTCGTACCGCTCTCGGTGACCCCCGTCAGGCCGGCGCCCGGACAGATCCTGGCGGGGTCGGCATCCGATCGAATGTGTGGCCGACGGCATTCACCGGCGCGGGCCCGGCCATCCGCTCCTCGCGCAGCGCGACGCTTCAGTCACGCTACGCTCGCCTGGAATCAGGTCCAGCGAGATGTCCCCCCGCACTTCACGGCAGAACGGCTCAAGGCGACGCATGCCCCAGCACACCTCCGGGTCTGACCGCGCGGCAGCGCCCCCGGCTGCCCGGAGCGCCGTGCGTTCCCCCGCACCCTCGTCTCTCGACGAGTTGTGGCGGTCGTACAAGACCACGGGCGACGGCCGGCTGCGCGAGCAGCTCATCCTGCACTACTCGCCGCTGGTGAAATATGTCGCGGGCCGGGTCAGTGTCGGGCTGCCCGCCAACGTCGAGCAGGCGGACTTCGTCTCCTCCGGGGTCTTCGGGCTCATCGACGCGATCGAGAAGTTCGACATCGAGCGGTCGATCAAGTTCGAGACCTACGCGATCACCCGGATCCGCGGGGCCATGATCGACGAACTCCGGGCGCTGGACTGGATCCCGCGGTCCGTGCGGCAGAAGGCGCGAGCTGTTGAGCGTGCCTACGCCACCCTGGAAGCCCAGCTCAGGCGCACCCCCTCCGAGGGCGAGGTGGCTGCCGAGATGGGGATCGCCCTGGAGGAACTGCACGCGGTTTTCAGCCAGTTGTCCCTGGCGAACGTCGTGGCATTGGAGGAACTGCTCCACGTCGGCGGTGAGGGCGGCGAGCGGCTCAGCCTCATGGACACCCTGGAGGACACCGCCGCCGACAATCCGGTGGAGGTCGCCGAGGACCGTGAGCTGAGACGGTTGCTGGCGCGCGCGATCAACACCCTCCCCGACCGGGAGAAAACCGTGGTCACGCTCTACTACTACGAGGGCCTGACCCTCGCCGAGATCGGCAATGTGCTCGGCGTGACCGAGAGCAGGGTCAGCCAGATCCACACAAAATCCGTCCTCCAGCTGCGGGCCAAGCTGGCCGACGTCGGACGCTGAGGCTGTGCCGCCGCGGCCTCATCCGTAAAGTGGAGGCGTGCCCAGGATTCGAGCGGCCTCCGTGGCCGAGCACCGGACCATGCAACGCGGCGCCCTGCTGGACGCCGCGCGCTCCCTCCTGTCCGAAGGCGGTACGGAAGCGCTGACCTTCCCCGCCCTCGCCGAGCGCACGGGCCTCGCCAGGTCCTCGGTCTACGAGTACTTCCGCTCGCGCGCCGCCGTCGTCGAGGAACTGTGTGCCGTCGACTTCCCGGTCTGGGCGGCGGAGGTCGAGGCGGCCCTGGCCGGCGCGGACACCCCCGAGGCCAAGATCGAGGCGTACGTACGGCAGCAACTCGCCCTGGTCGGTGACCGGCGCCACCGCGCGGTCGTCGCCATCTCCGCGAGCGAACTGGACGCCGGAGCCCGGGAGAAGATCCGCGCCGCGCACGGCGGCCTGGTCGCCATGATCGTCGAAGCCCTGGCCGAACTGGGCCATGAGCAGCCACGGCTGGCCGCGATGCTGCTCCAGGGCGTGGTGGACGCGGCGGTTCGCCGCATCGAACTCGGCGCGGCCGAGGCGCCCCCGGAGATCGCCGAGGCCGCGGTCTCCATGGCGCTGCGCGGCGTACGGGGCTGAACCCGGCGAGCGCGCGGTGCCGGCGTACGGCGCGGCGGATGCTCGCCGCCGTATGCGTGAGCCGTACATGGCGGGGCGCGGGCTCACCTCCATCGCCGGGCGGACGGTGGTGCCCCCGACGACGTGCCCCGACCGCCACCGCCACTGCCAGCAGGGTCAGCGCGCACAGCCCGTACATCGGGTACGGCCCGTAGGAGGCGCCGTACGCACCGACCGGGACCGACTCCCCGGCCGACCGTGCGGGCCGCGTCGGACGCGGTGTTCCGGCCGCGGTCCGGACCGTCGACGCGGGCGGTTCCGGCACTCCCCGCACCGGCAGCAGCCGAGCAGGGCCCCGGCGGAGCAGGCTCGGGGGCAGCAGCGACAGCGGGTCCAGATAGGTCTCACCCCGAAGCAGCCCCCAGTGAAGGCAGGTCGTCGGGCAGTGGGAAGGACCGGCCGCCAGCACTCCGACCACCTGGCCGGCCACGACCTGGTCGCCCTTCTTGACCAGCGGATCCACCGGTTCGTAGGTGGTACGCAGCGCTGGGTCGCCCGTGCCCGGCAGGGTGATCGAGACCACCCCGCGCCCCGCCACCGGGCCCGCGAAGGAGACCTGCCCCGACGCCGCCGCCCGAACCGGGGCACCCGCGGACGCCGCGAGGTCCACGCCGCGGTGACCGGGCCCGTACCCCGTGGCCGGAGGCTGCCAGCCGCGCAGCACGGTGGGGCGCGTCCCCACCGGCCAGGACCGGCGGCCGTCGGGAACGTCGGAGGAAACGCCGGGCGGAACACCGTGCGGCACATCGACGGGCGGCCCGGTCGGGGAAGGTGTCCCGGCCGGAGCGGGTGCCGAGGCGGGTGAGGCGGGAGCGGCCCAGACCAGCCCCACGACGAGTGAGAGCGCCAGCGTGAGGGCAGGGGCGAAGGAGGGCTTGAGGACATGCGCGCCGGCGCGGGAGAGCAGGCGCGGGAACAGCGGACGGCGTGTGGCGCGACGAGTGATCATGCGATACACGGTGGACCCGAGCGGCCCGACCGCGCTGATCATGAACCAGATCTGTGGACAACTGACCGGTTGTGGATAACGCCGTCACCCGAGGGTGCGAAGGTCCCGTACACTTCATGTGGCGATCCGGGTCACCGGGTCGACTTCGCACGCCCCGTCATCGGCCTCTTCGCGCCGGTGCCAGCGCTTCTCGGTCTCGGACTGTCCCGTGGCACAGCGCAATCGGGGCGTCAGGCGCGACTGCCGTCCGGCGGACGCGACAACCGAGTACCTCAAGGAGTACGGCCATGGCCGTCGTCACGATGCGGGAGCTGCTGGAAAGCGGCGTCCACTTCGGTCACCAGACCCGTCGCTGGAACCCGAAGATGAAGCGTTTCATCTTCACGGAGCGCAACGGCATCTACATCATCGACCTGCTCCAGTCGCTGTCGTACATCGACCGCGCCTACGAGTTCGTCAAGGAGACCGTCGCCCACGGCGGTTCCATCATGTTCGTCGGTACGAAGAAGCAGGCGCAGGAAGCCATCGCCGAGCAGGCGACGCGCGTGGGCATGCCCTACGTCAACCAGCGCTGGCTGGGCGGCATGCTGACCAACTTCTCCACCGTCTACAAGCGCCTCCAGCGTCTGAAGGAGCTTGAGCAGATCGACTTCGAGGACGTGGCCGCCTCCGGCCTCACCAAGAAGGAGCTGCTGGTTCTCTCCCGCGAGAAGGCCAAGCTGGAGAAGACCCTCGGTGGTATCCGTGAGATGCAGAAGGTGCCCAGCGCCGTCTGGATCGTCGACACCAAGAAGGAGCACATCGCCGTCGGTGAGGCGCGCAAGCTCCACATCCCGGTCGTCGCGATCCTCGACACCAACTGCGACCCCGACGAGGTCGACTACAAGATCCCGGGCAACGACGACGCGATCCGCTCCGTCACCCTGCTCACCCGCGTGATCGCCGACGCTGTCGCCGAGGGCCTCATCGCCCGCTCGGGCGTCGCCACCGGTGACTCGAAGCCGGGCGAGAAGGCCGCCGGCGAGCCCCTCGCCGAGTGGGAGCGCGACCTGCTCGAGGGCGAGAAGAAGGACGACGCCGAGAAGCCGGCCGAGGCCGCTGCCGCTCCGGCCGCCGAGGCCGAGGCCGAGAAGCCGGCTGAGACGCCCGCCGCCGACACCCCGGCCGCGGACACCGAGCAGGCCTGACCCTCACCAGGTTCGGCAGTTGACGGCGGGGGCCCATCGGCCCCCGCCGTTCACCCGTAGATCTTTCAGACCTTCGAAAGAGAATTACAGATCATGGCGAACTTCACCGCCGCTGACGTCAAGAAGCTCCGCGAGCTCACCGGCGCCGGCATGATGGACTGCAAGAAGGCCCTGGAAGAGGCCGACGGCAGTGTCGACAAGGCCGTCGAGACGCTCCGCGTCAAGGGTCAGAAGGGCGTCGCCAAGCGCGAGGGCCGTTCGGCCGAGAACGGCGCCGTCATCTCTCTCATCTCCGACGACAAGACCTCCGGCGTCCTTCTCGAGCTGAAGTGCGAGACGGACTTCGTCGCCAAGGGCGACAAGTTCCAGGCCGTCGCCAACACGCTCGCCGCCCACGTCGCCGCGACGTCCCCGGCCGACCTGGCCACGCTGCTCGCCTCCGAGATCGAGGCCGGCAAGACCGTCCAGGCGTACGTGGACGAGGCGAACGCGAACCTGGGCGAGAAGATCGTCCTGGACCGCTTCGCGCAGTTCACCGGCGGTTACGTGGCCGCGTACATGCACCGCACCATGCCCGACCTCCCGCCGCAGGTCGGCGTTCTGGTCGAGCTGGACAAGGAAGACGCCCAGGTCGCCAAGGACGTCGCGCAGCACATCGCGGCCTTCGCGCCGAAGTACCTCAACCGCGACGAGGTCCCGGCCGAGACGGTCGAGAAGGAGCGCCGCGTCGCCGAGGCCACCTCGCGCGAGGAGGGCAAGCCCGAGGCCGCCCTTCCGAAGATCATCGAGGGTCGCGTCAACGGCTTCTTCAAGGAGAACGTCGTTCTGGAGCAGGCTTTCGCGAAGGACAACAAGAAGTCCGTCCAGAAGATTCTGGACGAGGCCGGCGTCACCCTGAAGCGCTTCTCGCGCATCAAGGTCGGCGTCTGAGTCCGTACGCGATCAACCAAAGACCCCGATAGGGTCGGAGGCAGTCGCTCGCGTGTGCCTGACGGCATTACTTCGCAGGCGGCCGGGCGACCGCAGATCTGACGAGGAGGCCATTGCCGCACAGGGAACCGTAAGGACCCCGGCAATGGCCTTCTTCGTATGTGCACGAGGAGATCTCCATGGAACAGGCCGACAAGAGCGTCGAGAAGAGCGACGACGGCAAGAAGCGACGCTTCATGCTGAAGCTGTCCGGTGAGGCGTTCGCCGGCGGAGGGGCGCTCGGAGTCGACCCCGACGTCGTCCACGCCATCGCCCGCGAGATCGCCGCCGTCGTCCGCGACGGCGCCCAGATCGCGGTCGTCCTGGGCGGCGGAAACTTCTTCCGCGGCGCCGAACTCCAGCAGCGCGGCATGGACCGGGCCCGCTCCGACTACATGGGCATGCTCGGTACGGTCATGAACTGTCTGGCTCTCCAGGACTTCCTGGAGAAGGAAGGCATCGACTCCCGCGTGCAGACGGCCATCACCATGGGCCAGGTCGCGGAGCCGTACATCCCGCTGCGCGCCGTACGCCACCTGGAGAAGGGCCGCGTGGTCATCTTCGGCGCGGGTATGGGCATGCCGTACTTCTCCACCGACACCACAGCCGCCCAGCGCGCCCTGGAGATCGACGCCCAGGCGCTGCTGATGGGCAAGAACGGCGTGGACGGGGTGTACGACTCCGACCCCAAGACCAACCCCGACGCGGTCAAGTTCGACGCGCTCGAATACAGCGAGGTCATCGCCGGGGACCTGCGTGTCGCCGACATGACCGCGATCACGCTGTGCCAGGACAACCGGTTGCCGATCCTTGTCTTCGAATTGCTGAAGGAAGGCAATATCGCGCGCGCGGTCAAGGGTGAGAAGATCGGCACACTCGTGAGCGACCAGGGCACCCGGAGCTGATCCCGGGCTGCCCCGCACGGGGAGGATGGACAAAGCCCTGCCGGTCGGACACCGTGCAGGACAAGACGCGACGCAGGTTCCGCCGGCCGGCAAGCATGCCGGGCCCACCAAGACACGCAGGAGCAAGTGGTGATCGAAGAGACCCTCCTCGAGGCCGAGGAGAAGATGGAGAAGGCCGTCCTGGTCGCCAAAGACGACTTCGCCGCGATCCGCACCGGGCGTGCGCATCCGGCGATGTTCAACAAGATCGTGGCGGACTACTACGGTGCCCTCACCCCGATCAACCAGCTCGCCTCGTTCGCCGTACCCGAGGCGCGGATGGCTGTGGTGACCCCGTTCGACAAGAGCGCGCTGCGCAACATCGAGCAGGCCATCCGGGACTCCGACCTCGGCGTCAACCCGAGCAACGACGGCAACATCATCCGGGTGGTGTTCCCCGAGCTGACCCAGGACCGCCGCAAGGAGTTCATCAAGGTCGCCAAGACCAAGGCGGAGGACTCGAGGATCTCGATCCGCGCCGTACGCCGCAAGGCCAAGGAGACGATCGACAAGCTGATCAAGGACGGCGAGGTCGGCGAGGACGAGGGACGCCGCGCCGAGAAGGAGCTCGACGACACCACCGCGAAGTACGTCGCACAGGTGGACGAGCTGCTCAAGCACAAGGAAGCCGAGCTGCTCGAGGTCTGATGAACGACTCTTCCCGGGGGGCCTCGCCGACAGCCGGTTACTGGGGACCGACCGACCAGGGGGCCGCCCCGGCGGGTCCCGCATACGATGAGCATCCCGCACAGCAGACTCGGCCCATGCCCATCGTGCCCGACGAACCCGCGAACGGCGGGGACCAGAATGACGACCGGGGGGCTGCTCGGCCGGGCGGCCCCCTGTTCCGTGACGAGACTCCGCAGGAGCCCATGGCCGTCCCCCCGCCGTCCCCGCCGAAGAAGCGGGCCGGTCGTGATCTGCGTGCGGCCATAGGGGTCGGTGTCGGGCTCGGCGCGGTGGTCGCCGCGTCGCTCTTCATCGTCAAGGCCGTGTTCGTCGGCGTCATCGCGATCGCCGTGGTCGTGGGGCTGTGGGAGCTCACCTCACGGCTCGACGAGAAGAAGGGCATCAAGGCACCACTCGTGCCGCTGGCGGTGGGTGGCGCCGCGATGGTCGTCGCCGGATACGCGCGCGGCGCGGAGGGCGCCTGGGTCGCGATGGCCCTCACCGCGCTCGCCGTGCTGATCTGGCGGATGACGGAGCCGCCCGAGGGTTACCTCAAGGACGTCACCGCAGGGGTCTTCGCCGCGTTCTACGTACCGTTCCTGGCGACCTTCGTCGCGATGATGCTCACGGCGGGAGACGGCTCGCAGCGCGTGCTGATGTTCCTCGTGCTGACCGTCGTCAGCGACACCGGCGCGTACGCCGTCGGCTGGCGCTTCGGTACGCACAAGCTCGCGCCGCGCATCAGCCCCGGCAAGACCTGGGAGGGGCTCGGCGGCGCCGTCACCTTCGCGATGGTGGCCGGCGCGCTCCTGATGGAGTTCCTGATCGACGGCGGTGCCTGGTGGCAGGGGCTGCTGATCGGTCTGGCCGTCGCGGCCAGCGCCACGCTCGGCGACCTCGGCGAGTCCATGATCAAGCGCGACCTGGGGATCAAGGACATGGGCACGCTGCTGCCGGGGCACGGCGGGATCATGGACCGGCTGGACTCGCTGCTGCCCACGGCGCCGGTGGTCTGGCTGCTTCTGGTGCTCTTCGTGGGGTCCTGACGGGCAGGGCCCCGGCAGAGCACAGGGGGCTTCCTGTCAAGGCACACGGGCGGCTGTGGCCGGTACGGCACCGGGCGCCCAGTACGGGGCGCCGGCGGTCGTGGAGCGCGCAGCAGAGGAGGGGGTACGTCGCCCACGGGGCGGCGGCCCCCTTTCCCATGTCACCGCATACGGGGAACGGGCCACGGGGCGCCGTCTGCGACACTGGACGGACCATGCCTGCACCCGGAGAACTCACTTTCGTCGCGCCGCGCGGAGCCAAGAAGCCCCCGCGGCATCTCGCCGACCTCACCCCCGCCGAGCGCCGCGAGGCCGTCGCCGCCATCGGAGAGAAGGCGTTCCGCGCCAAGCAACTGTCGCAGCACTACTTCGCGCGCTACGCGCACGACCCCGAGCAGTGGACCGACATCCCGGCCGCCGCGCGGCAGAAACTCGCGACGGAACTGCTGCCCGACCTGATGTCGGTGGTGCGGCACATCTCGTGCGACGACGACACGACCCGTAAGACGCTCTGGCGGCTGCACGACGGCACCCTCGTCGAGTCCGTGCTGATGCGCTATCCCGACCGGGTCACCATGTGCATCTCGTCGCAGGCAGGCTGCGGGATGAACTGCCCCTTCTGCGCGACCGGCCAGGCCGGTCTGGACCGGAACCTGTCCACCGCGGAGATCGTCCACCAGATCGTCGACGGGATGCGTGCCCTGCGCGACGGTGAGGTCGCCGGCGGCCCTGCGAGACTCTCCAACATCGTCTTCATGGGCATGGGCGAGCCGCTCGCCAACTACAAGCGCGTCGTCGGCGCGATCCGCCGACTCACCGATCCTGAGCCGGACGGTCTGGGTATCTCGCAGCGAGGGATCACCGTCTCGACGGTCGGGTTGGTGCCCGCGATGCTGCGCTTCGCCGACGAGGGCTTCAAGTGCCGGCTCGCGGTCTCCCTGCACGCTCCCGACGACGAACTGCGCGACACCCTGGTGCCGGTCAACACACGCTGGAAGGTGCGGGAGGTGCTGGACGCCGCGTGGGAGTACGCGGAGAAGTCCGGCCGCCGGATCTCCATCGAGTACGCCCTGATTCGCGACATCAACGACCAGGCGTGGCGGGGCGACCGGCTCGGCAGGCTCCTCAAGGGCAAGAGGGTGCACGTCAACCTGATCCCGCTCAACCCCACTCCCGGCTCGAAGTGGACGGCGTCGCGCCCGGAGGACGAGAAGAAGTTCGTCGAGGCGATCGCGGCACACGGCGTACCGGTGACCGTACGCGACACACGGGGCCAGGAGATCGACGGTGCGTGCGGACAGTTGGCCGCCACGGAGCGCTAGTGCGGCCTGGGGGTAACCTTGGCCCGAAACACATTGCATATTTTCCGACAGGGGAGCGCCACAGCGCTGAGAGTGCGGCACATGTCCGTGAGAACGGGCAGCGGCCGCAGACCCTCTGAACCTTGCCCAGGTCATTCTGGGTAGGAAGTTCGGACATCACTCAAGCTGTTGCGCCCTGCCCGGGGACCGGTCCGCGCCAGCGGCCCGCCCCGGGTGGGGCCGCGTCTTCTCCTGGACATCCCAGGAGGAAAACCAGTGGGTACCATCCGTATCCGTACCGGCGCCAGAAGCGCGGCGTCCGCCGCGATCGCCGCGGCGATCGGCGTCGCCACCCTTGCCGCGTGCGGCGGCTCCGACGGCTCCGCGTCGTCCGGCGACGGGGGGAGCGACGGTACGAAGTCCAAGACCGTCACCCTTGTCAGTCACGACTCGTTCAACGCCTCCCCCGCGGTGCTGAAAGAGTTCACCAAGGAGACCGGCTACACCGTCAAGGTCCTGAAGAGCGGTGACGCCGGCGAAGCACTCAACAAGGAGATCCTCACCAAGGGATCACCCCAGGGCGACGTGTTCTTCGGCGTCGACAACACCCTGCTCTCCCGCGCACTCGACAATGGCCTGTTCACTCCGTACGAGGCAAAGGGCCTGGACCGTGTCGACGCGAGCGCGCGGCTCGACAAGGAGAAGCACCGGGTGACACCGGTCGACACCGGCGACATCTGCGTCAACTATGACAAGAAGTACTTCGCGGACAAGAAGCTCGCGCCGCCGCAGTCCTTCGACGACCTGATCAAGCCCCAGTACAAGAACCTCCTCGTCACCGAGAACGCCGCGACGTCCTCGCCCGGTCTCGGCTTCCTCCTGGGCACCGTCGCGCGCTACGGGGAGGAGGGCTGGCAGGACTACTGGAAGAAGCTCAAGGCCAACGGAGTCCAGGTCGTCGACGGCTGGGAGCAGGCGTACAACGAGAGCTTCTCCGGCTCCGCGGGCGGCGAGAAGGCCAAGGGCGACCGGCCGCTGGTCGTCTCGTACGCCTCCAGCCCGCCCGTAGAGGTGCTGTACGCGAAGCCGCAGCCCCAGCAGGCCCCTACGGGGGTCGCCACCGGGACCTGCTTCCGGCAGACCGAGTTCGCCGGGCTGCTCGACGGCGCGAAGAACGAGGCCGGTGGCAAGGCGCTGCTGGACTTCCTGATCAGTGAGAAGTTCCAGGCGGACATGCCGCTGAACATGTTTGTCAATCCGGTGGCCAAGGGCGTCGCTCTCCCCGAGCTCTTCACGAAGTTCGGCGCGACGGTCGACCGGCCCGAGACCGTGGCGCCCGACCGGATCGCCGCCAACCGTGAGCAGTGGATCCAGTCGTGGTCGGCACTCGTAGTGAAGTAACCACCGAGGACGAGGGCTGGGCCGTGGAGGACGGCCGGACCCGGCGGGGCGTCCTGCGACGACGGGGCGGCGAACAGGGCGACGTACGGGGCGGTCTGTTGACCTCTTCGCGGTGCCGGGAGCGGCGGGCGCGGCGGCGCGGGCACGGAGGCGCCGTACGCCTCGCTCTCATGGCCGGGCCCGTCGCTTTCTTCGCCGTCTTCTTCGCCTACCCCGTGGCCGCGATCGTCGGGCGCGGCTTCACGACGGACGGTGCGTGGCAGTTCGGCCGCGTCGGCGACGTACTGAGCCGCCCCGACATCCTCGGCGTCCTCTGGTTCACCACATGGCAGGCGCTCGCCTCCACCGTGCTCACCCTGCTGATCGCCCTGCCGGGCGCCTATGTCTTCGCGCGCTTCGCCTTCCCGGGCAAGCAGCTTCTGCGCGCCGTGGTCACCGTGCCGTTCGTGCTGCCCACTGTCGTCGTCGGCACCGCCTTCCTGGCGCTGCTCGGACGCGGTGGACTCCTCGACGAACTGTGGGGCGTACGGCTCGACACCACTGTCTGGGCGATCCTGCTCGCTCATGTCTTCTTCAACTACGCGGTGGTCGTACGCACCGTGGGCGGCCTGTGGTCGCAGCTCGACCCGCGCCAGGAGGAGGCCGCGCGCGTACTGGGCGCCGGGCGTCTCGCGGCGTGGTGGCGCGTGACGCTGCCCGCGCTCGCTCCGGCCGTCGCGGCCGCCGCGCTGATGGTCTTCCTCTTCACCTTCACCTCTTTTGGCGTCGTGCAGATTCTCGGTGGCCCCGGCTTCGCCACCCTTGAGGTCGAGATCTACCGGCAGACCGCGCAACTCCTCGATCTGCCCACCGCCGCCGTGCTGACGCTGGTGCAGTTCGCGGCGGTCGGCGTGATCCTCGCCGTTCACGCCGGAACCGTACGGAGGCGGGAGACCGCCCTCAGGCTCGTCGACCCCGAGCAGACCGCGCGTCGACCGCGCGGCGCCGGGCAGTGGGTGCTGCTGGGCGGCGTACTCGCGACGGTCGCACTGCTGATCCTGCTGCCGCTGGCGGTGCTCGTAGAGCGCTCCCTCGACGGCCCTGGCGGCTACGGCTTCGCCTACTACCGGGCGCTCGCCTCGGTGGACGCGAGCGGCGGCACCTTCCTCGTGCCGCCGCTGGAGGCCATCTGGAACTCGCTGCGGTACGCGCTGGTCGCCACGGCCATCGCGGTGGTGGTCGGCGGCCTGGCCGCAGCCGCGCTGACCCGCCGCGCCGGACGCCTCGTACGGGGCTTCGACGCGCTGCTGATGCTGCCGCTCGGCGTCTCCGCCGTGACCGTCGGCTTCGGCTTCCTGATCACGCTCGACAAGCCGCCGCTGGATCTGCGGGCCTCATGGATCCTGGTGCCGCTCGCCCAGGCGCTGGTGGGCGTTCCCTTCGTCGTACGGACCATGCTGCCGGTGCTCCGTGCGGTGGACGGGCGGCTGCGCGAGGCGGCAGCCGTCCTCGGAGCGTCCCCGCTGCGGGCCTGGCGGGAGGTCGATCTGCCGCTGGTACGGCGGGCCACGCTCGTGGCGGCAGGGTTCGCCTTCGCCGTCTCGCTCGGTGAGTTCGGCGCGACGGTCTTTATCGCGCGCCCCGACCGGCCGACGCTCCCGGTGGCCGTGGCACGGCTGCTGGGCCGACCCGGCGAGCTCAACTACGGGCAGGCGATGGCGCTGTCCACGGTTCTGATGGTGGTGTGCGCCGTGTCGCTGCTGGCGCTGGAACGTATCCGTACCGACCGCGCGGGAGAGTTCTGATGTCCTTGCTGACCCTGTCGGACGTCACGGTACGGTTCGGCACCGCGGCGCACGCCGCGCTCGACGCGGTCGATCTGGAGATCGCCGAACACGAGATCGTCTGCGTTCTCGGGCCGAGCGGCAGTGGCAAGTCGACCCTGCTGCGCGTCGTGGCCGGTCTCCAGGCACCGGACGGGGGGCGAGTGTCCCTCGACGGTGCCGACCAGACCGGCGTGCCGGTGCACCGGCGTGGCGTCGGCCTGATGTTCCAGGACCACCAGCTCTTCCCGCAGCGCGACGTGGCGGGCAACATCGCCTTCGGCCTGCGGATGCGCGGCGCGTCACGCGACGAGCAGGCCCGGCGGGTCGAGGAACTGCTCGGACTCGTGGGCCTGCCAGGGGCCGGACGGCGGGCCGTCGCGGCACTCTCGGGCGGCGAGCAGCAACGGGTCGCCCTGGCCCGGGCGCTCGCGCCGCGGCCGCGGCTGCTGATGCTGGACGAGCCGCTCGGCCAGTTGGACCGGAGCCTGCGCGAGCGTCTCGTCGTCGAACTGCGCGGCCTCTTCGGACGGCTGGGGACGACGGTACTCGCCGTCACTCATGACCAGGGAGAGGCGTTCGCGCTCGCCGACCGCGTCGTGGTGATGCGCGACGGCCGTATCGCGCAGAGCGGCAGACCACTGGAGGTCTGGCAGCGGCCAGCCTCCGCGTTCGTGGCACGGTTCCTCGGCTTCGACAACATCGTGAGCGCGACCGTGGGCGACGGGGCCGCGGACACGGCGTGGGGCAGGATCCCGGTGCCGGACGGATCCGCGCAGGGAGAACGGCTGCTGCTGGTGCGCCCGGCCGGGGTACGACTGGTCGACGCGACGCAGGGCCTGCGCTGCACTGTCGAGGCCCGTACCTTCCGGGGCAGCAGCGTCGCCGTGCTGCTGCGCCCCGAACGGGGCGAGGACGGATCCGTCCTGGAGGCCGAGTGCGGGCTGCACGCCGCTCCCGCGGAGGGCGCCACGGTGGGGGTCGTCTTCATCCGCGAGGATGTGGTGGTCCTGGAAGAGCGGGAGGAGCACCCCGTACCGGAGGAGCGCTCCGTGCCAGGGATCCACGCGTAGAGCAGGCGCGCCCCCTACGGGGCGCGCGGGGCATGAAGGCCGCAGGAGGCAGCGGCGGCGGGACTGCCGGTGCCGACCGGCGACTCGGGCGGCGCGGCCGACGCAGTGCGCGACGGCGAGACGGGACACGTCGTGGACGGTCGTCGCGTCGGGGAAGTGGCCGACCGGCTCGTACGACTGCTCCGTGACCCCGAGACCGCCCGTGAGACGGGACCGAAGGGCCACGACCGGGTTCGGACGGAGGGGGACCGGGTCCGTTCGTACGAGCGACTTGCCGCTCTCCTGGGGTGAACCGACGGCGCCCTGCCCTCAGCTGGCGGAGAGCCTGGCGAGCGCCGCGGGGGCCTCGTCCACCGAGTCGACGAGTGTGATCCGAGCTTCCATCGGGCGTTCCTTCGCCAGTGCTTGGAGCAGCGGCCACGTCGGGAAGCGCTCGGTCCAGTGGGCGCGGTCGACCAGGACCATCGGGGTCGGTTCGCCGCGCGACTCGTAGTAGTTCGGCGTCGCGTTGTCGAAGATCTCCTGGACGGTGCCCGCCGCGCCGGGCAGGAACACCACGCCCGCGTTGGAACGGGCCAACAGGCCGTCCTCACGGGTCGCGTTGGCGAAGTACTTCGCGATGTGGCCCGCGAAGGCATTGGGCGGCTCGTGTCCGTAGAACCAGGTGGGGATGCCGATGGAGTCCTCGCCCTTCGGCCAGCGCGCCCTGACGTCGAAGGCGGCCCGCGCCCACGCCGAGACCGAGGGAGCGAACGACGGCACCTCGGAGAGCACTTCTAGAGCCTTGTCCAGCATCTCGTCCGGGTGCGAGGCGGCGTACGCGCCGAGGTTCGCGGCCTCCATGGCGCCGGGGCCGCCACCGGTGGCCACGGTCAGTCCCGTACGAGTGAGGGCGCGGCCCAAGCGCGCCGCGCCGGCGTACGCGTCGGTGCCCCGCGCCATGGCGTGGCCTCCCATGACGCCGACGACGCGCGCGCCGGTGACGAGTTCGTCCAGGGCGTCCGAGATCGCGTCGTCGTGCACCGAGCGCAGCATGGACGCGAATATGTCGCCGTCGGCCTTGGTCCGCTGGAACCAGGCGTAGGCACGGGCGTCGGGCGTGGCCTCGTAGCCGCCCCCCGTGAGGCCCTCGAAGAGCTGGTCGGGGGAGTACAGGAACCCTCGATAGGGATCGAACGGCAGGTTGGGCACGGGCGGGAAGACCATGGCACCGTCGGCGCGCACCTTCTCCGCGGCGTCGGGCTCCATGGGGCAGCCGAGGAAGACGGCATCGGTGGTGTCGGTACGGAGAAGCTCCGGCGTACGGGCCGTCAGATCGACGGACTGCACCCGGTATCCGCGGAGCGTCCCCGCGGCATGTACGGTGCGGTCGAACTCGTCGAGGGACTCGATCTCGCGGTCCTGGCGGTACGCGGTGGGCTGCTCGTCGTTCGACATGGGCTCACGATAGGGGATCCCTTCGAGCCCGGTCCGGGAGGCCGGTGAGATGGCTGCCGAGGCGAGCCCGGCGAGACGGTGCGGTGCGACGGGGCGGGATCGTGGACGCACCGTGGGTCCGTGCGCGCCGTACGGGGCGGCGTCGCGGAGTGCTCGGCCGCACCGTACGCCGCGGTGGGCGGCGCGTTCCCGCGGGCCGGCCCTGGCGGCAAGGGCGCCGCCCCTGCCGCCGGGGTACGTGTTGGTCGGCTGCCCCCCCACTTCTCTCGCGCCGTCGACTACCCCCGCACAGCCCGCGCCCCGTGGCGCGGCGTGTCCGTCGGCTTTGCTCCTATCTGGACAGCGGAATCGCGGCGAGCGTCGCCACGGCCCAGGTCAAGGGCGTGAAGACCGCGACCACCGCGGCCGTTCTCACCATCACCGTCGTGCGGAGCAGTGAGGCCGGCGTACCCGCGAGGCGGAGGTTCTCGGTGACAGATGCCCGCGCCTGCCGTGCTTCCAAGGTCGCGATCAGCACAGTGGCCGCCGTACACCCGATGACAAGGGTCGCGCCGAGAGCGGTGAGCGGACCGAAGGGGCGCTCGTCGGCGGGGCCGTACAGGGACGCCGCGGCGAACGTACCCGACAGCACGGCGCACAGCACACCCAATGGGCGGCCGATACTTCGGGACTCCGCCATCAGGATCCGTCCCGCGAGCAGCCGGAGCGCGCCGGGGCGCATGACCTGGAGCAGCCAGCCGCAGAGGTACATCACGCCTGGACCTGCCAGCGCCAGGCCGACGGCGGTCAGTGACCAGCCTGCCAGGACCGCGGCGGGGCTGCCGTCGAACTGACCGGGCAGTGGCATCGCGGAGCCGCCTCCGTCCCGGCTCGCGTACGTCTCGACCGCGAGGCCGACCGCCGTGAGCGCGACGCCCCAGGGCAGCCCGCTCGGCGCGGTCGCGGGATAGGGCGCAGCGACGAGCGGGGGCACCGTCATGGGCGCCGGTGCGGACACCGGCGCTGACGTGGACGCAGGCACTGGGGAGGTCGACGAGGTGGACGTGGACGTGAGTACCGCTACGGAGCCGTCCGCGGCGGGTGAGACACCATCCGCGTCCGGTGTGTCCGGGACGGAGACGGAGACGGCCACGGGGGAGGCCCCGTCGCCGGCACCTGCCCCTGCTCGGACTCTCGGAGCGACCCGTACAGCCCCTGCGGCCTTCGCCTCGACGTATCCGCGGCGCCGTAGCACGAGAGCCGTCGCCACGACCGCCACGACCGGAGTGGCCCCCAGCAGGGTGAACACCGCGCCGAGTGGCAGCGGCCGCCCCGCGGCCAGCAGTTCCGCCGCTTCGCCGTCGAAGGGCATGCCCGTCAGATCGCCGCGCAGATGCAGGAAGAGCAGCAGTGCCACCGAGCTGCCCAGTGTGCAGGAGATCGCTGTGGACGTCGCCGCCAGTACCGTGAGCCGCGCCGGGCCGAGGCCCACCGCGGACAGCCCCGACCGTGCGCGGGTGCGCGGCTCGGCACGCGCCACCGCCACGGCCAACTGCACCGCCGCCGCGAGCGGGATCAGACACCAGACCAGCCGGATCGGCGACCCCGCAGGGTGGCCCATCGCCCAACCGAGTGTGCACAGCAACAGGAAGCCGACACCCGCCGACGCCGCGACGACCAGCAGCCGTCGGAACAGGACGAGGGGGTGCGTGCCGCGGCCTAGACGGAGAGCGAGCACGCCGCCCGGCCTTCCGCCTCGGACGATCGCGGCGAGTTGTCGCGCCGTCCGTCGATCAGGGTGACCGTGCGGTCGGCGACCGTCGCGATCTCCGCGTCCAGAGTGGCGAGGACAACGGTGATCTGGTGCGAACGCGCCGCAGTGGTCAGCGTACGGAGCACCTGTGCCCGGTCCGTACGGTGCAGCGGCGCGGTCGGCTCGTCGGCGAAGACGACCGAGGGCTCCGTGACCAGGGCACGCGCGACGGCGACACGCTGCTGCTGGGCCCGGAAGAGGGCGTACGGCCGCTTGCGGGCGCAGGCGCCGACATCGAGGCGCTCCAGCCACTCCAGCGCGGCGGTCTTGGCGGCACGGTGCGGCGTACCGCGCATCAGCAGGGGCAGGGCCGCGTTCTCCCACGAGGTCAGTTCGGGAACGAGAGCCGGCTCGGGGCCGATCCACCCGAAGCGGTCGCGGCGCAGCCGCTCCCGCAGCACCGGGCTCATGGTGTGGACCGGCGAGCTGTTGAACCAGACCTCGCCCTCCTGCGGGACCAGTTGCCCCGACAGGCACTGGAGCAGCGTCGTCTTGCCGCTGCCGCGCGGACCGTTCACGGCGAGGATCTCGCCCTCGCGCACGCCGAGTGAGACCCCGTCGAGGGCGGGTGATCCGTTGTGGGAGTGGTTCAGGGAACGCGCCCAGAGCACGTCGTTGTCCGGCGGGGCCACCATGGCGTACACCTCGTGTTCTGATCGGATGTGGGTGCGCCTCGGCGCTTCCCTGCCATCCGTCGTCCGGCGGAACGAGGACGGCGACGATCGGTCATGGGGCACGCTAGGTTTTCGGGCCGGGGAGTGCGGACAGCACAGGCCCAGGTGGCGCCCTATCTCACCCGAAAGGGGGCACACCCGGCTGCTTGTTCGAAGCTGTACGGGTTGTATGGCGCCGTACGGGGCGAGCGCGGTGAGCACGGCGGACAAGGCTCCCGGGTACCTCCTGCTCCGGGTGGGCCCCGTGCCGTCCGCTCAGAGCTTCGTCCACGCCTCCGTGAGTACGGACCGGAGGATGCCCTCGATCTCGTCGAACGTGGACTGGTCGGAGATCAGTGGCGGCGCGAGCTGCACCACGGGGTCACCCCGGTCGTCGGCGCGGCAGTACAGCCCGCTGTCGTACAGCTTCTTGGAGAGGAAGCCGTACAGGACACGCTCCGTCTCCTCGTCCGTGAACGTCTCCTTCGTGGCCTTGTCCTTCACCAGTTCGATGCCGTAGAAGAAGCCGTTGCCGCGGACGTCGCCCACAATGGGCAGGTCGTGGAGCTTCTTCAATGTGCCGAAGAACGCGCCCTCGTTGTCGAGCACATGCCGATTGAGGCCCTCCCGCTCGAAGATGTCGAGGTTGGCGAGGCCGACCGCCGCCGAGACCGGGTGACCGCCGAACGTATAGCCGTGCAGGAACGTGTTGTCGCCCTGGTAGAACGGCTCGGCGAGCCGGTCGGAGACGATGCAGGCGCCGATCGGGGAGTAGCCCGACGTCATCCCCTTGGCGCAGGTGATCATGTCGGGTATGTAGTCGAACTTGTCGCAGGCGAACATCGTGCCGAGCCGGCCGAAGGCACAGATGACCTCGTCGGAGACGAGCAGGACGTCGTACCGGTCACAGATCTCGCGAACCCGCTGGAAGTAGCCGGGCGGCGGGGGGAAGCAGCCACCCGCGTTCTGCACCGGCTCCAAGAAGACCGCCGCGACCGTCTCGGGCCCTTCGAAGAGGATCTCCTGCTCGATCTGGTCGGCCGCCCAGCGTCCGAACGCCTCCGGATCGTCCCCGTACAGCGGGGCGCGGTAGATGTTGGTGTTCGCGACCTTGTGCGCGCCCGGGACGAGCGGCTCGAACGGTGCCTTCAGGGCGGGCAGTCCGGTGATGGACAGTGCCCCCTGCGGCGTGCCGTGGTAGGCGACGGCGCGCGAGATGACCTTGTACTTGGTCGGCTTGCCCGTCAGCCTGAAGTACTGCTTGGCCAGCTTCCACGCGGTCTCGACCGCCTCGCCGCCGCCCGTGGTGAAGAAGACCTTGTTGAGATCGCCGGGGGCGTAGTGGGCGAGCCGTTCGGCGAGTTCGACGGCCTTCGGGTGGGCGTACGACCACACCGGGAAGAAGCCCAGGTCCTGGCCCTGCTTGTAGGCGGCCTCGGCCAGTTCGTGCCGGCCGTGGCCGGCGTTGACCACGAAGAGCCCCGAGAGCCCGTCCAGGTAGCGCTTGCCCTGGTCGTCGTAGATGTAGGTGCCCTCGCCCCGCACGATGGTGGGCACGGGTGCGTTCTCGTACGACGACATGCGGGTGAAGTGCATCCACAGATGGTCGTACGCGGTCTTGGAGAGGTCCTTGCTCACGGCTATCGGGTTCCCCACATGTAGGTCTGCTTCTTCAGCTTCAGATAGACGAAGCTCTCGGTGGAGCGCACGCCGGGGAGTGCGCGGATCCGCTTGCTGATCACTTCCAGCAGGTGGTCGTCGTCCTCGCAGACGATCTCCACCATCAGGTCGAAGGAGCCCGCGGTCATCACCACGTACTCGCATTCCGGCATCTCCGAGAGCGCGTCCGCGACGGTGTCCAGGTCGCCCTCGACATTGATGCCGACCATTGCCTGGCGCCGGAAGCCGACGGTGAGCGGGTCGGTGACCGCGACGATCTGCATCACTCCCTGATCGAGCAGCTTCTGAACGCGCTGGCGTACGGCCGCCTCGGAGAGGCCGACCGCCTTGCCGATCGCGGCGTACGGGCGGCGTCCGTCCTGCTGAAGCTGTTCGATGATCGCGAGCGAAACGGAGTCGATCGACGGCGAGGAACCGTTCCCGGTCCTGGGCTCCGGCCCGGAGTGTGCCTGTGGGGTTGTCCGGGAGTCCGTCTTCGATTTTTTTCTGGAGTCTGTGCTACGGCTGGCCACGCGATTCACTGTGCACCGCGAGTCGCCCGTATCGCAACCCCGGATCGATGAAATTCGTTGTTCAAGAGGTTCAATCTCACCGAATCCGAAGATGCGGGGGGTCGGGTCTGTTGAAAGCGTCGATCGAGCGATTAGGGTGGGTGTCTCACCCATCGGACATCTGACAGGGAGGGGTGGCAGTGACCACCGAGCTGCGCCGGCTGCGTAACTACATCAACGGGGAGTTCCGGGACGCCGCTGACGGGCGGACCATCGAGGTGATCGACCCGACCACGGGCGACGCGTACGCCACGTCCCCGCTCTCGGGGAAGGCCGATGTCGACGCAGCCATGGAGGCCGCTGCCGCCGCCTTCCCGGCCTGGCGGGACACCACACCGGCCGAGCGTCAGAAGGTCCTGCTGAAGATCGCGGACGCCTTCGAGGAGCGCGCGGAGGACCTGATCGCCGCCGAGTCCGAGAACACGGGCAAGCCGATCGAGCTCACCCGCACCGAAGAGATCCCGCCGATGGTGGACCAGATCCGCTTCTTCGCGGGCGCCGCCCGCATGCTCGAAGGCCGGTCGGCCGGGGAGTACATGGACGGTTTCACCTCCATCGTGCGGCGTGAGCCGGTCGGTGTCTGCGCGCAGGTCGCGCCGTGGAACTACCCGATGATGATGGCCGTGTGGAAGTTCGCGCCGGCGCTCGCCGCGGGCAACACCGTCGTGCTCAAGCCGTCGGACACCACCCCCGCGTCGACGGTGCTGATGGCCGAGATCATCGGTGCCATCGTCCCCAAGGGTGTCTTCAACGTCATCTGCGGCGACCGCGACAGCGGCCGCGCCATGGTCGAGCACCCGACGCCCGCGATGGCCTCCATCACCGGCTCCGTACGGGCGGGGATGCAGGTCGCCGAGTCGGCGGCCAAGGACGTCAAGCGGGTCCATCTGGAGCTGGGCGGCAAGGCGCCGGTCGTCGTCTTCGAGGACGTCGACCTGGCGAAGGCCGTCGAGGACATCGCGGTGGCGGGGTACTTCAACGCGGGGCAGGACTGTACGGCGGCTACGCGGGTTCTCGTCCACGAGTCGATCCACGACGAGTTCGTGACGGCGCTGGCGAAGGCGGCGGCCGACACGAAGACGGGCACGCCGGACGACGAGGACGTGCTCTACGGGCCGCTCAACAACGCCCAGCAGCTTCAGCAGGTCTCCGGCTTCATCGAGCGGCTGCCGGCGCACGCGCGGGTCGAGGCGGGTGGCCACCGGGTCGGCGAGAAGGGCTACTTCTACGCCCCGACCGTCGTCTCCGGCCTCAAGCAGGACGACGAGATCATCCAGAACGAGGTGTTCGGCCCGGTCATCACCGTCCAGTCCTTCACGGACGAGGCGCAGGCTCTGCAGTACGCCAACGGTGTGGAGTTCGCCCTGGCCTCGTCCGTGTGGACGAAGGATCACGCGCGGGCGATGCGGATGTCGAAGGCTCTGGATTTCGGCTGCGTGTGGATCAACACGCACATTCCGTTGGTCGCGGAGATGCCGCACGGAGGCTTCAAGAAGTCGGGTTACGGCAAGGACCTCTCGGCATACGGCTTCGACGACTACACGCGCATCAAGCACGTGATGACGTCGCTGGACGGCTGACCCTCTCCACAATGGGTTGCGGGACGCCGGCCCGGCGCGGGCGTCCCGCGCGGCGGATGGGCTCGGGCGCGTCGCGTACGTGGTGTGTCCGTCCCTCCTTCGCGCCGTACGGGGGGACGGGGGAGGAGGCGCGGGTGAACTTCCGTATACGAGCTGACGTTTGCGGCAGACTTGGCGGTGATCAGCGACAGTGACCGCACAGATGTCAGCGCCGCCGTCACCTTGGGGCTCCTTGTCGCGTGGATGGTGCACGACGCGGAGGAACTGGCTACGGGGCCCGGCTGGGTCCGGGCGAATCTGCCTGCCCTGCGCGAGCGCTTCCCTGCCGTTCCGGAGCGCCTCTGGCACGCGCTCGGGTCGGTCGACGAGCACGAGTTCGCAGGGGCCGTGGGAGTGATGGGCACGATCGTCGCTGCCGCCGCCGTGACAGGGCGGCGCACCGGCGGGCGGTCCGGTTTCTATCAGGGTGCGTTGGACGGCTTCGGCCTGCACGGGCTCGTCCATATCGCCCAGGCGGTGGCCGTACGCGGTTACACCCCCGGATCCGTCACCTCGCCGCTGCTCGTCGTACCGTTCACGCTCTGGGCGCGGGGGAGGCTGCGGTGCGCCGGCATCCTCAGGCCCACTCGGGCACGCGACGTGGCGGCCGGGCTGGCGCTGGCCGCAGGCGCCACCGTGTTCTCGCACTCCGTCGCGCGGCACGTTGTCGGCGGAAGGTGGCGCCCGCTCTGCTGAGTGGCGCGTTCGCCGACGGAGCCCGCGGCGTACGCCACGCCCGCGCCGTACGCCGCGCAGGTTCTGTAGTGCGCCCGCCCCGTACGCTGCGTGGGCGCCGTGCGGCGAGGGCCCCGTACGCCGCGTCGGCCGAGGGCGCCGCGTGCGCCGTTACGGCGCGTGCGTGCACTTTCAAGCCAGCCGTTCCTGTTCAGCGGCGGACGGCTCCCGGTGTGCCGTGCGTCCCGCGGAGCAGGTCGGACAGTACGTCGATGCGGTTCGTGGTGATCGAGTCTGCCCCGCGTTCGATCAGTCTGCGCATGCTGCGCCGCGTGTCCACGGTCCAGGCGGAGACCAGCAGCCCGTCCCGGTGGTTCCGGTCCGCCAGCTCACGGCTGACCAGTGCGAAGCGGTAGTTGAGCCAGCGCGGCCGAACCGCCGCGAGCAGTGCGGGGCGTGGCGGTGCGAGGGTCGTCCACGTCATCGCGATCTCGGCCTGCGGGTCGGCGGCGCGCACCGCGAGCATGGTGTCCGGACCGGCGCAGTAGTACACACGGTCCGCGGCGCCGCACTCTCGTACGGCGCCGACGACCGTACGTACGGACGCTGCGGTGGCCCCCGGCAGATCGATCATGAGCCGGCCTTCCGCCGCACCGTCCGGGCCCCGTTCCGGCCCCCGGTGGACGTCGTGCGCCCCGTCCGGGGGCGGGAGGAGTGCCTCGCGCAAGGTCGGTACCTGTCCGCGCGTCAGCTCGCGCAACTCGTCGTACGTCACCTCGGCCAGCCGCCGGTCATGGCCCCATAGCCGAGCCAACGTGGCGTCGTGCAGCAGTACGGGTACTGCGTCCCGCGTGAGCCGCACGTCGATCTCGACCGCGTCCGCGCCCCGTTGCCGCGCGGAACGGACCGAGAGAAGGGTGTTCTCCCGTTCGCGGTACGGGTCGCCACGATGCCCCACGGCGACGACCCTCCGCCCCGTACCCGCTCCGTGGCCACGACCGCCGCCGTCACTCATCGCGCCGTCACCCATGGTCAGTGCGCGAGCCACTGGGCGGTGTAGGTGTCGATCTCCTCGGCGAGCCGCTTCTTGCCGGCCGCGTCGAGGAACGACGCCTCGACCCCGTTCTTCGCGAGATCCGCGATACCGCGCTCGTCCAGGCCGAGCAGCCGCGCCGCGACTCCGTACTCCTTGTTCAGGTCGGTGCCGAACATGGGCGGGTCGTCGCTGTTGACCGTCACCAGCACGCCCGCCGACACCATCGCCCTGATGGGATGCTCTTCGAGATCCGCGACGGCGCGGGTGGCGATGTTGGAGGTGGGGCACACCTCCAGCGGGATCCGGTGCTCGGCGAGGTACGCGAGCAGCTCCGGATCCTGGACGGAGCTGGTGCCGTGGCCGATGCGCTCGGCGCGCAGTTCACGCAACGCGTCCCAGACGGTCTCGGGTCCCGTCGTCTCGCCGGCGTGCGGTACAGAGCGCAGCCCCGCCGCGATCGCCCGGTCGAAGTAGGGCTTGAACTGCGGCCTGGGCACACCGATCTCCGGGCCGCCCAGGCCGAAGCCGACCAGCCCCTCCGGGCGCAGGTCCACCGCGAGCCGGGTGGTCTCCTCGGCCGCCTTCAGCCCTGCTTCTCCGGGGATGTCGAAGATCCAGCGCAGTACGACGCCCAGCTCGGCCTCGGCGGCCTTCCGCGCGTCCTCGATGGCTTCCATGAAGGCGTGGTCCGGGATGCCGCGGCTCGTCGAACTGAACGGTGTGATCGTCAGCTCGGCGTAGCGGATGTTCTGCCGGGCCATGTCGCGGGCGACCTCGAAGGTCAGCAGCCGCACATCCTCCGGCGTCCGGATCAGATCGACGACGGAGAGATAGACGTCGATGAAGTGGCCGAAGTCGGTGAAGGTGAAGAAGTCGACGAGCGCACCGGGGTCGGTGGGTACGGTGGAGTCCGGGTGCCGGGATGCGAGTTCGGCGACGATGCGCGGCGACGCGGAGCCGACATGGTGGACGTGGAGCTCGGCCTTGGGCAGACCGGCGATGAAGGCGCTCGGATCGGTCATCGTGATCCTCCAGGGATGGGGCGGTACGGGGCGGGTACCGGCGGTTACGGGTACGGGAAGCGCGGCTTCGCCGGGGCCGCCCTGCGGGCCGCCTGCCGGACGGTTTCCGGGGCAGGGGCCATCGTAGGCCGGGCCGGTTCCGCGCGGTACGGAGGCCGTAGCATGACGGAATGACGAGTGGGGGAGGCCCATGTCAGACAAGAGCGAGCGGCCGTCAGGTGGCTACGAGCCGAGCGATCCCTGGGCGCCGCCGGAGCGCGGGGGACCGCTGGACAAGGCGTCGTCCGGGCAGTCGCACACTCCACAGGGCTCGCAGGCGCCGCCGTCCGCCGGATCCGTGCACGACCAGCCGACGGTCACCGGGATGCCGGCCGCCGGACCGGTCTCCGGCGGGAACGCCGGGCCCGGCGCGGGCACAGGACCGGGCGCGGGACCGGGTGCGGGTGGGGGCGCCGTACCACCGCCGCCGACCGCTCCAGGAGGACCTGCCAGGCCCACCCCGGGGCCGTACGGCTACCCCGGTGCCCAGGAGCCGAGCGCCTCGTACGGGGGCGGTGCGGGGGCGGGCACGGGCTCCGGGTACGGCTATCCCGGCTACCCCAGCGGTGCGTATCCCGGTTACGGCCAGACCGGCTGGCAGCACGGATCGTCGAACGGCATGGGGATCACGGCGCTCGTGCTCGGGATCCTCGCCGTTGTGACCTTCTGCTTCTGGGGTCTCGGCATCATCCTCGGCGTGCTGGCCCTGATCTTCGGGTTCGTGGGCCGTGGACGTGCCCAGCGCGGCGAGGCGAACAACGCGGGGATGGCCTTGGCGGGCATCATCCTCGGCGCGATCGGCACCTTGATCAGCGCCGCCTTCCTCGGCTTCCTGATCTGGGCGCTCGTGAAGGGCGAGGAGTTCTCCGAGACCACGGAGGATCCTTTCGCCACCTCGCTCGTCGTCGGCGCCGCGTCCCACCGTTAGGCCTGTTGGTCCCGACAGGCCCACGGGTCTACGGGTCTACGGGGCGGTGCTACGGGGCTCACGACAGGGCTACGGGGCCGAAGTGCGGGTTCTGTCAGACCTGCTGCCGGTCCCGATGGATCTGGGGCCCTTCCCACCGCCCCGAGCTTCGGCTCGGACCTCAGACCTCGGGCCTGGACGGGACCCGAGGTTTCCTCAAGGCGGGGCGGGAAGCGCGGCGTACCGCCCGCGCTCCGGCCCTCACCGCCGGTCCGCGCTGAGCCGGTCGCGCGCCTCCATGAGCGCGAACCCCAGGAGATTGAGCCCACGCCAGCGCGCCGGGTCCGCCGCCCGTTCGTCGTCCGAGGCGAGCCCGATGCCCCAGATCCGGTCCATCGGGCTGGCCTCGACGAGAACCCGCTCGCCCGTGGTCAGCAGATAGGCGCGCAGCGCCGCGTCCTGCCCGAATTTGTGGACGCTGCCCGCCACCACGATTCCGTACCGCTCGCGCTCCCAGACGGTCTGGTCGAAGTCGCGCACCAGCCGCCCCGCCTTCTTGGCAAGTGCCGGATTCGCGGCGGACAGAGCCGCGTGCTCGGCCTTCTCGTCCCCGAAGAGCCGGGCCTTGTTCGCCATCATCCAGTGCTCGGCCGTCGCGTACTCGACCCCGTCGGCCGTGAACGGAGAGGGCCACCACTGGCTCAGACAGCTCGGACCGAGCGCGCTGTCCCGCCGTGGGGAGTGCCCCCAGAAGTGCAGATACTTGACAGCCTCGCCGCCCTTGACCCGCTCGGCCAACTCGGTTGCGGTGCGTACGGAACTCCCCGATTTCATCCCCATGCCCGTGAGTCTGCCAGCCGCCACTGACAAGGCCCGTCGGCCGGCTCGCACAGCAACCGGCAGTGCGCGTCGCATGGGACCGGAATTCGTATGGCGCAGGTTCGGATACGGTGCACCGCCGACCGATTCCGTCGCGTAACCAAAAGGCAACAACGGAATCCCTTGTTGAGATGAATGTGCTCTGTCAGGATCTGCACTCAAATCAAGCCGGGACAACAGTTCGTACAAGGGTCGGCGCTTCCGTCGGCCGGGACATCGGAGAGCGTCATGGGCAACCGCTTCCAGGTGCGGGACCGTTTCGCGGACGGCGCGCAGTTCATCGGCGGGCGGTCGTGGCCGGGCACCTCGGGACGTACGCACGCCGTCGTGGACCCGGCGACCGGCGAGGATGTGTACACGTACGAACTGGCCGGCCCGGCGGACGTGGACGCCGCCGTCGCCGCGGCGCGTGACGCCTTCCCCGACTGGGCCGGCACCACACCCGGTGAGCGCTCCGACGCCCTGCACCGGCTCGCGGACGTCCTCGCCGCCCAGGCCGACGACCTCGCGTACGCCGAATCGCTTCAGTGCGGCAAGCCGATCAAGCTCTCCACCGAGTTCGACGTCCCCGGAACCGTCGACAACACCGCCTTCTTCGCGGGCGCCGCACGCCGCCTCGACGGCGCCTCGGCCGGTGAGTACAGCGGCGGCCACACCTCCTCCGTACGCCGCGAGCCGATCGGCGTCGTCGGCTCCGTCGCACCATGGAACTACCCGCTCCAGATGGCCGCCTGGAAGATCCTCCCCGCTGTCGCGGCGGGGAACACGGTCGTCCTGAAGCCCGCCGAACTCACCCCCTTCACCTCACTGATGTTCGCGCGCGCCGCCCAGGAGGCCGGACTGCCCGACGGTGTGATCAACATCGTCACCGGTGCCGGCGCCGACGCGGGCGAACGCCTTGTCGGGCACCCCGATGTCGCCATGACCTCGTTCACCGGCTCCACCGCCGTCGGGCGGCGCGTCGCGGGGATCGCCACCGCCGCCGTACCGGTCAAGCGACTCCACCTCGAACTCGGCGGCAAGGCGCCCTTTCTCGTCTTCGACGACGCGGACCTGGAGGCCGCCGTCCACGGCGCCGTCGCCGCGTCGCTCATCAACGCCGGGCAGGACTGTACGGCTGCCACCCGTGCGTACGTCCAACGCCCGCTGTACGACGCCTTCGTCAGCGGTGTCGCCGACCTCATGGCGAGTGTCCGGCTCGGTGACCCGTTCGACGAGGCGACCGACCTCGGACCGCTCATCTCCCACGCCCACCGCGACCGCGTCGCGGGCTTCGTCGACCGGGCCCGCGGCTACGCCCGCGTCGTCACCGGCGGGGAGTCGCCGGGCGGCGACTGGAAGAACGGCGCCTACTACCGCCCCACACTCGTCACCGACGCCGCGCAGAACAGCGAGATCGTGCAGTCCGAGGTCTTCGGCCCCGTCCTCGTCGTGCTTCCCTTCGACTCCGACGGCGAAGGGATCCGGCTCGCCAATGACACGCCGTACGGTCTCGCGGCCTCAGCGTGGAGCCGCGACGTCTACCGCACCGGCCGCGCGGTGCGTGAGATCAGGGCCGGATGTGTGTGGGTCAACGACCACATCCCGATCATCAGCGAGATGCCCCACGGCGGCTATAAGGCCAGCGGGTTCGGCAAGGACATGTCCGCGTACTCCTTCGACGAGTACACGCAGCTCAAGCATGTGATGTACGACAACACGGCGGTGGTCAGGAAGGACTGGCACCGCACCGTCTTCGGCGACCGGTAGCGCCGCTCTCCCTGGCGCCCCGTACGGGGCGGTGACCCCGTACGGGGTGGTGAGCGCTGGGCCGGGTGGCCGCCCCTTACACGAAGCAGAAGCCGTCGAACCGTTCAGCCGAAGGGCACAGTGCATGGATCAGAGGGAGCAGACGGAGCCGTACGAGCCCGGCCGCCCGTCCGCGGCACAGTGGGCCGCGATACGTCGCACCATGACCAGCGGGAGGGGCGTCCTCACCCGCCGCTCGATGCTGCGGGCCACCGGGGCCGGTGGCCTCGCGCTCGGTGGGCTCGCCGGACTGGGCGGTTGCGGTATCCCTCCGGCCAAGCGGGAGGGAGCGGGGCCCGCCTCCACCGACCACTCGGCAGAGGAGAAGCGGGTCGTCTTCTCCAACTGGACCGAGTACATGGACGTCAGCGATGACGAGAAGCACTATCCGACCCTTGAGGCGTTCACGAAGCGCACCGGGATCAGGGTCAAGTACACCGCTGACATCAACGACAATGTCGAGTTCTTCGGCAAGATCCAGCCCCAGCTCGCGGCCGGCCAGGACACCGGCCGCGATCTCATCTGCGTCACCGACTGGCTGGCCGCCCGCATCATCAGGCTCGGCTGGGCGCAGAAACTCGACCCTTCCCACCTGCCGAACGCGTTCGCGAACCTCTCGGAGCCGTTCCGTTCGCCCGACTGGGACCCGGGCCGTGCCTATACGTACCCCTGGACCGGGATCCCGACCGTCATCGCCTACAACGCCAGGGCGACCGCCGGGCGCACCGTCGACTCGGTCTCCCAGCTCCTGGACGACCCGAAGCTCAAGGGGCGTGTGGCCTTCCTCTCCGAGATGCGCGACACCGTCGGGATGACCCTTCTGGATCTCGGCAAGGACCCTGCGGCCTTCACCGACGACGACTTCGACGCCGCCCTCGCCCGGATCCAGAAGGCCGTCGACCGGAGGCAGATACGCCGCTTCACCGGTAACGACTACACCGCGGACCTCGACAAGGGCGACATCGCGGCGTGCGTCGCCTGGGCGGGGGACATCGTCCAGCTCCAGAACGACAACCCGGACATCAAATTCGCCATCCCGCGGGCCGGCTACATGCTGTCCAGCGACAACCTGCTCGTCCCGGCCGAAGCGCGGCACAAGGCCAACGCCGAGCAGCTCATCGACCACTACTACCGGCCTCCGATCGCAGCCCGGCTCGCCGCGTACATCAATTACGTCTGTCCGGTCGACGGAGTGCGCGCCGAGCTGTCCAGAATTGACAAATCGATGGCTGACAACACCCTCATCCTCCCGGACGCGGCGATGGCCGCCGCTTCGCACGCCTTCCGTTCCCTCAGCGCGAAGGAAGAGACGGCGTACGAGCAGAAGTTCGCGAAACTCATCGGCGCCTAGGGCCGTACACGCCGCACCGTACGCCGCGGAGTGAAGTGAGGCGCCGTGAAGTGCAGTGGGGTGCTGGACGGAGTGGGGCGCTGAGTCAGGGCCCGATCTGAACGACAGGCCTTACGCCCCGCCTTGTACGCCCTTGCCCCCGCTGCTCCCTACGCCCCGTCGAGCTCCGCGCAGTACGCCCTGTCCGTCCACCTCTCTCATCCCCGGGACCGTGACCCATGACAGAGACCGCATCCACCAGCCGGGGCGGCGGCGATGTCCGCCTGACCGGGATCAGCAAGACGTACGGCTCCTTCCGGGCCGTGCGGCCGCTCGATCTCACCGTGCCGCAAGGTTCCTTTTTCGCCCTTCTCGGCGCGTCGGGCTGCGGCAAGACCACCACCCTGCGGATGATCGCCGGCCTGGAGGAACCCACCTCCGGGACGGTCTTCCTGGGCGACACGGACGTTACGGGGCTCCCTCCGTACAAGCGCCCCGTCAACACCGTGTTCCAGAGCTACGCGCTCTTCCCGCACCTCGACATCTACGAGAACGTCGCGTTCGGGCTGCGCCGTCGCGGTATCAGGTCCGTTCGCAAACAGGTCGCTGACATGCTCGACCTCGTCCAGCTCGGCGATCACGCCAGGCGCAAACCGCACCAGCTCTCCGGCGGACAGCAGCAGCGCGTCGCGGTGGCCCGCGCGCTGATCAATCATCCGCGGGTCCTCCTCCTCGACGAGCCGCTCGGCGCGCTCGACCTCAAGCTGCGCCGTCAGATGCAGTTGGAGCTCAAACGCATCCAGACCGAGGTCGGCATCACGTTCATCCATGTCACCCACGACCAGGAGGAGGCCATGACGATGGCCGACACCGTCGCGGTGATGAACGCGGGGAGGGTCGAGCAACTCGGCAGCCCCGCCGACCTGTACGAGAACCCGCAGACCACGTTTGTCGCCAACTTCCTCGGTACGTCCAACCTCATAGAGGCCGAGATCGGCGCCGTACGGGGCGAGGAGGTGGCGGTCACGGCGGGTGGCACCAGGCTTGTGCTCCCGCGCAGCCGGTGCTCCGCGCCGGCCACACGGGGCGGCAGACTGCTGGTCGGCGTACGCCCCGAGAAGATCTCTCTGACCCATGCGGACGACGCCGACTCGATCCCCGAGGGACGCAACCGCGTATCCGGCCGGATCGCCGATTCGAGCTTCATCGGCGTCTCCACGCAGTACGTGGTCGACAGCGTGGTCTGCCCCGGGCTGGAGGTGTACGCGCAGAACATCGAACGCGACGGCCGGCTCGCCCCCGGCGCCGACGTCGTCCTGCACTGGAACCCGGCGCACACATTCGGCCTGGACGCCGCACAGTCGCCCCTGGCCGGGACAACGGGCGACGAGGGCGTCAGCGCAGCCGATGGCGTCAGCACGGCCCGCGACGGCGTCAGCACGGCCCGCGACGGGGGCGCCACGCGCCCAGGTGCCGATACGCCCGCTCCCCGAGGGGAAAGCGCATGACCGCCAAGGCAGTCCCGCCCGGTGCCCCCACTCCGCCGTCCGCCGCGGAGCCGGGACCCACTGTGGGCAGGCCCGCCACGCGCCGGCGCCTCGTTCCGTACTGGCTGCTCCTGCCCGGCATTCTCTGGCTGCTGGTCTTCTTCGCGCTGCCGATGGTCTACCAGGCATCGACGTCTGTGCAGACCGGATCCTTGGAGGAGGGATTCCAGGTCACGTGGCACTTCCCGACGTACTGGGACGCACTTCGCGAGTACTCGCCGCAGTTCGTCCGCTCACTGCTGTACGCGGGCACCGCAACGCTCCTGTGTCTGCTGCTCGGGTACCCCCTCGCCTACCTCATCGCCTTCAGGGCGGGCCGCTGGCGCCATCTGCTGCTGGTCCTGGTCATCGCGCCGTTCTTCACCAGCTTCCTGATCCGTACGCTCGCCTGGAAGACGATCCTGGCCGACGGCGGCGCCGTGGTCGGCGTACTGGACACCTTGCACGTCCTCGACGTGACCAGTTGGCTGGGCTGGACCGAGGGCAACCGTGTCCTCGCGACGCCCATGGCAGTGGTCTGCGGTCTGACGTACAACTTCCTTCCCTTCATGATCCTGCCGCTGTACACGTCACTGGAACGCATCGACGGCAGGCTGCACGAGGCCGCCGGGGACCTGTACGCCAGGCCGCTGACGACCTTTCGGACGGTCACGTTCCCGCTCTCCATGCCCGGTGTCGTCTCCGGCACGCTGCTCACCTTCATCCCCGCCAGTGGGGACTACGTCAACGCGGAACTGCTCGGTTCGACCGACACCAAGATGGTCGGCAGCGTCATCCAGACGCAGTTCCTGCGTGTCCTCGACTACCCGACGGCCGCCGCGCTCTCTTTCATCCTCATGGCGGTCGTCCTGCTGATGGTCACTTTCTACATCCGCCGAGCCGGGACGGAGGACCTGGTCTGATGAGTCCGAAGAGTTCGAAGGGCGTGAGGGCCTCGGAGGCGTCCGGCTCGACTGGTTCGACGGGGGAGGCTGGGCCCGCGGGGGTGACGGACCCTGCGCGGCGTACGGGGCGTACAGGGCGTACGCGGCGTACGGGGCCTTCGGAGCCGCCGGAGCCCGTGGCGCCCATGGGCGGTGCTCCGGGGGATGTCGTCACTGCTATGACGCGCTGGGTACGGCGCAATCTCGTCGTCATTGCGGGTGTGCTGACGCTCGGCTACCTGGTCGTCCCCAATGTCGTCGTGATGGTCTTCTCCTTCAACAAGCCGAACGGCCGCTTCAACTACGCGTGGCAGCGGTTCTCTTTGGACGCGTGGAAGGATCCGTGCGGCGTCGCCGACCTGTGCGGCTCGCTGTCGCTGTCACTCCGGATCGCCGCCTGGGCGACCCTTGGTGCCACCGTCCTCGGCACCATGATCGCCTTCGCCCTGGTCCGCTACCGCTTCCGGGCGCGGGGGGCGATCAACTCGCTGATCTTTCTGCCGATGGCGATGCCCGAAGTGGTGATGGCTGCCTCCCTGCTGACGCTCTTCCTCAACTTGGGTGCGCAACTCGGATTCTGGACGATTTTGATCGCTCACATCATGTTCTGCCTCAGCTTTGTCGTGACCGCCGTCAAGGCACGCGTCATGTCGATGGACCCGCGCCTCGAAGAAGCGGCGCGCGATCTCTACGCCGGGCCCGTACAGACCTTCGTACGGGTGACCCTGCCGATCGCCGCGCCGGGTATCGCGGCGGGAACACTGCTCGCCTTCGCGCTTTCCTTCGACGACTTCATCATCACCAACTTCAACGCCGGTTCGACGGTGACCTTCCCGATGTTTGTCTGGGGCTCCGCGCAACGCGGCACACCGGTGCAGATCAATGTCATCGGCACCGCGATGTTCATCCTTGCCGTACTGGTGGTGGTCATCGGCCAGATGGTCAGCAACCGACGGAAGAAGACCACCGCGACGGCCTGAGCCGCCTCGGAGCCGGGCCGACTGTGGGGCAGTCCGCGCCGCCCGGAACAGTTCGAGCAGCTCGATCGATTCGAAGGAGTTGGCAGGCATGGCCGTCAGTCCCGGAGCCGTGCGCTCCGCCGCCGCGGCGTCCCTCGCCGGGGCGCGCCCCGTACCGTACTGGCTGGACGCCCCGGACCGGCCCGCCGCACGCCCCGCCCTCGCCGGCGACGAGCTGTGCGACCTGCTGGTCGTCGGCGGCGGCTACAGCGGCCTGTGGACCGCCCTCCTGGCCAAGGAGCGGGCCCCGGACCGCGACGTCGTCCTGATCGAGGGCCACGAGGTCGGCTGGGCCGCCTCGGGCCGCAACGGCGGCTTCTGTTCAGCCTCCCTCACACACGGTTTCGCCAACGGGCTCAGCCGCTGGCCCGGTGAACTGCGGAAGCTGGAGGACTTGGGCGGGCGCAACCTCGACGCCATCGAGACGGCCGTCGCGCGCTACGCCATCGACTGCGCCTTCGAGCGAACCGGCGAGATCGACGTTGCCACGGAGCCGTACCAGCTCGCCGGGCTCCGTGAGCTGTACGAGGAGCGGACGCGGCTCGGCGGCGGAAGGTTCGAACTCCTCGACCGGGACGCGGTGCGCGCCGAGGTCGACTCGCCGACCTTCCTGGGCGGCCTGTGGGACCGGCACGGCGCCGCCATGCTGGACCCGGCACGGCTCGCCTGGGGGCTCAAACGCGCCTGCGTGGCGCTGGGCGTACGCATCTACGAGAACACCCGCGGCCTGGCACTGGCCCGGTACGGTGCGGGAATGGCCGTGCGTACTCCGTACGGACGGGTCTTCGCCCGGCGCGTAGCGCTCGGCACCAACGTCTTCCCGTCATTGGTCAGACGGGCACGCCCGTACACCGTTCCGGTCTACGACTACGCGTTGATGACGGAGCCACTGACGCCGCGGCAACGGGGCGCGGTCGGTTGGCGGAACCGCCAGGGGCTGGCGGACAGTGCGAACCAGTTCCACTACTTCAGGATCACCGCCGACCACCGCGTCCTGTGGGGCGGTTACGACGCGATCTACCCGTACGGCGGCAGGCTCGGGGCGGAGAACGAGCACCGTCCGGAGACCTACCTCAAACTGGCCGCCCACTTCTTCCGCTGTTTCCCGCAGTTGAAGGGCGTACGTTTCAGCCACGCGTGGGGCGGTGCGATCGACACATGCTCGCGGTTCTCGGCATTCTTCGGCACGGCGTACGGCGGCCGGGTGGCGTACGCCGCGGGCTACACCGGGCTGGGGGTCGGCGCGACACGCTTCGGCGGTGACGTGATGCTCGACCTCCTCGCGGGGGAGCGGACGGAGCGCACCGAACTGGCCATGGTCCGCGACAAACCACTGCCGTTCCCGCCCGAGCCGGTCGCCTGGGCCGGAATCGGCCTGACCCGGTGGTCACTGGCGCGCGCGGACGCGCACGACGGCCGGCGCAACATCTGGCTGCGGGCGATGGACCGGTTCGGACTGGGCTTCGACAGCTGATCCGGAGACGCGGGCGGGGCGGGTGGGAGCGGGGCGGGTTCGGGGTGAGGCGGGCCGGGCCCGGCGGGCGGTACGGGGCGTACGGACACGGGCGCCGTACGGTCGGACACTGGGGCGCCGTACGGTGCGGCAGATCAGGGCAGGGGCACGCGTGCCTCCTTCCCCTGCCGGAACCTGTGAGCCGGATCACCGGAAGCTGGTGAACCGAACCCGCGTAATCCATCGGGCCCACCGCCGTCCCTCTTGTGGACAGACTGTCCAACAACACGGATGGGAGGCCGGGCGGATGACTGGCTCGGGTGCAAAGAGCGCGGCGGACTGGCTGGCATCAGTGGCACCGGATCCCGACGCCTGCCGGTGGGAATGGGAGCGCAGCCCGCACGGGGTGGCTCTCCTTCCGGCCGGCCGGCGCTGGGACGTACTGATCCTTCCGGGCGACCTCGGCTACCCGACGCTCGACGTGCTGACCAGGCTCGTCGACCGCCCCGGCCCGGTACTCGCCGACTTCGGTGACGGCCGGATGGGTTTCTTCGTACCGCCGGGGACGGTCGCGCGCTGGATCGGCACGGGGGTACGGGGCGCGGGACGGGGCACCTGGATCGTCGTTCCGTACCCGGGCCGGGCGAATGGAGGGGTGCGTTGGCTGATCCCGCCGGACGGTGCGGGGACTCTCACGGACGCGGCGCTGCTGGAACTGGCCATGCACGAGGCGGCGGCAGGGATGGCGCGTGGACGGGGAGAGTGCGAGGAGGACAACGGATACCCGGAGGGAGACGGATACGAGGACAGCCTTGGGTGTGAGGGCGGCAACAGGTGTGAAGGCGGCGCAGGCCGCTGAAGAGTGTGTGCCCGGCCTGAGCGGTCCTCACCGCCTCGGCCGGGACCGTTCACACTCAGCCGGAACCTTCGCGCTCGACGGAACCTTCGCGCTCGACGGAACCTTCACGACCGCCCGGAAGCTTCGGCGCCGCGCGGCGTTCGGAGCGGGGCGCCGCAGGGCCGGAGCCTTCGCCGGTGTCGCATTCGGTGTCACCCTCGCCGTCACGTTCGCGTTCATCTGTGGATGCGTACTCGCGATGTGCGTATGCGTACTCGCGTAGACGGAACCTGCGGACGGCCGCCTCCATGAGGAGAAGCAGCATGCCGCACAGCGCGAGGCTCCCGAGGACGTCCACAGGCCAGTGATAGCCGCGCAGTACGAGGCCCACGCCCGTCGCGAGGGTGAGCAGCGCGGCGACGGGCAACGTCCTGCCCCGCCCGGCGTACGGCGCGAGGAGCAGCGCGGCGCCGCCGTACGCGACCATCGCCGTCGCCGTGTGCCCGGACGGGTAGTAGCCGGTCGCGTCCGTGAGCGGGCCCGGCCGGTCGATCCACATCTTGAGCGGTACGACCAGGGCCGGGACAGCCGCCATCGCGATGATCGCCGCCAGTGGCCTCGCCCGTTGCCCGCGCCGGAGCGCCTCACCGAGCGCGAGGGCCAGGACGGGCAGAGCGACCGGCATGCCGCCGAGGTCGGAGAGGAACTGCGTCAGGGGCTCGGGCCCTTCGCCCGCGAGCGCGAGGCCGAGCCGCTCGTCGGCGGTGCGCAACGGTCCGGCGGCGGCTGTCTGCCATGTGAAGAGCGCGAAGAGGACGGCGCACAGAGCGAATGTCGCGAATGCGCGGCCGGAGAAAAGAGGCGGCCGCCCGGGAACAGGGGGGGTTGTTCCGGGGCGGCCGTCAGGACCGGTGTACCGCACGCCCCGGGGGGTTTGGGGCGGGCGGCCATCCGATCGGTGAGGAGATCCAGAGCCAGAAGCTCCAGTGGTGTGCGCGAAGGCACGACCAAAGCGACGCTGGGGATGCCCCGCATTGGTGTCGCCCACAGTTCGCTGTGCAGTCCCCTGTGAGCGGGGTGTTTCTCTCATCTGGCAAAACCGTACGTCAGGGTCCGGGGCTCCGACAGCCGGAACCCCATCCCGCCATGGGCCCCGCACACCTTCTTCACAGGCCCCGACCGGTGTGATGGCCCCGGTCGCACCGCGTGAGCGACGGCAACGACGCGTGACGCCGCTGGTGATCCGTGATGCGGCGTAACGGGGCATAAGGTCGCGTAAAGGCCCCGTGCCGGGCGGTGCGACGCAGTATGAAGGCCCCGAGGGCGTGCCCGTAGACACGCACAAGGGCCCGCCCGGAGACGCACACAAAGGCGCGCCCGAAGACACGCCTGGTGTGCCAGGAAGGGCCCGGCGGGTTCCGGGCGCCGGAGGGCTCAGAGAGCGGCGAGTGCCCGCTCGATGATGTCCAGGCCCTCGTTCAGCAGTTCCTCGCCGATCACCAGGGGAGGCAGGAAGCGCAGGACGTTGCCGTACGTGCCACAGGTGAGGACCAGCAGCCCCTCCGCGTGGCACGCCTTGGCGAGCGCCGCCGTCGACTGCGGGTCCGGCTCCTTGGTGTCGCGGTCCTTCACCAACTCGATCGCGATCATCGCGCCGCGCCCGCGGACGTCGCCGATGACGTCGTACTTCTCCCGCAGCGTGGCGAGGCGGCCCTTCATGACCGCGTCGATGCGGCGTGCCTTCGCGTTGAGGTCCAGCTCCTTCATCGTCTCGATGGAACCGAGTGCGGCGGCGCAGGCCACCGGGTTTCCCCCGTACGTCCCACCGAGGCCGCCCGCGTGCGCGGCGTCCATGATCTCGGCGCGGCCGGTGACGGCGGCGAGCGGCAGGCCGCCCGCGATCCCCTTCGCGGTGGTGATCAGATCGGGGACGACGCCCTCGTCCTCGCACGCGAACCACTGGCCGGTGCGGCAGAAGCCCGACTGGATCTCGTCCGCCACGAACACGATGCCGTTCTCGCGTGCGAACCGCTCCAGGGCGGGCAGGAAGCCCTTCGCCGGCTCGATGAAGCCACCCTCGCCGAGGACAGGCTCGATGATGATCGCCGCGACGTTCTCGGCGCCGATCTGCTTACTGATCTGGTCGATGGCCTGGGCGGACGCCTCCTCGCCGCAGTGCTCGGGGCCGGTCGGCCAGCGGTAGCCGTAGGCGACCGGTACCCGGTAGACCTCCGGCGCGAAGGGGCCGAAGCCGTTCTTGTACGGCATGTTCTTGGCGGTCAGGGCCATGGTGAGGTTCGTACGGCCGTGATAGCCGTGGTCGAACACGACGACCGCCTGGCGCTTGGTGTACGCGCGTGCGATCTTGACCGCGTTCTCCACCGCCTCGGCGCCCGAGTTGAAGAGGGCCGACTTCTTGGCGTGGTCGCCCGGCGTCAGCTCGGCGAGCTGCTCGCAGACCGCCACGTACCCCTCGTACGGCGTGACCATGAAACAGGTATGGGTGAAGTCCGAGAGCTGCGCGGTGGCGCGGCGTACGACGGCCTCGGCGCTGGCGCCGACCGAGGTCACGGCGATACCGGAACCGAAGTCGATCAGCCGGTTGCCGTCCACGTCCTCGACGATGCCGCCACCGGCGCGCACGGCGAAGACGGGCAGTACGGACCCGACACCCGCGGCGACCGCGGCGCTGCGGCGGGTCTGCAGTTCCCGCGACTTGGGTCCGGGGATGTCGGTGACGACGAGGCGCTCCTGCGGAATGGCGGTCATGCGGGGCTCCTGGGGTATTCCGGGTCTTTCTCCGCAGGCTAGGGGCGGGAGAGGGAAGCAGGCATGCTCCGATCGGGAGTGGTGGGGGTGTGTCGTTGTCCGTGGCGGACATAGTGGCCTGGTTCCGCGCCGTACGGGGCGCTGCCCCAGGGCGCAGAGTACGGACAACGGCGCCCCGTGGACGGGCCGGTGGCGGTGGGCCACCCACCCGATGCCCCGCGGTGGCAATACATTGAGCGGGTACAACAGGGCGGACCGCGCAGGGGGCAGGAGTTCACATGGGCAGCGACGGCACGCACGACGCACGGGGCACACACGCCGCCCCCGTACCGCGGCCGGCGGGGCCGCCGCCCATACCGTCCTCGGCGCCGCTCGAATCCGCCCCGCCCCCCGCACCGGGGCACGCGCCGCGCTCCGGTCCGACCCTGGCGGAGTGGCTGCGCGTCCCGCGCGTCGCCGACGCACCGGGAACCTGGGCATACGGTCACCGGGCCCGGCCCGCGGAGGAACCGGAACTGACGCCGCTGCGGCAACTCGTGAGCGGGGCGCTGATCTCGTTTCTGGCGGGTCTGCTGCTCTGGTCCTTGGTGTCGAACGGCTATCTCGGAGGTTTCTGGCTCTGGCCTCTCCTCTTGGTCACACCTGACTCCTGGCCCGGAACGCAGACCGGTGAGACCGCTGCACAGATCTACATCGTGGTGGTGATCGGCGGTGCGATGGCCTTCGCTTTCGGCCGCCTCGGCCGCTGGCCCGAACTGGCGCGGCGCATGTTCGGCCGGGTCCCCGGCGCAGCTCCCCGGGAGGATGCCCCGCCGCCCCCGGAACCCGAGGACGACCTCGCCGAGTGGCCCGAGCTGCGCACCGCGGGGCAGGGGGACATCGCCGCGCGCCTCGCGTCCGAGGTACGGGGCGGGCGGATGAACGACGTCGACTACGCCCGGATCCGCCGCGCGTGGCACTCCGTACGGGCCGACCCGTCACGGCTGACGGCGTTCGCCGAGGCCGTACGGGGCGACGGCGCGGGCGCCTGCGTCCATCCCTCGGGCAAGCGCGACCTGCCCGTCCGCGCGGCCCGGCACGATCTGCTGGTACGGCAGGTCAGGCTCGGTACCGTCCACGACGGCGAGCGCAACCCGTACCCGCGCAGGGGAACGGGACTCGCGCTGGATCCGGTTCTGCTGGGCACCTCACTGCTCGCCGTGGGCCCGCCCGGCGCCGGAAAGACCCACGCCCTGGTGCGCCCCGTCGTCGAGTCGCTGTCCCTTCAGGCGCTCGCCGGGCAGGCCGCCGTGATCGCCGTCTGTGCCACCGGCACACAGCTCGGGCCGGACAGCGGCTACGACGTCGTCGTCCGGCTCGGCGACCCCGAATCGGTGTACGACCTCGACCTGTACGGCGGCGCCAACGACCCGGACGAGGCCGCTGTCGTCCTCGCGGAGGGCCTCGTGGGCGATCTGGCGGACACGGACAGCCGCCGGGCCTCCACGGCCCTCGCGCAGCTCCTGGGGCCCTTCCGTGCCGCGCACGGCCGCCTTCCCGCCGTACCGGAGCTGCGTGAGCTGCTCGACGGCGAGCCCGCCGCGCTCGCCGCACTGCGGGAGGCGCTCGACGCCGGGGGGCATTCCGCCATGCGCCGTGAGCTCGACACCCGCGAGCGGCAGTCCGGAGCCTCCGGAGACCTGGGGCGGGCGCTCGCCGACCGGGTCGCCCTGCTCGACCGACCCGCCTTCGCCGGGTTCTTCGACACCAGAGGGAGGACCCGGCCGTTCTCCCTGCGCACCCTGGAGCACCCGCTGCGTGTCCGCATCGACCTGCCGGAGCGGGGGCACGCCGAGGCGTCGCGGATGCTGGCCAGGATCATCCTCGCCCAGTTCACGGCGAACGCCGCGACCCGCGCCGACCGGTCGCTCTTCGCCTGTCTCGTCCTGGACGACGCCACCCGCACCCTCACTCCCGAGACCCTGCGCGGCGTGCAGCGCCTCCGTTCGGTCAACGCGGGCGCGTTGCTCACGCTGCGCACTCTCGACGACGTGCCCGAGGCTCTGCACACCGCGCTGCTCGGTGCTGTCGGCTGCCGGATGGCCTTCTCCGGCATCACCACCTGGGACGGTAAGCGCTTCGCCGAGGCATGGGGTACCGAGTGGGTGGAGACCCGCGACGTCACCCAGCGCACCGTCTTCGCGGACCAGCCGCTGACCCGGGCCATCCATGCCTTCCGCAAGCTGGTCACCGGCAAAGCGGTGACCACGGATGCCGTGACCGTACGGAAGGTCGAGCGTGAGCGATGGTCGGCCTCCGAACTGGCGCACTCGGTGCCGGCGGGCCACGCTGTGCTCTCCCTGCGGACAGTGAGCGGCGAGCATACGCCGCCCCTCCTGGTCGACCTTCGGAGCTGAGCACAGGGTGCGGGTGCGGGCGAGGGCGAGGCGCCCCCTTGCCATCAGGATGCCTGTACTTCGTACAGGCTGGCAGAATTGAAGTCAGCCGTTGGTACAAGACGGCAAAATGACAAGTAGCCCCTCCATGGGCCAGACAGTCACGTCCTTGGGGCCGACGCTCACGGCACACTCCTGATGGGCTCGTGTCCGTCGCCCTGCCCGTCCGCTGCCGAAGGCCCTACGGTTCCACCATGCCGCCCACCCTCGCCTCACTTGTCCAGCACTCGGCGCTCCATCTCACCGTGCGCGCGGGGGAGGACCGGCTGAGTACGCCGGTCCGCTGGGTGCACGCCAGCGAGCTGGCCGACCCCGTGCCGTACATGGAGGGCGGCGAACTGCTCCTCATCACGGCGACGACCCTGGACGCCGCGGATCCCGGCGCGATGCGGCAGTACGTACGGCGGCTCGCGGACGCCGGGGTGGCCGGGCTCGGCTTCGCCGTCGGCGTGAACTACGAGGACGTCCCCGAGGCTCTCGTCGGGGCGGCGCGCGAGGTGGGGCTGCCGCTGCTGGCCGTGCCGCGGCGTACCCCGTTCCTCGCCATCAGCAAGGCGGTCTCGGCGGCGCTCGCGGCCGACCAGTACCGCGCCGTGACCGCGGGCTTCGAGGTCCAGCGTGAACTGACCCGCGCGGCGCTCTCCGAGGGCCCCGCCGCACTGCTGGAGCGGCTCGCGGCGCATGTGAACGGCTGGGCGGCGCTGTACGACGCGTCCGGCGCCGTCGTCGCCGCCGCGCCCGAGTGGGCGGCGCGGCGCGCCGCCCGGCTGACGGCCGAGGTCGAGCGGCTGCGCGAGCGCCCCGCACCCGCGAGCGCGGTGGTCGGCGGGGCGGACGCGGGCGACGCCGCGGGCGACGCGGAAGACCGCGTCGAACTCCAGTCGCTCGGCACGGGCAGGCGCGTCCGCGGCGCCCTCGCGGTCGGTACGGGGGCGGCGCTGGGCACCGCGGAACGGTACGCGGTGCACTCGGCGGTCGCGCTCTTGACCCTGACAACGGAGCGTTCACGCGCCCTCCAGGCGGCCGAACAGCGGCTCGGCGCCGCGGTGCTCCGCATGCTGCTCTCCGGGCAACCGGACCATGCGCGAACGGTGGCGGGCGAGCTGTACGGGGGACTGCTCGACGCGCCCTTCCGGCTGCTGATCGCGGAATCCGCGGCGGGCACGGGGGGCGTCGCCGCCCCGCACGGGGCCACCGACACCGATCATCCGATCCAGGTACTGACGGACGCCATCGAGGCGGTGGCCTCACGAGGGGGCGAGGCAGTGCTCCTGGTCCCGGACGGCGAGGACCGCCTCGCGGTGGTGTCCCCCGACGCCGGGGCGGTGGTCGCCTCCATGGCGAGGTACGCGCTGTTGGAGGCGGAGGTGGCCGGCGTCGTCATCGGCCTCTCCGCGCCGACGGGGCCGATCGCGACGGCCGGGGCGTACAAACAGGCCGAGCAGGCGCTGTCGGTGGCCCGGCGGCGCGGCAGGGCACTCGTCGAGCACGAGGAACTGGCGGCGGGCTCGATCCTGCCCCTGCTGGCCGACGACGCGGTACGCGCCTTCGCCGAGGGGATGCTGCGGGCGCTGCGCGACCACGACGCGAAGGGGCGCGGCGATCTGGTGGCGTCGCTGCGCGCCTGGCTGTCCCGCCACGGTCAGTGGGACGCCGCGGCGGCAGATCTGGGTGTGCACCGCCATACGCTCCGCTACCGCATGCGCCGGGTGGAGGAGATCCTGGGCCGCTCCCTGGACGACCCGGACGTACGGATGGAGCTCTGGCTGGCGCTGAAGACGACAGCCGCCTCGGGGCCGACGCCGCCGCCGGCCTCCGTGACCCCGGAGACCCGGGAACAGCGGCAGTAGCGGGGCTGGCGGGGGCTGGCGAGGCCTGCAAGGGCGCGGTGGCGGGGGCGAGGAAGCGGAGGGCGCGGAGGGCGTGGGGGCGCGGAGTACGGTCCCGGCCTGATGCCAGGGGCGAGCCGCAACCTTCGGGACCGACGCCGTACTCCCCTCGACCGTTGCCGCACTCACCTCGCTGACAGAAGAACGGCGCTCCGTTCCGCCGCCTGTCTTTACTCGACGTGCGTATGACATTGCGTAGCACAGCCTTGTGCGTACCACTCCACCACGGACAATCCGCCGCATGCCTCCGCACCCCTACCGTGGGACGTACACGCCGTCTCTTCGGAAGGGCCCGGACTCGCAATGACTTCCACCCACGCTTTCTGGCTCGCCGGCCGCCAGGCCACCGGTGAGGACACCCTCGACGTCACCTCCCCTTGGGACGGCCGCCTCGTGGGAACCGTCTCCGTACCGACCGACGCGCAGGTCGAGGAGGCCGTCGCCGCCGCGCACGCCGTGGTCGACGAGTTCGCCGCGACGCCCGCGCATGTCCGGGCCGCCGCCCTCGACCATGTGTCACGCCGTCTCGTCGAGCGCACCGAGGAGATCGCCCGGCTGATCTCCGCCGAGAACGGCAAGCCCCTGAAGTGGGCCCGGGGCGAGGTCGGCCGCGCCGTGTCCGTTTTCCGGTTCGCCGCTGAGGAGGCACGCCGCTTCAACGCCGGGGACGCCCAGCGGCTCGACACCGACGCGGGCGGTACCGGCCGCCTCGCCCTGACCCGCCGCTTCCCTCGCGGTGCTGTTCTCGGTATCGCGCCGTTCAACTTCCCGCTCAACCTCTGCGCGCACAAGATCGCCCCGGCCATCGCCGCCGGCGCCCCGATCGTCCTCAAGCCCGCCCCCGCGACGCCGCTCTCCGGCCTCCTCCTCGGCGAACTGCTCGCGGAGACCGACCTCCCCGCCGGTGCCTGGTCCGTCCTGCCCGTGCCCAACGTCCGGATGCCCGCCCTGGTACGGGACGAGCGGCTGCCGGTGATCTCCTTCACCGGTTCGGACAAGGTCGGCTACGCGATCATGGACTCCGTGCCGCGCAAACACTGCACCCTCGAACTCGGCGGCAACGGCGCGGCCGTCGTTCTCGCCGACTACGCGAGTGACCAGGACCTCGACTGGGCCGCGGCGCGGATCGCCACGTTCTCGAACTACCAGGGCGGCCAGTCCTGCATCTCCGTGCAGCGCGTGATCGCGGACGCCACTGTGTACGAGCGCCTCGTCCCCCGCATCGTCGCCGCCGTCGAGGCCCAGGTCACCGGCGACCCCGAGGACGACGCGACCGATGTGGGCCCCCTCGTCAGCGAGGACGCCGCCAAGCGTGTCGAATCATGGGTCGACGAGGCGGTACGGGCGGGCGCGCAGCTCCTCACCGGCGGCAAGCGCGATGGTGCGAGCTACGCGCCCACAGTCCTGGCCGAGGTCCCCGAGGACACCACCCTCGCCTGCGAGGAGGTCTTCGGCCCCGTCCTCACCCTCCGTCGCGTCGAGAGCGAAACGGAGGCGTTCGAGCGCGTGAACGACTCGAAGTACGGCCTCCAGGCCGGCGTGTTCACCAATGACCTGAAGGCCGCGTTCCGCGCCCACCGTGCCCTGGAGGTCGGCGGTGTGGTTGTCGGTGACGTCCCGTCGTACCGCGCGGACCAGATGCCGTACGGCGGTGCCAAGCAGTCCGGCGTCGGCCGCGAGGGTGTGCGGTACGCGATGGACGACTACACGTACGAGCGCGTCCTCGTCCTCACGGGCCTGGACCTGTAGGCGCGCCTGTACGCCCCGTGACGCGCCGTGGGGCCCCGCGTGGCCCCACGGGCCCCGAACCACTTCGCAGACGGGACGGGCCGGGACGGGGCGGCTATCGGGGCGGCTACGGGGCGCGGCGCACCGTGGCCGCCACCCGCACCGCGTGCCCCACGACTGGTGCGGGTGGCGGGAATCGGGTAGATACGGACGAGTAGCAAGAGTCGATATGGGCAGCAGTCGCCATATCGACACTGTCGTCGGTATGTCGGCACCGCCCCGTACCGGCTCGCACCGCCAGGCACCGCCATTGGCCCCGACTCCGCGGCGAGGTGAGTTCCTCATGTCCGCCCCATCCGCACCCTCAGCAGCTTCTACGCCACAGGAACCTCAGAAGTCACAGAAAACTCAGGCATCGCAGGGACCGCACGGAAAGCCCAAGGTCTCCGAGCGTGAGGCGCGGCAGGTCGCCGAGGCCGCCCGTGAGCAGGGCTGGCGCAAGCCCAGCTTCGCGAAGGAGATGTTTCTCGGCCGCTTCCGCCTCGACCTCATCCATCCGCACCCGGTCCCGGCCCCCGAGGACGTCAGACGCGGCGAGGAGTTCCTCGCGAGGCTGCGCACCTTCTGCGAGACGCGCATCGACGGTGCGCTGATCGAGCGCGACGCCAGGATCCCCGACGAGGTCCTCAACGGCCTCAAGGAACTGGGCGCGCTCGGTATGAAGATCGACGTCAAGTACGGAGGGCTCGGCCTCACCCAGGTGTACTACAACAAGGCCTTGGTGCTCGTCGGCTCCGCCAGCCCCGCCGTCGGCGCGCTGCTCTCCGCTCATCAGTCGATCGGCGTACCGCAGCCCCTCAAGATTTTCGGCACCCAGGAGCAGAAGGAACTCTTCCTGCCGCGTCTGGCCCGTACCGACATCTCGGCGTTCCTGCTCACCGAACCCGACGTGGGCTCCGACCCCGCCCGGCTGGCGACGACCGCCGTGCCCGACGGCGACGCGTACGTCCTCGACGGTGTGAAGCTGTGGACGACCAACGGTGTCGTGGCCGATCTGCTCGTCGTGATGGCCCGCGTTCCCGAGGAGGAGGGCCGCAAGGGCGGTATCACCGCGTTCGTCGTCGAGGCTGACTCCCCGGGCATCACGGTCGAGCACCGCAACGCGTTCATGGGGTTGCGCGGGCTGGAGAACGGCGTCACCCGCTTCCACCGGGTCTGCGTCCCCGCCGCGAACCGTATCGGCCCCGAGGGCGCCGGTCTCAAGATCGCGCTCACCACGCTCAATACCGGGCGCCTCTCCTTGCCCGCGATGTGCGTGGGCGCCGGCAAATGGTGTCTGAAAATCGCCCGCGAGTGGTCCTCCGCGCGCGAGCAGTGGGGAAAGCCGGTCGCCCGCCACGAGGCCGTGACAGCGAAGATCTCGTTCATCGCCGCCACCACGTTCGCGCTGGAGGCGGTCGTCGACCTCTCCTCCCAGATGGCCGACGAGGACCGCAACGACATCAGGATCGAGGCCGCCCTCGCCAAGCTGTACGGCTCCGAGATGGCCTGGCTGATGGCGGACGAACTGGTTCAGATCCGCGGCGGCCGGGGCTTCGAGACGGCGGACTCGCTGGCGGCCCGTGGCGAACGCGCCGTACCGGCCGAGCAGATGCTCCGCGATCTGCGCATCAACCGGATCTTCGAGGGTTCCACGGAGATCATGCACCTGCTGATCGCCCGTGAGGCCGTCGACGCCCACCTCGCGGTGGCCGGCGACATCATCGATCCCGACAAATCCCTCCAGGACAAGGCCAGGGCGGGGGCGCAGGCGGGGAAGTTCTACGCCCGCTGGCTGCCGAAACTGGTGGCTGGACCGGGGCAACTGCCCGGTTCGTACGCCGCGTTCCACCCGTCCGGGCACCCGGACCTGTCGTCGCACCTGCGCTACGTCGAGCGCACCGCCCGCAAACTCGCCCGTTCCACCTTCTACGCCATGTCGCGCTGGCAGGGGCGCATGGAGACCAAGCAGGGCTTCCTCGGCCGGATTGTGGACATCGGTGCGGAGCTGTTCGCGATGAGCGCCGCGTGTGTACGGGCCGAGATGCTGCGCGCGAACGGTGACCACGGCCGCGAGGCGTACCAACTGGCCGACGTCTTCTGCAAACAGGCCCGGATCCGCGTCGAGGAGCTTTTCACGCGGTTGTGGTCCAACACGGACGACCTGGACCACAGAGTCGTGGACGGCGTCCTGTCGGGTACGTACGCCTGGCTGGAGGAGGGCATCGTCGACCCGAGCGGCGAAGGCCCCTGGATCGCGGACGCGACACCGGGCCCGTCACCACGGGAGAACGTGCACCGCCCGATCCGGTGATCTGCATCGTGATGTCCTTCGCCGTCACGGCGAAGTGTGCCCTGGGGATGACGTACGACGGCCCCGGGCGTACGCAAGACCTTTCCGGCGTTCCACGAGGCGTTCGGCGCGTTCCGGCACGCGTGACGGCCGGGCCGAGCGCGTGTGTCGTGCTCCCTCTGCGGAACGACAGGCCCGCTGTCCCCCGGCCGACGGACCGGGGGACAGCGGGAGGCCGCCCGCGGGACGCCGCCTAGTTGAACGGATCCAGGGTGATGAACGCTTCCTGCGGGTTGCTGTCGGTCACCAGCGACTCGTGGTTGCCGACATCGTCGAAGGCGAAAGCGTACGCCTTTCCGTCCGCCATCTGTGCGTGGATCTTCCGGGCGTAGTGGTTGGTCACCGAGTCCTGATAGAAACCGGCCGCATTGGTGTCGGGCTGGTTGGGGTTGGTCAGAAGGGTGGAGCGGTTGTATCCCGCGCACAGTGTGCGCGAGATCGGTCCGCGTACGGCGTCGTTCGGCGCGTCCAGGAGCTTGTAGCAGCCGAAGACGCTGTCGGCGTCCGGCTTCTGGAAAGAGGTGACGACCGCGCCCGAAGCGTTGGTGAAGTTCATGACGTTCCCCGAGACCCGGCCGAAGTACTTGGTGTTCGGCTGGTCCGTGAACGGAGTCACCGTCAGGGTGGAGGACGCGTACTTGCTCCACACGCGGTTGATGTAGTTGTCCATGACGGATGCTGGCAGTGTGCCCGTGCCGATGCCGTGACCGGGTGCGAGAGCGCGCAGAACGGTGCCGTCGGAGCGCGTCTGGATGAGGTTGGCCCAGCCGCCCGACTGTTCCCTCAGAGAGCTGTAGAAGCCGTTGTAGCCACCCGCCTTCAGGTGGCCGGTGTTCTTCGTCGTACCGTTCGGGAGCTTGACGCCCACGGCGTACGGCGCAGAGAACATGTCCACCTGGGTGCTGTTGATCCAGAGGCCGCTGCCGTTGAGCGTGTACTCGGTCCAGTTGAAGAGGATGTTCCGGTTCGGGTCGGACGGGTTCTGCACGGCGGGCTGTACGAGGCCGCCCGTGGTCAGCTTGAAGACGAGCTTCTGGCCGTACGAGAAGTAGACGCGGCCGGAGAACTGCGGCATCCGGATCGTCAACGACTGCCCGTTGGCCGGCCCGGCGATCGACGCGTCCGGGGCCGGGGTGGGCGGGTTGCCCCCGGCGGGCCAGGGGTGGAACGTACCGTTCGCGTCGGCCCAGCCCTGCCGGCCCGTCGAGAGCTGCGTTCCGATGTTGTAGATGTAGACCTGATCGCCGCGTGCGGAACTGTTCTTGATGGTGAGCGGGATGGTCGCGGGAACCGCGGCTTCGGCCGACGGCGCCTGGTTGTCAGCCGGGGCGGCCGTGGCGGCGGGCGCGGGGCCGGCGGCCGTGAACCCCGTCGCGAAGACCACGGCCGCGGCCAGGCAGGTCAGTACCTTCCGTAGGGCAGGCACGCTCTTCCTCCTAGGAGGTGGATTCCAGTGGGGGGGAACAGAGAGTCTGAGAGCGCTCTCAGGATCGGGCCGCGCGGCAGGCGTGTCAATAAAAGTGGCTCAACGGCCAGGGTCGGACACGGGGTTGACGTGCCGTGGCGCTTCCCCTGCTCGGCGCCGTCGTTCGGCCTCGGTCGGGACGCGCTGTCCGCCCGTACGGCGCCCCACGGGGCGCGGTGGCCCTGTCTCCCAGCCGTACCGCGCGCCGGACGCGCCGTACGCCGCGGCCACGGGGCGGATCGGGAGCTGACGGCACAGACGCGCAGCGACTACGGGGCGGACGCGCAGCGACTACGGCACAGACGCGCAGCGACTACGGGGCGGATATACGGAGACCACGGGGCGTACCCGGACCCTCATGCGGAACGGTCGCGGTGCGCGCGGGACCGGCGCACGGAGACACCCGCGGGGGCGCGCTGTCCTCCCCGCTCTCGGATGAGGCAAGAATGGGGGGCATGAGCGACAGCCCAGCCCCTCTCGCCGATCCGCATATCGTCTTCGATCCGATCGAAGGCCGCCGTGACATCGTCGTCCTCGGCTCCACCGGATCCATCGGCACGCAGGCCATCGACCTGGTCCTGCGCAACCCCGACCGCTTCCGTGTCACCGCCCTCTCCGCCGCGGGCGGCCGCGTGGAGCTCCTCGCCGAGCAGGCGCGGCGGCTGCGGGTCCGTACCGTCGCCGTCGCGCGCGAGAGTGCCGTACCCGCCCTCCGGGAGGCCCTCGGCGCGCGGTACGGGGCGGGCGAACCGCTCCCCGAGATCCTCGCCGGCCCCGACGCCGCGACCGAGCTGGCCGCCTCGGAGTGCCACACCGTACTGAACGGCATCACCGGTTCCATCGGGCTCGCCCCCACGCTCGCCGCGCTGACGGCGGGCCGTACGCTCGCGCTCGCCAACAAGGAGTCGCTGATCGTCGGCGGCCCTCTGGTGAAGGCCGTGGCCAAGCCCGGCCAGATCATCCCCGTCGACTCCGAGCACGCCGCGCTCTTCCAGGCGCTGGCGGCCGGGACCCGCGCCGATGTACGCAAGCTCGTCGTGACGGCCTCCGGCGGGCCGTTCCGGGGCCGTACGAAGTCCGATCTGGCCCGCGTCACCCCCAAGGACGCTCTCGCGCACCCCACCTGGGCCATGGGCCCGGTGATCACGGTCAACTCCGCGACCCTCGTGAACAAGGGCCTCGAAGTGATCGAGGCGCATCTCCTCTACGACATTCCCTTCGAACGCATTGAGGTGGTTGTCCATCCTCAGTCGTATGTTCACTCGATGGTGGAATTCAAGGACGGTTCGACCCTGGCCCAGGCGACCCCGCCCGACATGCGCGGGCCGATCGCCCTCGGTCTCGGCTGGCCGGAGCGGGTGCCCGACGCCGCGCCCGCGTTCGACTGGGCCAAGGCTTCGACCTGGGAGTTCTTCCCGCTCGACGGTGAGGCGTTCCCGTCCGTGGGACTCGCCCGGCACGTCGGAACCCTGGGCGGCACGGCCCCCGCGGTGTTCAATGCCGCGAACGAGGAGTGTGTGGACGCGTTCCTGGCGGGGCGGCTGCCGTTCAACGGCATCATGGAGACGGTCACCGCCGTTGTCGCGGAGGCGGAGCACCACGGGCCCCGTACCCGCGCGGACGGAGCCTCGGGTACCCGCGCGGGCGGATCCTCAGGACCGGGCGGCACGGCGGGAACCTCGCTCACCGTGGCCGACGTCCTCGAAGCCGAGACCTGGGCGCGCGCCCGGGCGCGTGAGACAGCAGCGAAATTCAGTGACGTACGTCAGCCAAGCGAAGAACAGCCAGCGGAGGCTCGCGCATGACGATTCTGTTGACGGTCCTCGGCATCCTTGTGTTTGTCGCGGGGCTGCTCTTCTCCATCGCCCTGCACGAACTCGGCCATCTCTCCACGGCCAAGATCTTCGGTATCCGGGTGCCCCAGTACATGGTCGGGTTCGGTCCGACCATCTGGTCACGGGTGAAGGGCGATACGGAGTACGGGCTCAAGGCCATCCCCATGGGCGGCTACATCCGCATGATCGGGATGTTCCCGCCGGGACCCGACGGGCGCCTGGAGGCGCGCTCCACGTCGCCCTGGCGCGGGATGATAGAGGACGCGCGCTCGGCCGCCTTCGAGGAACTCCAGCCCGGTGACGAGAAGCGGCTCTTCTACACACGCAAGCCGTGGAAGCGCGTCATCGTGATGTTCGCCGGTCCCTTCATGAACCTGGTACTCGCCGCCGTGATCTTCATCAGCGTCGCGATGGGCTTCGGTTTCCAGACACAGACGACGACGGTCGCCGGCGTGCAGAAGTGTGTGATCTCGCAGAGCGACAAGCGGGACGCGTGCGAGAAGGGCGACCCCGTCTCGCCCGCTCAGGCGGCCGGGCTCAAGGAGGGCGACAAGATCGTCGCCTTCAACGACAAGCGCGTCGACGACTGGTCCACGCTCTCCAACCTGATCCGCGGCACCATCGGCCCCGCCACCATCACCGTCCAGCGCGACGGTACGGAGCAGGTCCTGCACGCCACACTCGCCAAGAACATGGTGGCGGCGAAGGATTCGAAGGGCGAGGCGATCCCCGACAAGTACGTGCCCGCGGGCTATCTCGGATTCGCCGCGTCCACCGAGATCATCCCGCTCTCCTTCCCCCAGTCGGTGGACCGGATGGGCGACATGATCGTGAACGGCGTCGACTCGATCATCGCGCTGCCTTCCAAGATCCCCGATCTGTGGAGCGCGGCCTTCGGGGACGGCCCGCGCAAGGACGACTCGCCGGTCGGCGTGGTCGGTGCGGCGCGCATCGGCGGCGAGGTGATGACGCTCGACATTCCGGCGCAGAACCAGATCGCGATGCTGCTCTTCCTGCTCGCCGGGTTCAACCTCTCGCTCTTCCTCTTCAACATGCTGCCCCTGCTGCCCCTCGACGGCGGCCATATCGCGGGTGCGCTCTGGGAGTCCCTGCGGCGCAGGCTGGCGCGGCTGTTCAAGCGCCCCGACCCCGGCCCCTTCGACGTGGCGAAGCTGATGCCGGTCGCCTACGTCGTGGCCGGGATCTTCATCTGCTTCACCCTGCTCGTCCTTGTCGCCGACGTCTTCAACCCCGTTAAAATCAGCTGATATCACCCGTTTCGCGGCGGCCGGACACTGTTTGTGTCCGGCCGCTTATCTTTGGGTGGACTTTTCGTCAGGATGTGCTCGCGCAGTGCACGGTGGCGTAATCTCGGGTGCTGGAGCCCGCCGATCTCGGGACCTTGATCCACACCTTGGGGTTGCTTAGCAGATGACCGCAATTTCTCTCGGAATGCCGTCCGTTCCGACGAAGCTCGCCGATCGAAGGGTCAGCCGTCAGATCCAGGTCGGGTCGGTGGCGGTCGGTGGGGATGCGCCGGTGTCGGTGCAGTCGATGACGACGACGCGTACGTCGGATGTGGGTGCGACGCTGCAGCAGATTGCCGAGTTGACGGCGTCGGGGTGTCAGATCGTGCGGGTGGCGTGTCCGACGCAGGACGATGCGGACGCGTTGGCGGTGATTGCGCGGAAGTCGCAGATTCCGGTGATCGCGGATATTCATTTCCAGCCGAAGTATGTGTTCGCGGCGATTGACGCCGGGTGTGCCGCGGTGCGGGTGAATCCGGGGAACATCAAGCAGTTCGACGACAAGGTGCGGGAGATCGCGCAGGCGGCGAGCGCGGCGGGGACGCCGATCCGTATCGGGGTGAACGCGGGCTCGCTGGATGCGCGGCTGCTGGCGAAGTACGGAAAGGCGACGCCGGAGGCTCTGGTGGAGTCGGCGTTGTGGGAGGCGTCGCTGTTCGAGGAGCACGGGTTCCAGGACATCAAGATCTCGGTGAAGCACAACGACCCGGTGGTCATGGTGAACGCCTACCGGCTGCTCGCGGAGCGGTGTGACTATCCGCTGCATCTCGGGGTGACGGAGGCGGGCCCGGCGTTCCAGGGGACGATCAAGTCGGCCGTCGCGTTCGGTGCGCTGTTGGCTGAAGGCATCGGGGACACGATCCGGGTGTCGTTGTCGGCGCCTCCGGCGGAGGAGGTGAAGGTCGGTATCCAGATCCTGGAGTCGCTGAACCTGCGGCAGCGGCGTCTGGAGATCGTGTCGTGTCCTTCGTGCGGGCGGGCGCAGGTGGATGTGTACAAGCTGGCCGATGAGGTGACGGCGGGGCTGGAGGGCATGGAGGTTCCGCTGCGCGTGGCGGTGATGGGGTGTGTGGTGAACGGTCCGGGCGAGGCGCGTGAGGCCGATCTCGGGGTGGCGTCGGGCAACGGCAAGGGGCAGATCTTCGTGAAGGGCGAGGTCATCAAGACCGTCCCCGAGTCGAAGATCGTGGAGACCCTCATCGACGAAGCCATGAAGATCGCCGAACAGATGGAGAAGGACGGCATCGCCTCGGGCGAGCCCCAGATCTCCGTGAGCTGACCTCCTGAGGTCTTTTGGCTCCTGCGCTTCCAGGATCCTGCTTCTCCCGCCTCCCGCGCCTCGCGCGAGGTCTTCGTACGCGGCCCCGCGGCCACCGCCCCTCCGGGCGCCGGGCGCGGGGCTGCGGCTGTCGCGGGCGACCGTGGTGCGGGGCCGACCATCAGCGGAAAACGCCCCGTACGGCCCGTCCGCGTCCGCCCCGTACGCCGCGGTCACGCCTCTACGGCGCCGTCGCCCCGTACGCCGCGGTCACGTCCCCACCGCGTCGCGCGCCCCGTACGCCGCCAACCGGTCCCGTACACAGCGCCCGCCCGCCCCGTACGGTGCCCGGCTCACGCGGCCTCGTACGGGTGCCGGCGCCGTCGGCCGGCGAACAGGTCCCGCACGGCGCGTTACGGCGTACGGTGCCACCACTGCGGCGGCCGTAGCGGGCCGCTCGGGCCCCGCATCCTCTCGCGGGCGGCGTATCACAGGGCCGCCGGGTACAGTGCGGAGATCGGCATACGTATGGTGAGGCCCCCTCGTGTTGACGCAGACCACCACCCGGGTCCTCGAACCCAGTGAACTCGGCGCCGCGCTCGCCATTCTGGAGAGCGAGCCCGTCGCCAACGCATTCGTCACGGCCCGCGTCCAGGTTGCCGGACTCGACCCCTGGCGCCTCGGCGGCGAGATGTGGGGCTGGTACGCGGACGGCCGGCTCCGTTCGCTCTGCTACGCGGGAGCCAATCTCGTCCCGATCTGCGCCACCCCCGAGGCCGTCCGCGCCTTCGCCGACCGCGCCCGCAGGACCGGCCGCCGCTGCTCCTCCATCGTCGGTCCGGCCGGGCCCACCGCGGCGCTGTGGCGCCTTCTGGAGCCGAACTGGGGACCCGCCCGGGAGGTCCGCGCCCACCAGCCGCTGATGGCCACCGAAGAGCTCCCCGCCGTCGCGCCCGACCCCTTCGTACGCCGCATCCGCAAGGACGAACTCGACGTGATCATGCCCGCCTGCGTGGCCATGTTCACCGAGGAGGTCGGCGTCTCCCCGCTCGCGGGCGACGGCGGACTGCTCTACCAGGCACGCGTCGCCGAACTCGTTGGCTCGGGGCGCTCGTTCGCCCGCATAGAGGACGGCAGAGTCCTCTTCAAGGCCGAGATCGGCGCGGCCACCCCGCAGGCCTGCCAGATCCAGGGAGTCTGGGTCGATCCCGAGTTCCGGGGCCGCGGCCTCTCCGAGTCCGGCATGGCGGCGGTCGTACGGTATGCGCTCGCCGATGTCGCGCCCATAGTGAGCCTCTACGTGAACGACTACAACACCCCCGCAAGAGCCGCCTACCGGCGCGTCGGATTCCACGAAGTGGGTGCCTTCATGAGCGTGCTCTTCTGAAAGTAGGGTTCGGCCATGCCGAGCATCCCCGGGGGCGCCCCCCGTACCCCCGACGTACAGGTAGGACCGGTCGATCTCGCCGCGCGCGTCGACGAGGCGCTCGCCGTGCAGGCCCTCGCCTTCGGTCTCAGCGACGACGAGGTCGGCGTACGGCGCCACATCGTGCTCCGTCACGTGCTGCACCGCGGCTGCCGCGCGCTCGGCGCCACCACCGCCACGGGGCGGCTCGTAGGCTTCGTGTACGGCATGCCCAACGACCGTGCCCACTGGTGGTCCACGATCGTCGAACCATATCTGCGCGCCAACGGCTCCGACGGCTGGCTCGACGACTCCTTCGTGATCACCGAGCTCCATGTGCACCCCGAGTTCCAGGCCCGCGGTATCGGCCGCACCCTGATCACCGCGATCACGGACGACGCCGCTCAGCCGCGGTCCATCCTGTCCGCCATCGACATCGAGAGCCCCGCCCGCAGGCTGTACCGCGCCCTCGGGTACGAGGACCTCGCCCGCCAGGTGCACTTCCCGAGCGCGCCCCGGCCGTACGCCGTGATGGGCGCCCCGCTCCCACTGCGCCGTACGGCGCGGCGCGGATACTGATTTCCGCCTGCTGGCGGACCCCGGCTAACCTCCTGGCAACACCCGAGAGAAGCAGAACGCAGGAGTGCTCCCCATGTCCCAGGTCCAGCGCATGTCCCGGTTGATGGTCAAGACATTGCGCGACGACCCGGCGGACGCCGAGACCCTCAGCCACAAGCTGCTCGTCCGCGCCGGTTACGTCCGCCGTACGTCCGCCGGTATCTGGAGCTGGCTGCCGCTCGGCAAGAAGGTCCTCGACAACATCTCGCGCGTCGTCCGCGAGGAGATGGACGCCATCGGCGCGCAGGAGGTGCTGCTGCCCGCGCTGCTGCCCAAGGAGCCGTACGAGGCGAGCGGGCGGTGGGAGGAGTACGGGGACCTCCTGTTCCGTCTCAAGGACCGCAAGGGCGCGGACTACCTGCTGGGCCCTACGCACGAGGAGATCTTCACCCAGGTCGTCAAGGACCAGTGCACGTCCTACAAGGACCTGCCGGTGATGCTCTACCAGATCCAGACGAAGTACCGGGACGAGGCGCGTCCGCGCTCCGGCGTACTGCGCGGGCGTGAGTTCCAGATGAAGGACTCGTACTCCTTCGACACCACGGACGAGGGACTGGCCGAGTCGTACGCGCTGCACCGCGCCGCGTACCAGAAGATCTTCGCCAGGATCGGCCTCGACTACCGCATCGTCTCTGCGGTCTCCGGCGCGATGGGCGGCTCGGCGTCCGAGGAGTTCCTGGCCCCCGCCGCGGCGGGCGAGGACACCTTCGTCGACTGCCCCGCCTGCGACTACGCCGCCAACACGGAAGCCGTCACCTTCAGCGCCCCGGCGCTGGAGCCCGTCGAGCACGGCCCCGTCGAGGAACTGGACACCCCCGACACCCCGACCATCGAGACGCTTGCCGCGCACCTCGGCGTACCGGCCTCCGCGACCCTGAAGAACCTGCTGGTCAAGATCGACGGCGAGATCACCCTGGTCGGCGTACCCGGCGACCGCGAGGTGGATCTCGGCAAGCTCGGCGAGCACCTCGCGCCCGCCGTCGTCGAGCTGGTGACGGCCGAGGACTTCGTGGACCGGCCGGAGCTGGTACGCGGCTACGTCGGCCCCCAGGGCCTCAAGATCCGCTACATCGCCGACCCGCGCGTCGCGGCCGGCACGGCGTGGGTCACCGGCGCCAACAAGTCCGACACCCACGCGCGCAACGTCGTCGCGGGCCGCGACTTCGAGGTCGACCAGTACCTCGACGTGGTCGTCGTCGAGGAGGGCGACCCCTGCCCCGCCTGCGGTTCGGGCCTCAAGCTGGACCGCGCGATCGAAATCGGCCACATCTTCCAGCTCGGCCGCAAGTACGCCGACACCTTCCAGCTCGACGTGCTGGGGCAGCAGGGCAAGCCGGTGCGCGTGACCATGGGCTCGTACGGCGTCGGTGTCTCGCGCGCCGTGGCGGCCCTGGCCGAGCAGAGCGCCGACGAGCAGGGCCTGTGCTGGCCGAAGGAGATCGCCCCGGCCGACGTCCACGTCGTCGCGGCGGGTAAGGCGCTCCAGACGGAGCTGGCGTTGGACGTCTCCGAGCAGCTTGCGGCGGCCGGGCTGCGCGTGCTGGTGGACGAGCGCCCCGGGGTCTCCCCGGGGGTGAAGTTCACCGACGCCGAGCTGATCGGTGTTCCGCACATCCTGGTGGCGGGCCGCCGCTCCGCGGAGGGCGTCGTGGAGCTGAAGGACCGCCGTACGGGGGAGCGCGAGGAACTGACGGTCGCGGAGGCGATCACCCGCCTGACGGCCTGATGGCCCTACCGCTCGGTGGCCGATCGCTGACTGCCGGGCCGCAGCACTGCGCGCCGTACGGGGCGCGTCTCCGCCCCGTACGGCGCGCAGTGCGGTACGTACGGGGCGGAAACGCGAGTGCAGCGCCTACGGAGCAGCAGCGCCGCGCCGTACGGTGCGCCCCGCCCGCGCGGCGTACGGGGCGCCGTGGGCCTCAGAGCCAGCCCGCGAACTCCAGCAGCGATTCGGCGCTCTGGCGGTGGCCCGACTCCAGCGCGCGCGTGCCCGACTCCACCGCGCGGAAGAGCGTCCAGCCGCGCAGCCGCTCCCGGTCGAGGTCCAGGGAGTCGGCCAGCCGGTTGACGCGGCGGCGCGCCGAGGAGGCACCGGACGAGGCCGCCACGAGATCCTCCACCCGGTCACGTACCAGCCGCGCCAGATCGTAGGCGCGCTCACCGACGACGGGCTCGGGACCCACCGCCAGCCAGGGCACACGGTCGCCCGCCAGCACCTTGCCCTGACGGAACGCCCCGTGCAGCAGCACCTCCTCGGGGGACGTGGCGCACAGTGCGTCGCGTGCCGTCAGCGCGGCGGAGACGAGCGGCGCGAGGCTCTCGTCCGACGAGGCGTCCAGTCGCACCGCCTCGGAGGCGGTCCGTTCGGCCACCGTGCCGAAGCCGTGGTCGGCAGGCGGCTCGACCCACAGCCGGCGCACCGTGCCCGCCGCTTCGAGCAGAGCCTTGGCTTCCGGCAGGGAACGGAGCGACATCTCCGGGTGCAGACGCTCCAGGAGCAGCGTGCCGTCCTCCGTGTCCGTGGCGTCGAGGACCCTGACCGATCCCCAGCCCTGCCAGTGCGCCAGCGCCGCCCGTTCCAGCTCCGGTGCAACGAACGGTGGCGCGATCTTGAGCGTGGCGGGCGCGCCGTCGGGCCGCCGTACAAGCAGCACCAGACCGCTCCGGCCACCCGGCGCGATCACGCGTTCGACCTCCAGGCCGCGTCGTGCGACGGCCTCCGCGGCGAGCGCGGGCAGTCGGCGGAGCCAATCGGCGGCAGCGGCGTCCCCGGTCAGCTCGCCGAGCGTGCGCGTCAGACGCTGCGGCGGTTCGAAACCCATACGCGCGTAGATCCCTTTCGGAGCCATGGGGACGTGTCGGGGCTCACGCTCTCTCGGCGAGCCCAGGAAAGGCTACGCCGCTCCCGCGCCAGCGCACGGCCCGTACCGCCGCCTCGCGCAGCGCCCCCGCCGCCTCACGCCGCAGGGGCCCGTCCGAGGCGCGTACGAGATCCGAGTAGACCCCGGCGACCCGGTCCTCCAACTCGGCGGCGAGCCGTACGGCCGCCGCGCCGTCCGGCACCTCGAAGGGCAGCGCGTAGGCCGCGGCCGCGACGCTGGGTCTGCCGCCCATGTCGCGCACGGTGCGCGCCAGAGCGTCGCGCCGCGCACGGTGCGCGGTGTACGCGGCGGTGGCCTCGGGACGGCGCGCGAGGCCGATGCGCCCGCCGACGACTCCGTACCCGTAGACGGCGGCGTGCTCCGCGGCGAGTGCGGCCTGAGCGGCCTCCAGCGCACGGGTGGTCACGAGCGGGGTCCTTCCGTCAGCAGGTAGGCGTGGGCGGCGCTCGCCGCGGCGAGGGAAGCGAGTAGCCGGGCGAGTTCCGGTGGCGCTTCCATGAGCGTGGCGGTGTGCGTGTCGCAGGTACGGCGCTCGGCCGCGGCCAGTTCCTTGAGCGCCGTGGCGGGATCCGCGGCCACGGTGGCGGCGGCCGTGTCAGTGGCGGAAGGGGCGTCAGCGGGGGCGGACGTGGCAGACCTGACGGCTGCCCCCGGAGCTCCATGGGCTGCCTGCGCTGCCCGTGCTGCATGTGAACCCCGGGTTCCGGACGACCCCGGAGCGTCCGCCCGCCCCGGCGCGCCAGGGGAGGCGGAAGGTTTTTCCGGCGCCCGCGACGCCCCGTCGAGCGCGCCGTCCGCAGCCCCGCGCTCCGCCCCGTACGCCGCGTGGGATGCTCTCGCCCCATCCTCCTTGCGAGCCTCGTCCCCACGAGCCTCGTCCCCATGGGCGTCGTCCTTCTCGTCGCCCTCGGACGTCAACACCGCGATGTGCCGCGCCACCGCGTCGCGCAACGGCGCCAGCCGCGCGTCGTGTCCTGGATGGCGCTCCCGTACCGCGTCGTACCGCGCGAGCAGCGCCCGGCTCGTGTCCGCGGACCGCCGTCGCAACGCCTTCTCCACGCGCGCGACCCGCGCCGCCGCCTCCTCAGCCGCGGTGGAGGTCCCTCCGTCCGCCGAGTCCGACGAGGAGCACGCCGCGGTCAGCAGACCGGCCGTCGCGGCGCCCGCGGCCAAGAGGGCATGTCTGCGTGTCGTCCCCGTGCGCCCCACGCGTCTCTCCTCGGGCTCGTGAAGATCTCCATGATCATCGCGTGCGAGCGTACCCGCGGGTCACCCGTTCGTGGACGGCAACACCCCTGGAGACCGGATACCCTTTGATCCGACACACGACTGATCTGACACGCGACGATCCCACAACAGCACACGCGGCCGAGGAGTCACCCGGATGAGCACCACCCAGAGCGAAAGGCTGCGCGGACTGCTGGAACCGCTCGTCAGCGCCAAGGACCTGGATCTGGAAGAGATCGAGGTGTCCCGGGCCGGCCGGCGTCGTGTGCTGAGGATCGTGGTCGACTCCGACGAGGGTGTGGACCTCGATGAGTGCGCCGAGCTGAGCCGCTCCATCTCGGTGAAGCTCGATGAGACGGACGCGATGGGCGAGGACGAGTACCAACTCGAAGTCACCTCCCCCGGGGCGGAACGCCCGCTCACCGAACACCGCCACTATCTGCGCGCCGTCGGCCGGTTGGCCCGGATCCAGCTGCACGAGGGCGGCGAAGTGGTGGCGCGCATCCTCACCGTGGACGACGGCGGGCTCGATCTCGAAGTGCCGGGTGTGAAGGGGCGCAAGCCCACCGCCCGCCGGGTCGAGTTCGCGCAGATCGCCAAGGCGCGCGTCGAGATCGAGTTCAACCGCAAGGACAAGAAGGAAGAGGAGGCGTAGCCGTGGACATCGATGTGAAGCTCCTGAAGGGCTTGGCACAAGAGAAGGAGATCCCCTTCGATCTGCTGGTCGAGGCGATCGAATCCGCCCTCCTCATCGCCTACCACCGCACCGACGGCAGCCACCGGCGCGCCCGCGTCGTCCTCAGCCGCGAGAACGGCCATGTCACGGTCTGGGCCAAGGAGGACCCGGCCGATCTGGAAGAGGGCCAGGAGCCCAAGGAGTTCGACGACACGCCGTCGGACTTCGGCCGGATCGCCGCGACCACCGCCCGCCAGGTCATCCAGCAGCGGCTGCGCGACGCCGAGAACGACGTCACCTTCGGCGAGTACGCGCGCCGTGAGGGCGATGTCGTCGCCGGTATGGTGCAGCAGGGCAAGGACCCCAAGAACGTCCTCGTCAAGCTGGACGACAAGCTCGAAGCCATCCTCCCCGTGCAGGAGCAGGTGCCGGGCGAGGAGTACACGCACGGGCTGCGGCTGCGTACGTACGTGGTCCGCGTGGCCCGCGGCGTACGGGGCCCCTCGGTGACGCTCTCCCGTACGCACCCCAATCTGGTCAAGAAGCTCTTCGCGCTGGAGGTCCCGGAGATCGCGGACGGCTCCGTGGAGATCACGGCGATCGCCCGCGAGGCCGGTCACCGCACCAAGATCGCCGTGCGCTCGACACGTTCCGGTCTCAATGCCAAGGGCGCCTGTATCGGCCCGATGGGCGCGCGTGTGCGCAATGTCATGGCCGAGCTGCTCGGCGAGAAGATCGACATCGTGGACTGGTCGGACGACCCGGCCGAGATGGTGGCGAACGCGCTGTCGCCGGCCCGGGTCAGCAAGGTCGAGGTCGTCGATCTGGGCGCCAGGTCCGCGCGGGTGACCGTGCCGGACTACCAGCTCTCCCTGGCCATCGGCAAGGAAGGGCAGAACGCCCGGCTCGCCGCGCGGCTCACCGGCTGGCGTATCGACATCCGACCCGACACGGAGCAGTCGGACGACGGCGCCGACCGTGACCGCGGGGGTGACCGCGACCGCGGCGGCGACCGTGACCGGGGCGGGGATCGCGACCGAGGCGGCGACCGCGACCGTGGGGGAGCCGACCGGTCCAGGAGCGACGACCGGTTCCGGGGCGACGACCGGCCCCGTACGGGGCCCCGGGGCGGCGACCGGAGCGGGAACGGCGAGCGCGGCTGATACCGGCTGGTAACGATCCGGGAGTGATCTTCCAGGGATCTTCCGCGTGCCCGACGGCGGGATCCCGCCGAACACAGTCGCGCCCTTTTGTGTACGTGAGCGTTCGAACGTTGCCCCAAAGGGGTGAGGTCGGCGCGGGGAGGTAGACTTGAAGGTGTCTGGCCGGACGAGCGACCGACGCTGCCCTGAGCGAACATGCGTGGGCTGCCGGAAGCGAGCGGCCAAGAACGATCTGCTGCGCATCGTGGCGATGGGTGAACACTGTGTTCCCGATCAACGCGGTACGCTGCCCGGCCGGGGTGCGTACACGCATCCCGCCTTGATCTGTCTCGACCTGGCGATCCGCCGCCGGGCGTTCTCCAGGGCCTTCAAGGTCCAGGGACCGCTCGACAGCACGGAACTGCGCCGGTACGTCGAGCAGTCGGCACTGTAAGAAGAAGTACGGCACGGGACCCCGTGCGGTTCAGGTACCTCGCGAGTTGGAAGTAGGTCGAGATTGCGATGAGCACTCGATGAGTACGCGATGAGTACGCCCATGAAGTAGCGACGGTCCGGCGGTAACCCGGACCTAAAAGGAGCGAAGTGGCTAAGGTCCGGGTATACGAACTCGCCAAGGAGTTCGGTGTGGAGAGCAAGGTCGTCATGGCCAAGCTCCAGGAACTCGGTGAATTCGTCCGTTCGGCGTCCTCGACGATCGAGGCGCCGGTCGTGCGCAAATTGACTGACGCTTTGCAGGGGCCCGGCGGCAACGCCGGCCGGCCCGCTGCCAAGCCCGGGGCGCCCCGTAAGGCGACCCCCGCAAGGCCCGCCCCCCCGTCTCCGGCCTCCGCGGCCCAGGCGGCACGTCCCGCTGCGCCGAAGCCCGGTGTCCCGGCCCCCAAGCCGGCCGCCGCCGAGGCCCCCAGGAGCAGCACCCCCTCTCCGGCGCCGAGCCCCGGCCCGCGTCCGGCACCGGCCGCCCCGCGGCCCGCCGCCAGGCCCGGTCCCGCCGCCCCGGCGGCCCCGGAGTTCACCGCGCCTCCGTCGGCCCCGGCCGCCGGTCCCCGGCCCGGTGCCACCCCCGGCCCGCGTCCCTCCAACCGCCCCGCGGGCGGTCAGGGAGACCAGCGCCAGGGCGACCGCCAGGGTGACCAGCGCGGCGACCAGCGCCAGGGCGGCCGTCCCGGCGGCGCGCGCCCCGGCCAGGCCCCGCGTCCCGGTGCCCGCCCCGCGGGCCCGCGCCCGGGCAACAACCCCTTCACGTCCGGCGGTTCCACCGGCATGGCGCGCCCGCAGGCGCCCCGTCCCGGCGGCGCCCCGCGTCCCGGCGGCCCCGGTGCCCCCGGCCCGCGCCCGCAGGGTGCCGGCCAGGGCGGTCCCCGTCCGCAGGCGGGCCCCGGCGGTCAGGGCGGCGGCCGTCCGACCCCGGGCGGCATGCCGCGTCCGCAGGCCCCGCGCGCCGCGGGTCCCGGCGGTGGCCCCGGTGGTAACCGTCCGAACCCGGGCATGATGCCGCAGCGTCCCGCTGCCGGCCCGCGTCCCGGTGGTGGCCCCGGCGGTGGCCGTGGTCCCGGCGGCCCCGGTCGCCCGGGTGGCGGCGGTGGCGGCGGTCGTCCCGGTGGCGGCGGCTTCGCCGGTCGTCCGGGTGGCGGCGGCGGTGGCGGCTTCGCCGGTCGCCCCGGTGGCGGCGGCGGTGCCCCGGGTCGTCCCGGTGGCGGCGGCTTCGGTGGCGGCGGTGGCCGTCCCGGCTTCGGCGGACGTCCGGGTGGTCCCGGCGGCCGTGGTGGCACACAGGGCGCGTTCGGCCGTCCGGGCGGGCCCGCCCGCCGTGGCCGCAAGTCGAAGCGGCAGAGGCGCCAGGAGTACGAGGCCATGCAGGCCCCGTCGGTCGGCGGCGTGATGCTGCCGCGCGGCCAGGGCCAGACGGTCCGGCTGTCGCGCGGTGCGTCGCTCACGGACTTCGCGGAGAAGATCAACGCCAACCCGGCGTCGCTCGTCGCCGTGATGATGAACCTCGGCGAGATGGTCACGGCCACGCAGTCCGTGTCCGACGAGACGCTGCAGCTCCTCGCCAGCGAGATGAACTACGTCGTCGAGATCGTCAGCCCCGAGGAGGAGGACCGCGAGCTGCTCGAGTCCTTCGACATCGAGTTCGGCGAGGACGAGGGCGGCGAGGAAGCGCTCGTGTCCCGTCCGCCGGTCGTCACCGTCATGGGTCACGTCGACCACGGTAAGACCCGGCTGCTGGACGCGATCCGCAAGACGAACGTCGTCGCGGGCGAGGCCGGCGGGATCACGCAGCACATCGGTGCGTACCAGGTCGCCACGGACGTCAACGGTGAAGAGCGCAAGATCACCTTCATCGACACCCCGGGTCACGAGGCGTTCACCGCCATGCGTGCCCGTGGTGCGAAGTCCACCGACATCGCGATCCTCGTGGTCGCGGCCAACGACGGTGTGATGCCCCAGACGATCGAGGCGCTGAACCACGCCAAGGCGGCCGACGTGCCGATCGTGGTCGCGGTCAACAAGATCGACGTCGAGGGCGCCGACCCGACCAAGGTGCGCGGTCAGCTCACCGAGTTCGGTCTGGTGGCCGAGGAGTACGGCGGCGACACCATGTTCGTCGACATCTCCGCCAAGCAGGGCCTGCACATCGACAGCCTGCTGGAGGCCGTGGTCCTCACCGCGGACGCCTCGCTCGACCTGCGGGCCAACCCGGAGCAGGACGCGCAGGGTATCGCCATCGAGGCCCACCTCGACCGCGGTCGCGGCGCCGTCGCCACCGTGCTCGTCCAGCGCGGAACGCTGCGCGTCGGTGACACGATGGTCGCCGGTGACGCGTACGGCCGAGTCCGGGCGATGCTCGACGACAACGGCAACAACGTCGACGTGGCGACGCCTTCGACGCCCGTCCTGGTCCTCGGTCTCACCAACGTCCCCGGCGCCGGCGACAACTTCCTCGTCGTCGACGAGGACCGTACCGCCCGGCAGATCGCGGAGAAGCGCGCCGCTCGCGAGCGGAACGCGGCCTTCGCCCGCAGGGGCGTCAGGTTCTCCCTGGAGAACCTGGACGAGGCCCTCAAGGCCGGTCTGGTGCAGGAACTCAACCTCATCATCAAGGGCGACGCGTCCGGTTCGGTGGAGGCCCTCGAGTCCTCGCTGCTCCAGCTCGACGTCGGCGAAGAGGTCGACATCCGCGTCCTGCACCGCGGCGTGGGTGCGGTCACGGAGTCGGACATCGACCTGGCCATGGGCTCCGACGCCATCGTGATCGGCTTCAACGTGCGCGCCGCAGGGCGTGCCGCGCAGATGGCCGACCGCGAAGGCGTGGACGTCCGCTACTACTCGGTCATCTACCAGGCGATCGAGGAGATCGAAGCGGCCCTCAAGGGCATGCTCAAGCCGGAGTACGAAGAGGTCGAGCTGGGCACGGCGGAGATCCGCGAGATCTTCCGCTCGTCCAAGCTGGGCAACATCGCGGGTGTTCTCATCCGCTCCGGCGAGGTCAAGCGCAACACCAAGGCCCGGCTCATCCGCGACGGCAAGGTCATCGCGGAGGACCTCAACATCCAGGGTCTGCGCCGCTTCAAGGACGATGTCACCGAGATCCGCGAAGGCTTCGAGGGCGGTATCAACCTCGGAAACTTCAACGACATCAAGATCGACGACGTCATCGCGACGTACGAGATGCGGGAGAAGCCGCGCGGCTGACGCGTGGCAGCCGGTCCGGGGCCGGTCGACGGGACGTATTTCCGTCGATCGGCCCCGGCCGTTCCGTGTACGGTTCTTGTGCCCCTGCCAAGCGTCGGCAGGGCCTTCGAACCCGTACCGGCGGGACATCCGGACATACATGTATGTGGGGACACTGTCCTTCGATCTGCTTCTCGGCGACGTACGGTCATTGAAGGAGAAACGCTCCGTCGTCCGGCCGATCGTCGCCGAGCTGCAGCGGAAATTCGCGGTGAGCGCGGCGGAGACCGGCGACCAGGACCTGCATCGCAGGGCCGAGATCGGCCTCGCGGTGGTGTCCGGGGACTGGGGGCACCTCACCGACGTGCTGGACCGGTGCGAGCGTATGGTCGCCGGCCGGCCGGAGGTGGAGCTGCTGTCGGTACGGCGCCGGCTCCACGGCGACGACGAGGAGTGACCCGCCCGGAGGGGCCCCGTACACCCGGCACGCCCTGTACCGCCCGGTGCGGCGCCGTACGGGGCGATACGGGGCGGGGCACGGGGCGCGTCAGGGCTGTACGGCCCGGGCGTAGAGCCCTGGGCTGTGCGGCCCGGACTGTACGACACAGAGGCTCGGTACGAGACTCAGGTGGAGAACGAGTAAGCAAGCCAGCTGGAGAAGCAGGAAGCAGCTGGAGACCAGCAAGAACCCCAGAAGGAAGAGTGACGGACCGGTGACCGACAACGCGCGGGCCCGCAAGCTGGCCGATCGCATCCAGGTCGTGGTCGCGGAGACCCTGGACCGGCGAATCAAGGACCCGCGACTCGGCTTCGTGACCATCACGGACGCCCGCGTCACCGGCGACCTGCGGGAGGCCACGGTCTTCTACACGGTCTACGGCGACGACGAGGAGCGCGCGGCCTCCGCGGCGGCACTGGAGAGCGCCAAGGGCGTCCTCCGCTCCGAGGTGGGACGCCAGACCGGTGTCCGCTTCACCCCGACGCTGGCGTTCGTACCCGACGCCCTCCCGGACAACGCGCGCACCATCGAGGACCTCCTCGACAAGGCGCGCGCCAAGGACGCAGAGGTGCGGAACGTGTCGACCGGCAAGACCTACGCGGCCGGGGCCGACCCGTACCGCAAGCCCGAGGCCGACGACGGGGCCGACGGCAGCACGGACGGCGCCGCCGCGGAATGACTCAGCAGACCAAGACGCCCGACGGCCTGATCATCGTGGACAAACCGTCGGGCTTCACCTCGCACGACGTCGTCGCCAAGATGCGCGGCATCGCCAGAACCCGGCGCGTCGGACACGCGGGCACCCTCGACCCGATGGCGACCGGTGTCCTCGTCCTGGGTGTGGAGCGCGCCACGAAGCTCCTCGGCCACCTCGCGCTGACGGAGAAGGAGTACCTCGGCACGATCCGGCTCGGCCAGGACACCGTCACGGACGACGCGGAGGGGGAGATCACCTCCGCCACCGACGCCTCCGCGGTACGGCGCGAGGCCATCGACGCCGGGATCGCCGCCCTCACCGGCGCGATCATGCAGGTGCCCTCCAAGGTCAGCGCCATCAAGATCGACGGCAAGCGGTCGTACGCGCGGGTGCGTGGCGGCGAGGAGTTCGAGATCCCGGCCCGGCCGGTGACCGTCTCGTCCTTCCGGCTCTACGACGTCCGCGAGGCCGTGGCGGAGGACGGCACCCCGGTCCTCGACCTGGTTGTCTCCGTCGTCTGCTCCTCCGGTACGTACATCCGCGCCCTCGCCCGCGACCTCGGCGCGGGGCTCGGGGTGGGCGGACATCTCACCGCGCTGCGCAGGACCAGGGTGGGCCCGTACGCGCTGGACGGCGCGCGGACCCTCGATCAGCTCCAGGAGGAGCTGACGGTCATGCCGGTCGCCGACGCCGCGGCCGCGGCGTTCGCGCGCTGGGACGTGGACGAGAAGCGCGCCGGGCTCCTGCTCAACGGCGTACGGCTCGACATGCCCGCGTTCGGTACGGGGCCGGTCGCCGTCTTCGACCCGCAGGGCCGTTTCCTGGCGCTCGTGGAGGAGCAGCACGGCAAGGCGAAGAGCCTCGCTGTTTTCGGCTGACGCGGCGGCCGGCTTCCCGGCTCGTATCGCCGGCCCGGCTTCCCGGCCCGGATTCCCACCGTGGGGCGGACAGGCTCACCTGTCCGCCCCACGGTCCCCCTCCGAGAAGGATCTCTGTCCACCCGGGACCTCCCGGTCACCCCTTCAGCGGGGCGTGCGGAGTGCACTACGGGGGCATTGGGGGGCGCGAGCGCGGGGCATGGCAGTCTTAGCATTGCGTGACTGGAATAGACGTACACGGGTTCGGGCGAGGAGCGGTCTCAGTGCAGCGCTGGCGTGGCTTGGCGGACATCCCCCAGGACTGGGGGCGCAGCGTCGTCACCATCGGCTCCTACGACGGGGTGCACCGCGGGCACCAGCTCATCATCGGGCGCGCCGTCGAGAAGGCGCGGGAGCTGGGCGTACCGTCGGTCGTGGTGACCTTCGACCCGCACCCCAGCGAGGTCGTACGTCCCGGCAGCCATCCGCCGCTGCTCGCCCCGCACCACCGGCGCGCGGAACTGATGGCGGGACTGGGCGTGGACGCGCTGCTGATCCTGCCCTTCACGCTGGAGTTCTCCAAGTTGTCGCCCGCGGACTTCATCGTGAAGGTGCTGGTCGACAAGTTGCACGCGTGCGCCGTCATCGAGGGCCCGAACTTCCGCTTCGGCCATAAGGCGGCGGGCAATGTCGCCGTCCTCTCCGACGTGGGCGCGACGTACGACTACGAGGTCGAGGTCGTCGACCTGTACGTGAGCGGTTCGGCGGGCGGCGGCGAGCCCTTCTCCTCCACCTTGACGCGCCGCCTCGTCGCCGAGGGCGACGTCGAGGGCGCGGCGGAGATCCTGGGTCGGCCGCACCGGGTCGAGGGCGTGGTGGTGCGCGGTGCGCAGCGCGGACGTGAACTCGGCTTCCCGACCGCCAACGTGGAGACCCTGCCGCACACCGCGGTCCCGGCCGACGGCGTCTATGCGGGGTGGCTCACGGCCGACGGCGAACGGATGCCCGCCGCGATCTCCGTGGGCACGAACCCGCAGTTCGAAGGCGTCGACCGGACGGTCGAGGCGTACGCGATCGACCGGGTGGGGCTGGACCTGTACGGGCTCCACGTCACGGTGGACTTCTTGTCGTACGTACGCGGCATGCGCAAGTTCGAGTCCATCGACGCGCTGCTCGAAGCCATGGCGGACGACGTGAAGCGGGCCCGAGCCCTCACGGAGTCGTACGACGCGTCGTAGCGCCGTGCGTACGGGGCCTCCGTACGGGGCGGTGACGCGGCCCGTACGGGGTGGCGCGGCGCCCCGCCCCGCCCCGTACGTCACCCCGTGGCGCGCGCCGCCTGGGCGGCGTGGCAGGCGACCTGCGCCCCGGAACCGCCTGTCAGTACCGGCAGTGGCGCCGTACGGCAGCGGTCCGCGACACCCGCCCGCTCCGCGGCGCCGGATGCGAGCACCTGGCACCGCGCGTGGAAGCGGCAGCCCTGCGGGATACGGGACGGATCCGGCGGCTCGCCTGTGAGGACGACCGGGACGCCGTCCGACTCCGGCAGCACGGAGAGCAGCGCCTGCGTGTACGGGTGCTGAGGCGCCGTCAGGACGTCCTCGACGGGGCCGGTCTCCACGATCCGGCCGAGGTACATCACGGCCACCCGGTCGGCGATGTTCCACGCGAGTCCCAGATCGTGCGTCACCACCAGCGCGGAGAGCCCCAGTTCGTCGCGCAGTGAGAGCAGCAGCGCCAGGATCTCGCCCCGTACGGAGGCATCCAGGGATGCCACCGGCTCGTCCGCGACGATCAGTTCGGGCTTCAGGACCAGGGCGCCCGCGATGACGACGCGCTGGCGCTGTCCGCCGGACAGCTCGTGCGGGTAGCGCAGGAGGAAGCGTTCGGGAGGCCGCAGCCCCGCGCGGGACAGCGCCTCCGCCACGGCCGCGCGCTCGTCGCCCTGGTGGCCGTGGATCCGCAGGCCCTCGGCCACCGCGTCGTACACGGTGTGGCGCGGGTTGAGCGAGCCGCTCGGGTCCTGGAGCACGAGCTGGACCCGCCGGCGGTAGGCCTTGAGGGCGCGCGAGCCGTATTCCAGTGGCTCCCCGGCGAAGGCGACCGCGCCCGCCGTGGGGGACACCAGACCGAGCAGCGAGCGGGCCAGTGTGGTCTTGCCGCAGCCGGACTCGCCGACCAGGGCGACGATCTCCCCGGGAGCGATGTCGAGGTCGACCCCGTCGACGGCGCGTGCGGGCGCCGCGCCGCGCCGCCCCGGGAAGGTCACGCTCAGCCCGGTGGCCGAGAGCAGCGGCGTCCGCGGCAGGGGTGCCGACGGCGCGGGGGTGGTGGTCATGGCTGGCTCCTCGGGGGATGGCCGTCCGGCGGCGTTACGGGCCACCGTGGTGCGTCGCCCGCCCGTACGGTCCGTATGGCCCGTACGGAGCGTGCGAAGGGACGGCGCCGGGCGGATCGGTGCGGATGCGTTGTGTCGCGCGCCGTGCGCCGCCCCGTATCCGCGCCGTACGGGGCGCGGATACGGGGCAGCGCACAGCGGGCAGCGCACGGTGCGCCGTACGGGGCGCCCCACGGGGCGGCGCACGGCGCGAAGCGCGCGGCAGGTCTGCCGAGCTGTCGCGGGCACGGGCACGGGCATGGACACGGCTGCGGCTACGTGGACCATGGCCGTAGCGCCGCGGCGTACGGTGCCCGATGTCACGGCGGGGACTCCGCGGCGCCCGCGGCGATCGGTGCGCCCGCCCGTACGCACGCCGCGCGCCGCCCGGGGCCCGCGTCGCGCAGTGTCTGGTCGTCGTGGGCGCAGGAGTCCAGCGCGACGGGACAGCGCGGATGGAACGTACAGCCGGAGGGCAGCGCCGCCGGGTCGGGCGGGTCGCCGGGCAGCCCGCGCGGCGCACGGCGCGACGCGAGGTCCCCGATCCGTGGGAATGCGGCGGAGAGCGCGCGGCCGTACGGGTGTTCAGCCGCGTCGTACACGCCCCGTGCGGGGCCCTCCTCGACGATCCGGCCCGCGTACATCACGGCGAGCCGGTCGCAGGTGTCCGCCAGCACGGCCAGGTCGTGACTGATCATCAGCAGGCTGATGTTCTGGTCGGCGACGAGCTGTTCGATCAGCCGCAGGATCTGCGCCTGGATCATCACGTCGAGCGCCGTGGTCGGCTCGTCCGCGACGATCAGGCGCGGGTCGCAGGCGAGCGCCATCGCGATCATGACGCGCTGGCGCTGGCCACCGGACAGCTCGTGCGGATACGCGTCGGCGCGGGCGGCCGAGAGCCCGACCTGCTCCAGCAGTTCCGCGGCGCGCGCCCGCGCGGCGCCAGGGGTGGCCCGCCGGTGCAGCAGCACCGGTTCGGCGATCTGGTCCCCGATCCGGTGCACTGCGTTGAGCGAGTGCATGGCGCCCTGGAAGACGATCGACGCGCCCACCCACCGTACGGCGCGCAGCCGGCCCCACTTCATGGTGAGGACGTCCTCTCCGTCGAGCAGGATCTCCCCGGAGAGCTTCGCCGCGGGCGGCAGCAGCCGGAGCAGCGCCAGGGCGAGCGTGGACTTGCCGCACCCCGACTCGCCCGCGATGCCCAGCTTGCTGCCGGAGGCGACGGTCAGGTCGACGCCCCGTACGGCGGGCACGGCGGTGGGCCCCGTACCGTACGTCACCCGCAGGTTCCTGACCTCCAGCAGGCTGACGGCGCCGCCCGCTGCCGCCTCCGATGTCACGCCGGTCGTGGTGGTCAACGGGAAACCCCCAGCTTCGGGTTGAGCACGGCCTCGATGGCACGGCCGCAGAGCGTGAAGGCGAGCGCGACGAACGCGATCGCGATACCGGGCGGCGCCAGGTACCACCAGTGCCCGGACGAGACGGCTCCCGCCTCGCGCGCGTCCTGGAGCATCCCGCCCCACGAGATGATGACCGGATCGCCGAGACCGAGGAAGGCGAGCGTGGCCTCGGTCAGGATGGCGCTGGAGATGCCCAGCGTCGTCTGGGCAAGGACGAGCGGCATCACATTGGGCAGCACATGACGCGTCATGATGTGCCGGTGCCCGCCGCCGAGCGCACGGGCGCGCTCGATGTACGGGCGGGACTCGACGGCGATCGTCTGCGCCCGGACCAGCCGCGCCGTCGTCGGCCAGCTCGTGACGCCGATCGCCAGGATCACCGTCCAGATGGACCGGGACATGACTGTGGCCAGCACGATGGCCAGCACCAGGGTCGGCATCACCAGGAACCAGTCCGTGATCCGCATGACCACGGTGGCGAACCAGCCCCCGTAGTGACCCGCGACGACGCCGACCAGCGTGCCGATGGCCACGGAGAGCGCGGCGGCCAGCAGACCGACGGTGAGCGAGACCCGTGAGCCCCAGATCAACAGCCCCAGCAGTGACCGGCCGAACTGGTCGGTACCGAGCGGGAACTCACCGCTGGGTTTCTCCAGGGCCGTGCCCGGGGCGTCCGTCACGCTCGCCACGTCGCCGCCGACGAGCAGTGGCGCGAGCAGTGCGAGCAGCGCGATGAGGGCGAGCCCCGCGAGGCCGAACAGCCCCGCACGGTGCGCGCGGTACTGCGCCCAGAACCGGGCCACCGAGCCGCGCCGCCGGGCCCAGGTGAGGGAGGCGGCCGACGGCCCCGCGACTGGCGGTTCCGCCGCAGCGGACGCCGCCTCAGCAGTCGCGGCCGCCTTCCCTGCGGCGGACGGATCGGGCGACGGCGGGGTCTTCTCCAGAGTCATCGGCCCACCCGGGGATCGAGCAGCGGATACAACAGGTCGGCGAGGAGGTTCATCACGATCATCGCGCCGGCGAAGACGACGAACAGCCCCTGGACGAGCGGCAGGTCCGGCACGCTCAGCGCCGCGTAGAACAGCCCGCCGAGCCCCGGCCAGGAGAACACCGTTTCGACGAGGATCGAACCGGCCGCCACATGGCCCAGATTGATGAACACCATCGTGACAGTGGGCAGCATCGCGTTGGGCACCGCGTGGCGGCGGCGTACCAGATCGTCCCGCAGCCCCTTCGCGCGCGCCGTCGTCAGATAGTCGCTGCCCATCTCGTCCAGCAGCGAGGACCGCATGACGAGCAGCGTCTGCGCGTAGCCGACCGCGACCAGTGTGGTCACCGGCAGCACCATGTGGTGCGCCACGTCCACGACGTACGCGAAGCCGGTCGTGTCGCCCGACTCCATCCCGCCGGTCGGGAACATCCCGGGCACCGGCCCGATGCCCACCGAGAAGAGGATGATCAGCAGCAGCCCGAGCCAGAAGGCGGGCACGGACCACAGCGTCAGCGCCACGCCGGTGTTGAGCCGGTCACCGAGGCTGCCGTTGCGCCACGCGGAGCGCGTACCGAGCCAGAGCCCGAGCGCCGAGTAGATCACCACCGCGACGCCCGTGAGCAGCAGCGTCGCGGGCAGCTTCTGGACGATCAGCTCGCCCACCGGGGCGTGGAATTGGTACGAGGTGCCCAGGTCGCCGCTGAGCGCCCTGGCGCAGTAGTCGGTGAACTGCTGCCACAGCGGCAGATCCAGACCGAACTGCCGGCGCAGCGTCGCCAACTGCTCGGCGGACGTCGGCACGCCGTGGGTCATCGCCTTGACCGGGTCACCGGGGATGATCCGGAAGAGGAAGAAGCTGGTGACGAGGACGGCGAAGAGCGACACGAGCGCCCCTCCCAGCTTCCCCGCCACATAGAGCGGGTACGCGGTCCAGGTGCCCGAGGCGGCGCGCGGGGCGGGGCCGGACGGCCCGGTCTCCACCGGGCCGTCCGCCGCGTCCCGCACCGTACGGGGCGTGCTCGCGGTGCTCACGGCTTATTCACGGTCTTCCGCGGTGGAGCGGCGCCGCAGCATGAGGAAGCCCCCGAGCGCCGCGCCGGCCATGACGACGGCGCCGACCCCGATCAGTACACCGGTCGACGAGGATCCGCCGGAGTCGGAGCCTCCCCCGCCGCCGTCGGCGGGCACCGCGGACCACCAGCTCCAGTAGCCGTCCTGGCCCCAGATGTTCCCGGCGGCCTCCGGCATCGTCGTGATCGACTTGATCTGGTCGGTGCGGTACGCCTCGACCGCGTTCGGATACGCCATGACATTCATGTACCCGGTGTCGTACAGCCGTGACTCCATCTGCTTGACCAGTTCCGCCCGCTTGGCGGTGTCGTACTCCGCCGACTGCTGCGCGTACAGCTCGTCCAACCGCTTGTCGCAGATGAAGTTGTCGGTCGCGCCGGTGTCCTTCGGCGTGGCGGGGAGCGCCCCGCAGGTGTGGATGGAGAGGACGAAGTCGGGATCCGGGTTGACGGACCAGCCGTCGAAGGCGAGGTCGTAGTCACCGGCCATCCAGGGGTCGGAGACGTTGTCGAGGCATTCGACCTTCAGCCCGATGCCCAGCGTGCCCCACCACTCCTGGAGGTACTTGCCGATCGACTTGTCGTTCGGGTCCGTGGCATGGCAGAGGATCCGGAAGTTCAGCGGTTTGCCGTCCTTGCCCAGACGGTTGCCGTCGCCGTCCTTCCGATAGCCCGCGGTGTCGAGGGTCTTCGCCGCCGCGGCCGGGTCGTACGCGATCTTCTGACGGTCCGAGGGCTGCCAGAAGTACGGGGCGAAGCGGGGCGGGATGTAGCCCTGGCCCTCGACGGCGTATCCCTGGAACACCTTGTCGACGATCGTCCCGCGGTCGACGGCCTGGAAGAGCGCCTTGCGTACGGCGGGGTCGAGCAGCGCTGGGTTTCCGTTGCCGAACTTCTTCCCGTCCTTCGACCGGGCGCCGGGGTTGGTGGCGAGTGCGTAGAAGCGCCGCCCCGGGGCGTTGTTCACCGTGATGTCCTTGGTGCTCTTCAGCGCCGTGGCCTGGGCCGGGGTCAGGTTGGAGGCGAAGGACACCTCACCCTTCTGGAGCGCCGCGACGGCCGCGTCCCCGTCTTTGTAGTACTTGAATACCAGCTCGTCGAATTTGGGCGCGCCGCGCCAGAAGTCCTTGTTGGGCTTGAGCTTGACGTACTGGTCGACCTTGTAGTCCGTGATGACGAACGGACCATTGCCGACGATCGGGAACGTCTTGTCGTTGTTGAACGTGGAGAAGTCGCCGACCTTCTCCCAGATGTGCTTCGGCAGGATCGGCACGTCGAGCGCGGTCATGGTGGCCTGAGGCTTCTTCAGCTCGACGACCAGCGTGGCCGGATCGGGCGCTGTGACCTTGGAGAAGTTGGCGGTGAAGCTGCCGTTGGCGGTGGCGGCGTTCGGGTCCGTCATCATCTTGTTGAACGTCCAGGCGGCGTCCTCGGACGTCGCCTTCCGGCCGTCGGACCACTTCGAGTCCCCACGGATGGTGAACGTCCACGTCAACTTGTCGGCCGACGACTGCCACGCGGTGGCGAAGCCGGGGATCGGGTGGGCGTCCTTCGGGTCGTAGTTGACGAGGTACTCGTACGCCAACCGGTGGATGCTGGTACTGGTCAGCCGCTGTGCCAGGAACGGGCTGAGCGAGTCGATGCTCTGGCTCACCGCGACGGTGAGGACGTTCTTGCCGTCGGCTGCCCGGGCCTCCTGCGGCGCCGGGAGCAGAGGTCCGAGCGGGACCACCGATCCGGCCACCAACGCGACGGAGGCGGCGACGGAGGCCGGCAGATGACGGAGGCGGGAACGGCGGCGCTGCCGTACGGGGCGGGGTTCGGGCCGGTGTTCGGGCCGGGGCGCGGCCCGTCGCGGCGTACGCGGCGGAACTCTTTCGACCATGGGACGGTGACCTCGCGTTATCACTCGCACGGAGAAGCCGGGTTGATGCTGGTTCGCCAACTGGTGAAGCGAAGGTTTATCAGCGCTCGTCGGCCGCGTCAACGGTCGCCCAAACCCCGTGTGGTCTGCGGGAATGCGCTGAGGGGCCGCACCGTGAAGACGGTGCGGCCCCTCATTGGTCTCTACCTCTGACGCCCTACTGCTGAGGCGCTGGCGGTGCTGCCGGCGGCTGCTGCTGAGGCCATCCGCCCGGCGGGACAGGGTGCTGCGCGTCGGGCCTTTCGGCGGGGTCCGGCGCCGGGGCCTGCGGCGGCTGCAGACCGTACGAGGCGGGCTGCTGTCCTGGTGGGACGGCCTGACCGGGCGGGGGCCCCGGGGGCCCCGCCGGGCTCGCGGGGGACTGCGCCTGGGAGGGCGGCGACTGCTGCCAGCCCTGCTGGATGCCGGGCCCCGGCTGCGGTCCGCCGTACGGCTGCTGCGGGTACGGCTGCGGGTAGGGGGCGGCCGGAGGCTGCTGCCGGCCGTGGTGCGGCTGCTGGGGCACCGGCGGCTGCGGGTACTGCTGAGGCGGGTACGGCTGTCCATGGCCGGGCTGCCCCTGGTGCGGCTGCCCCGGTTGCGCCGGCTGCTGTCCGTGCTGTCCTGGCTGTCCGTGCTGCGCGAGGTGCGGCGCCCCGTACGGGGGCTGACCGTGCATCGGCTGCCCGTACGGCGGGCCCTGCGGCGGCAGCCCCTGAGCGGGCGCCCCGTACGGCGCCTGCCCCTGTACCGGCATACCCGGGTGGCCCGGCATCGGCGGCGCGAGGTGCGGCGGCGGCTGGCCGTCCGCGGTCCACAGCCCCTGAGCCTGCTGGGCCCGTACGAAGTCCTCCGCGACCAGCGCCGAGAGATGGAAGTACGCCTCGCGTGTCTTGGGACGCATCATGTCGAGGTCCACCTCGGCGCCCGCCGAGAGGTGCTCGTCGAAGGGCACCACGACGACGCCGCGGCAGCGGGTCTCGAAGTGCTGCACGATATCGTCCACCTTGATCATCTTGCCGGTCTCGCGGACCCCGGAGATGACCGTCAGCGACCGCTGTACCAGGTCCGCGTAGCCGTGCGCGGAGAGCCAGTCGAGCGTCGTCGACGCGCTGCTCGCACCGTCCACGGAGGGCGTCGAGATGATGATGAGCTGATCGGCGAGGTCCAGCACGCCGCGCATCGCGCTGTAGAGGAGACCGGTGCCCGAGTCCGTGAGGATGATCGGGTACTGCTTGCCGAGGACGTCGATCGCGCGCCGGTAGTCCTCGTCGTTGAACGTCGTCGAGACGGCCGGGTCCACGTCGTTGGCGATGATCTCCAGCCCGGACGACGCCTGCGAGGTGAACCGGCGGATGTCCATGTAGCTGTGGAGGTGCGGGATCGCCTGCACCAGGTCGCGGATGGTCGCCCCGGTCTCGCGCCGTACGCGGCGGCCGAGCGTACCGGCGTCGGGGTTGGCGTCGATCGCCAGGATCTTGTCCTGCCGCTCGGAGGCCAGGGTCGAGCCGAGCGCGGTCGTCGTCGTGGTCTTGCCGACGCCGCCCTTGAGGCTGATGACCGCGATCCGGTAGCAGGAGAGCACCGGCGTACGGATCAGTTCGAGCTTGCGCTGCCGCTCCGCCTCGGCGGCCTTCCCGCCGATCTTGAAGCGCGAACCACCGGAGGCATTGCGGCTGCTCTTGGGCTTCTGCTTGTTGTTGCGCAGCAGACGGTCCGAGGACAGTTCAACAGCCGCCGTGTAACCGAGCGGAGCGCCCGGTACGGAGCGTTCGCGGTGGTCGTGCGCGACGGCGGAGGGCCACGCCGCGCCGGTACGGGGGTCGACGGGCGGCGCACCGGGCGCGGCCTGCGGCAGCGCCTGGTGGAGCTGCGGCGGCTCGTCGGCCCGGGGCGGTGGCGTCTGGCCCGGGTGCGGCTGCGGGGGCTGCTGGGCGGGCAGGTGCGGCGCGGCGGGCACCGGCAGATGGGGCGCCGGCGGAGCCGGCGGTACGGGGGCAGGGGCATCCGCGCCCGGCCGGCCCTGCTGCTGCGGGAACCCGTAACCCGCCTGCGGGGGCTGCTGCGCCCCGGGAGCGCCCGGAAAGCCGGGAACGTGCGGGGCGCCCGGAGCCCCCGGAGCTCCCGGCGGGGGGAATCCGTAACCGCCCTGCTGCGGGAAGCCGTAGCCGCTCTGCGGCGCGGGCGGCTGCGGCGCGGGCGCGGGAACAGGGAGGCCCGGCTGCCCCTGTTGGGGGAAGCCGTAACCGGTGGGTGGTACGGGGGCGTTCGGGGCCGGAGGGATGGGCCCGGTGCCCGGAGCCGGAACGGAGGCCGCGGGCGGCAGAGCGGCCGGCGGCTGCGCCGCGGGCGGCACCGGTGGCACGGGGGCGGGCGGGACGGGAGCGGGAGGCACCGGCACGGCGGCGGCCGGGCCCTGGTCGGCCGGCCCCGTCTGCTGCGGGAAGCCGTAGCCGCCCTGCGTCTGCGGGGCGGCGGGCAGCGCGGGCCACGCGCTCGCACCCTGGGGCGATCCCTGAGGCGCGGCCGGCGGCCGGTCCTGGGGCTGTGCCTGCGCGGGGACCGCCGGCGTCTGGCTCTGCGGCGTGGCCGACTGCTCGGCCGACTGCGCCGATACGGGCCACTGCGGCGCGGGCCCCGGCGCGGCCGGCTGGAACGCGGGCGGCAACGGAGGCAGTCCGGCGCCCGGCACGGCGCCGGGCCGCGGCGCCCAGGGCTGCGCCGGTGCGGGGACCGGAGGAGCGTCCTGGGGCTCGTCGGCGGGCACCGCGTCCTGCGGAACGGCGTCGGCGACGACCACGGGCGGCACCGCGTCCGCCGGTTCGGCCACGGGAACCGCGTCGGACGGCTCGTCGTCGGCGGCCTCGGCCCTCGGGGACACCGGGATGGCGTCCGCAATACCGTCGTCGGGGGTCTCGGACGCGGCTTCGGACGGCGCCTCAGGCTTCGGGGACGGCTCGGCCGCCGCGACGGGAGCGGGTGCGTCGCCTGCGGCACCGTCCCGCGCCACAGGCGCGTCCGGTGCGTCCGGTGCGTTCGTTGAACCCGGCGCGGCAGATGCACCGGGTTCACCGGGTTCACCGGACTCCACACGGCCCGGCGCGGCGTCCGTCGCCGCGATTCCGTCGGCCGCACCGTCAGGCGCCCCGTTCTTGGCCGCCGTGTCCGCGCCGTACGCCGCCCCGTCCGCCCCGTACGGCGCGGCGGACGTCTCCTGGGACGCCGGCGGTACGGGCGGAACGCTCGTGCTCTCCGCCGCTCCGTCGTCCGCCCCGGCACCGGCCGCGGCGTCCGCGCCGCTCGGCCGCACAGCGGACACGTCCGCCGCGTCCGCCGCCGCGACGCCCGCACCAGCCTCCGGGGCAGTACCGGTCTCCGGAGCAGCGCCTGTGCCAGCGCCTGTCTCCGCGTCCTGGCCGGCGACCGTGTCCTTGCCCGCGGCGCCGGTCGGACCGTCCTCGGCCGCCGGGCCCGTCCGGGCCTCGGCCGTCTCCGGCGCGCCGTTCTTCGCCGCCTCGTGCTTCTCCATCTCGCGCTTCAGCGCCTTCGGGGAGAACCGCATCGTCGCGCCGCTCTCCACGTCGCCGCCGCCGAACGGTTCCGGCGCTCCGGGCGCGGACGCCGGAGCCGCCGGTTCCGCGGCGCGAGCGGGCTCGGCACCGTCCTGTGACCGCTGCGCGGGCTGAGCCGGAGGCGCCTGGGACGCGGGCTGCGGCGCTGACGGGGGCTGCGGCGCCCAGTTGGGCTCGAAGCCGCTCCCCGCGGGCAGCCCCGGCACCGCGACGGGCGCGCCGCCGGGCGGCGGGGGAGAGTTGGTGAAGGCCGGTGCGCTCGTGGCGCCACCACCGGTCGTGTCCCCCGGCGCGTTCTGCGTGTACCAGGCGGGCGGGGTGTAGTCGATGGTGAACTCACCCGTCATCTCGGGCTCCGCGTCGGACTGATCGTCCGCGGCCGGCCGGTTCCAGCCGCCACGGATCTCGTCCCGATCGCCGTTCACTTTGCCTCCTGGTGTGGTCGAGCACCCTTGTGCCGTGGTGGGTGGGGGCGGCCGAATCCGTCACTCCGGTCCGCCCGGCTCTTCCCCTGGCGACGCGGCCGGGCTGCCCGCAGGTTCTCTGCTCCCGCGCCTGTACCCACCCTAATCGCCAACGCCGCCGATACGGCAGGGTGGACCGCCCGTCAACGCCCGTCCCGTACGCCCCGTACCGCCCCCACGGGGCCTCGGCCGCGCGGAGCGTGCGCCTCCGGCACCGTACGGGGCGGCACACGGGGCCATGAGAACGGTGCAAGAGTGGCCAAATCCCTACATCCGCCCGCGTGATGGCAGGCGGAAACGCACCAGGCGCACTACACCCGGTGCGTACCGCGCGCCCTCAGTCCATCCGGCGTGCGCTGCCCAACAATCCGGTCTCGGCGTCCGTCGCCTGCGTCATCACGAACTGCCGGTCCCGCGGGGTGCACCAGAGCGTCACCCCGTCGGAGAGCGTCGACAGCGCCTCCGTCTCGACGCGCGGCAGGCTCATGATCCGGCCGATCTGCGCCGCCTCGTCCGGCGACACCCGCTGAAGGCCGACGAGTGCCGACTTCTCCATCAGACGCGGTGCCACCGGGCTGAGGTAGGGCAGGAGCGTCAGCACCGACTGCCACGGCGCCGACACCACACGCCCGCGTGGCGGCCGCATCCCGCAGTCCCGCACCACGATCACCGGGCTGCCGGCGGAGGCGCCCTGGGGCGGCACCCGTCCCACGTCGTGCAGCGTGACGCAGGGAGTGCCCCCGCCCGCCGCTTGCGCGAGCCCGGTCCAGGCATGCGCCCGGCCCGTCTCCACGGCGATACGCGCACCGGTCGCGGCGGCCCGCAGCACCAGCACCTGCGCCGTCCACAGGCCACCGATCAGCGTGATGTCGTACGGAGTGGGCCGGTTGACGCCGAGAACGGCGGGCCGGTTCCCCGCGTCCACGCCGATCACCACGCCGTCGTCCCCGACCGGCAGGGCCAGCGCCTCCAACTGGTCCACGGAGAGCGCGTGGCGCTCACGGCGGGGCCCGATCAGCCCGAAACCGATCCGTGGCCTGCCCCGGCCCCTGACCGGCTCCCGCATCATCGCGGGCATCGAAGCCGGAGCGAGGCCCCCTGCCGGAGCCGGAGCCGGCCCGGAAGCCGCTCCCGGAGCCGCCGGCACCGGAGCGGGCCCACGCACCGGCGCGGGCCCGGTGGTCGGTACGGACATCAGCGAGTACCCCCGAGCGGAAGAGTGGCGAGCATCGCGGGCACCTGCTCGCGGTCCAGACGCACCAGCCCGGTCTTCACCCCGCGGGCCGCGCGCTCCAGTTCATGACGGGCGGTCACCAGCTCCTCGTCGCTGCGCCCCGTGATCCGTACGTGTCCGCTGACCGTCACCCCCTGCCGCTCACCGCGCCCCAGCGTGAGGCTGAAGGTCGTCGCGAGCGCCGGGATCGAGGTCAGCAGCGCGACGAGCTGCGGCATCGGCGCCCCGCCACCGAGCTCCGGCCAGCGGGCCACCCAGTACGAGGTGTGCCTGCGGTCGTCGCAGCGCCACGTACGCGACGTCTCCAACGTCCGCCGCACCGGTGTCTCCGTACGCCCCGCCTGCGCGATGGCCAGCGGGTTGGCGCACGAAGAGACGGCTATCGCCGCGGTCAGCTCCTGCTCGGTCAGCACCGAAGCCCGGAATCCCGCGCCCGCCAGCCGGCTGGAGAGCTGGTCCGCGGCGCGCACCACACACTTCTGTGCGCCCCGCAGACCGCCGCCCCGTGCCGCCACCGCTTCCGGGCAGAGCTCGGGGTCGAGCTTGAGCGCTATCCACGTGATCCGTACGGCGGGGGAGCCGGTCAGGGCCTGCAACGGCGCGTAGTTGCGGGCCGCCACCGACTGCTCCGGCAGGTGCGGGGCGGGCGCGGGCTGCGTGTGCTGCACGATCTGGGCGGACTCCAGCCGTACGTCGTCCACGTCGAGAGCGTCCCGTACGAGACGGACGGGGAGCGGCCTGGCGGCGCGGTCGGGCCGCAGCGCCGTGGCGTCCGACTCGACCTGTAGCACCACCGTCAGGAACGTGCCGTCACCGATCAGCCCGATCGGGCGCCGGTCACGGTCGCTGTACACGTACGTGCGCAGCGCGGGGTCGCACTCCACGGCGGGCGCCAGCCCCGGCTCCGTACCGGCGGGAATCACCAGGGAGGCGGCCCTGCGCGTGCGGGCGCGCAGTGCGAGAACCGTCGCGAGCCAGTCGGGCAGCGCACGCCGGTGCCTGCGGACCAGGGCCAGCAGCACCAGCAGCGTGGCGAGCACACCGCCCGGGACCAGCAACAGGGGGCTGATGACCCACGCCACCAGCAGCACGGCCGCGGCCAGCTCGATCAGTACCAGTTGTTGCATTCGGAACGGTCCGAAATGCCCTGGCCGCGCCTTCCGTCCGGGCGTCGCCTGGCCTGGGGAGGCGGCGGCGGACGGCGCGGTCGCGGCAGGCCGCGTCTGCGTCGCTGAAGCCATGATGGAGAAACCCCCCAATTCGTCCCGATCACCCTGGCCGACCAGGGTGTTGGCAGCTGGATCACCCTACCCGCCCCACCATCACGCCCGGCCTACAGGCATAGTAGGGGGCCGGTCCGACACTCAGGCAGGGCCCGGGGGCCATGCCGACGTGCCCTGTCCCCGGGAGGAGACCGAGCCTTTTTCATCGATGGGGACTCATGGCATCACGGCGGGATGAGCTCAACGCGTACACCTTCGCGAAGAAGCGCACGGTGGCCGCATTTCTCCAACCCTCGGCCACCAGCACGGAGGAAGGCGCGCCCAGACCGTTGCGCGCCGTCGTCCCCGGACTGATCGCCGGCGCGCTCATCCTGGCGGGGTTCGGGGCCTGGGGGATGTTCAAGCCCACCGCGCCCAAGGACTGGGCGGAGCCGAATACCAAGGTGATCGTCGGAAAGGACTCCACCACCCGCTACGTGGTATTGAGCACCGGTGAGGGGAAGCAGAAGGAGACGCTCCTCCACCCCGTGCTGAACCTCGCGTCGGCCCGGCTCCTGCTCACTCCGAAGCAGTTCGCGGTCATCCAGGTGCCCGACAAGATCCTGGACGCGGGCAAGCCCCCGCGCGGCCCCGTACTGGGCATTCCGTACGCGCCCGACCGGCTGCCGGGCGAGAAGGACGCGGGCGAGCCCAAGCGCTGGGCCGTCTGTGAGCAGCCGGGCGCCGGCAAGGGCGGCAGTGTCCAGAAGGCCGCGTTCCTCTTCGCCGAACGCGATCTCGGGAGGACGGAGGGCGGACAGCGGCTGACGGGCGCGCAGGTGCTGTACGTCAAGGGCCAGAAGGGCGACCGCTATCTCGTCGACGCCGACGGTACGAAGTACCTGGTGCGCGACAAGCCGAGCGACAACCTCACCCGGGCGCTCGTCGGCGACCGGGAGCCGCAGTCCGTCACCGACGACTGGCTGGACACCCTGCACACCGGCAGCCCCGTCGACTTCCCCGAGGTCCCCGGCGAGGTCGCCTCCGGCGCGGGGGTCGGAGGCGGACTCACCGCGGAGCAGGACCGGGTGGGGAAGGTGCTGCTCGCCCAGACCGGCGCGGGGCCGCAGCACTACGTCGTCCTCCAGGGCAAGGTCCAGCCGGTGTCGGAGTTCACCGCCTGGCTGCTGATCAACTCCCCGCAGACCGGCGACCTGGAGATGGGCGGCGAGGCCGACACCGTGGACGCCCAGTCCCTCACGCCGGACACGGAGACCTTCGGCGCGGAGAACCGCTGGCCCGAACGGCGCACCACCCAGGTCAACACGGAGGGCGGCGAAGGCGCCCGCGACACGGTGTGCAGCGTGCTGCGCTCCGTCGACGACAAGGGCCGCGCGACGCTCTCCACCTGGGCCGGCGCGGCGTACCCCGCGGACATCACCGCCGGAGGAACGAGCACCTACGTCACCCCCGGCAGCGGGCTGCTCTACACGCAGGTGCGGGGACGGCAGACCAACCCCGACGGTTCGCTCTTCCTGGTGACGGACACCGGGCTGCGGTACGCGGTCCAGGCGAACGGCGACAGCGACGCGGCGCGGTCGGACATCGGCGCGGGGGAGCGGCAGGAGCAGCAGGACGGCCGCCCCGAGCCCAGCGAGGCCCAGATAAGGCTCGGCTACGAGAAGGTCACTCCGGCCCTGGTCCCGATCGCCTGGTCGGAGTTCCTGTCGAAGGGGCCGCGCCTCGACACCAACAGCGCGCGTCAGCCGCAGGGCTCGTGAGGGGGGACCGGGAGCTGATGGCTGCGATGCCTCACGTACGCGCGAAAACCGTCCTGGCCGCCGCCGGGGCGGCCCTGACGGCGCTCACGGCGCTGACCGGGTTCCGGCCCGCCCCCGCCGCGGAAGGGCCCGGTACGGGGCGCGGGGAAGCCTCCTGGAACTTCGGGATAAACGGCAGCGGCGAATGCTCCTTCCCCATGAAGCAGCAGATCGCGGGCACCCCCTGGCCGCTCCAGCGCGTGATACTCGACGAACTGTGGGCGGACACCAAGGGCGAGGGGGTGAGCGTCGCGGTCATCGACACCGGGGTCGACAACACCAACCGGCAGCTGAGGAAGGCCGTCGACACCTCCGCGGGAACCGAGTTCCTGGCCAAGGAGATGGAGAAGGGCAAGGACGGCGACGGTACGGACGACAAGGTCGGCCACGGCACCAAGGTCGCCGGGATCATCGCCGCGCGCCCTCGTAAGGGCACCGGATTCGTCGGACTGGCTCCCGAGGCCACCATCATCCCGATCCGCCAGAACGACGAGAAGAACAGCGGCCAGGACACCACCATGGCCAAGGCGATCGACCACGCCATCGCCCAGAAGGCCGACGTCATCAACATCTCCCAGGACACCACGAAGCCGCTGACGGAGAACTCCGACCTGGGCCGCGCCGTACGCCGCGCCCTCGACAACGACATAGTCGTCGTCGCCTCGGCGGGCAACGACGGTGTCGACGGACGGCGCAAGAACACCTACCCCGCCGCTTTCGACGGCGTTCTCGCCGTCGCCGCCTCCGACCGCAACAACGAGCGCGCGCCGTTCTCCCAGTCCGGGACCTTCGTGGGGGTGGCGGCGCCCGGCGTGGACATCGTCTCCACCGTCCCCGGCAACGGCCAGTGCGTCGACAACGGGACGAGCTTCTCCGCCCCGTACGTCGCGGGCGTCGCAGCGCTGCTGCGCGCCAAGCACCCGAAGTGGAAGGCGCACCAGATCGTCGCGCAGATCGAGCAGACCGCCGAACGCAGCGTCAACGGCCATGACGACTTCGTCGGTTGGGGTGTCGTCGACCCGGTCCGTGCGCTCACCGAGGACGACCGCGCGCCCGAGTCCCCGCGCCCCGACCCGGGCCCGCCCAAGCCGCCCGCACCGGAACCCGCGCATCTCGCCCTCTCCGAGACACCCCAGGAACGCTCGGAGCGGTACGCCACGTACGCCCTGGGGATCGGTGGCGTGCTGGTCGCGGTCGTCGCGGGCTCGGCCACCGTGCTGCGGGACCTGCGGCGCCGCGACGCACGGCGCGGGGCCTCGCGCCGGCGTGCATGAGCGCACCGCGGAGGGCAGTCGAGACCGCCGTGCGCTGTGCAATGAGCTCCGGCGAATTCCGGTGAGTGAAGTCGATCTCTCTCCCGAAACCGGTGTTGGGGCCGGGAGGGGATATGGCTAGAGTGACCATGGCTTCACGAGTGCGATGAGGTCCATGGGGTCGACGGGGGTCATGGGGGACCTGACATGGCGGGGGACATGCGGGACGGCGGAGAGGATTCCCGCCGCCCGGACAGTGACGCGTACCGTCCCGTCCCACCGGAAAGCCATCCCCACCCATTGCTTCCCCCTCTTCTGAGACACGGGGGCAAGCGCGACGTACGTACGGGGCCGTCCGGGGAACACACACGGCCGGTTCCGGCGGCGCGCGCGAAGAGAAGAAGCCCGGCGGCGACCGCGTGTGCCGGGCTGGGAACCGATAGATAGGACTCCGGATGAGCAGCCCCACAGGTGGGTTCGGACTTTCTGACGACCCGGTCGTCCAGGCGAAGAACAAGATCACGGAGACCAAGGAGCAGGTCTCCAAGCAGGCCCGGGAACTGGCCGACATCATCGCGACGGTCAGTGCCGGGTGGACGGGTGTCGGTGCCTCCGGCTTCGTCTCGGCCCAGGTGATGATCAACGAGGACCACGACTCGATCCTCCGTCTGCTCACCGTCCTGGAGAACGCGGTCGGTCAGACGAAGAACCTGAGCAACGAGCAGGACGACGACGTGCGCGCCCAGTTCGCCGCCGCCAGGACCGAGGCCAACCAGAACACCTCGGGCCTCAACAACATCTGACACGACCGACCCGTTCGCGGCCCCAGGGCCCACCGATCACACTTCGAGCTTCGAGGAGAACAGCATGGCCGGCACAGATCCGGGGACCCGGGTTCGGTACGAGAGCGTCCAGGAGATGGCCAACCGCATCCGGACGGTGTCGAAGAACATCGTCCAGGACCTCCAGGAGATGGACCAGGCGCTCAAGGTCGTCACCGACACGTGGGACGGTGAGGCGCACCGGGAGTACGAGGCCCTCCAGCGCAAGTACAAGGGCAACGCCACGCACATGAAGGACCAGCTGGAGAAGGTCGCCAAGCTCATCGAGGGCGGCAAGGACGGCTACCGCGCCACGGACAAGAAGGCGTCGCAGTACTTCACCGAGGCGTACTGACCCGGCACCACCGACCGGCCCGCGCCGGGGAACACGGGAGGGGCACGCACCGTACGTACCGGGCGTGCCCCTCAGCCGTGTCCTCCGGCGCTACCGCGGATCCCCGCTCACTTCAGGTCGAACTCGCCGTCCCTGGCCCCGAGTACGAACGCCCGCCACTCGGCCTCGGTGTACCGCAGCACGGTGTCGTGATCCATGGACGACCGCATCGCGACGGCCCCGCCCGGGAGATACGCGATCTCCACCCGCTCCTCGTCCGGACTCGTGCCGGGAGCGCCCTGCCACTCCACGCCACTGATGTCCAGCGCGTACAGCTCGTCCTTCTCCTGCTGAGTACCCATCAGGGGCCTCCCCTTCTTCATCACGGTACGGAGTTGCAGACCAAAGTATCCGTAGTCGACGCCGTCCCTCGCCCCGGATCGCGCGGCTCGTCCCTCCCGCCACGGACGCGGAACGTCAGGAGGCGAGATCCAGAAGCCTGGCCACCGTGGATCTGATGGCCCCTCCCAGGGTGAGGTTGGCTCTGTTGACGCCGGTGAAGACAACGGCGATGGAGATGTCGGCGGGCTCGGCCGGTCCGCTCACCTCGAAGACCTGACGCCTTCCGCTCCCGCGCCCCTTTCGGGAGACCGCGACGCGCACTCCCTCCCGAGCCAGGACGTAGCTTCTCCCGCCCCTGCCGGCCGTGCAGGTGTACGCGTGTCCGCCATGGGCGAGCCGCAGCGAACGCCCCTTCTTCGTCAGGGCCCACCGCCTCCTGCTCAGCGGGACGGGCGTGGTGCCCACGCGCAATTCCATGAGGGACAGGGACGGGCGGCTCCCGTCCGCGAATCCCTCGAACGAAGACCCGGGTATACGTTCACCGTCCACCCCGACGCAGGCCCGGGTGTTCTGGCGTCTCATGGGGTAGGTCACCGTCACGGTGCCGAAAACCTCCGACGTGCCGCGCCAGCCGTACTGACGGGTGCTGCGATGGCCTTGCTGCGTCTCCCACGATTCAAGGGTGAACGACATGCTGTCTGTTGTTCTCATGAACCTTCCGATACGGAGCGGGAGCCCCTCTGCGCGGGCCGGAACGTCGTCATGAGCAGTCGAGGGCCTCGCGTGCGGCCCTGCCGAAGAGGTCGCTCAGTTCCTTCTCGGACGGGAATCCCGTCGCCGCGCGCTCCTTCGGGTCCCAGGGGTAATCGGCGTTGTCCAGAAGGAAATATGTCTCCTTGCCCCCGCAGACGGCTTTTTCGACCCGCCTGTCCTTGAGCGAAACGGACAGTTCCGGATCTTTGACTACGGCCAGTCTGGTGAACGGGCCGTTCCGTTCGTCTCCCGTGAACGAGAGGTCGCAGAACCACGCACTGTCGAAGGAGCCGGAAGTCCGCTCCTGTACGGACTGGCCCTTCGGCCCGGTGACCTTGGCGAGCCGGAATCCGGGCAGCGAGCACACATCGGCGGTGTCCGTCGCGGAGACGGCGGAGGCGGGGAGCACATCGCCCGGCGCCTCCCCGGGGTTCGAGCGGCAGTCCGCCCCGGCGGTCAGTGACGCCGCGGCCGACGCGAGGAGCCGCGCCAGGCCGGCCGGCTCCGCCGTCCCGTTCCACACGCGGGCCCGCAGCACCGGCCTGCTCGCCGGGGCTGCCGAGTCGGCGAGGGCCGCGCAGGACGAGGGCAGCAGGAGCCAGCCGCCGCGCTCGCCCGTCGTCCCGGACGAGGCGCCGGAGATGATGTCTCCGCTCCCGGACATCGCCCAGGTGCCCCGCTCGAAGGGGAACGCGCTGCTCTCCGGCTCGACGTCCAGAGAGAACTGCACATCGCTGGTGCCCGGTCCCACGGCCGTCCGCTCGACCGTGCAACTCCGGTCCTGTTCCGCATCCTTGTCACTCAGCCGCCCCGCTCCTGGGAAGGCGCGGCGGACGTCGTCGGCCGACAGCCGGCCGCGGCAGAGTTCCCCCGGGCCGAAGGTATTGGTGTTGAACGTGAGGAACAGTCCACCGACAAGGGCGAGAACAGCCAGAACGGCGGCTGCCGACCACTTCGCGCGTCGGGAGCGCGGCACACGTACGGGCACGGAACGTCATTCCCATCCGAGGTTGACCGCGGCATCGCCACGGGAGCTGGAATAGGACTGCTTGGCTTCTCGTCGCATGGCCTGCCATGCCTCCCAGTTCGGATCCTTTTTGCTGTTGTTCTCGTCCATGACGTCCACACCGCGCTCGCGGGCAAAGCTGTCGATCATGCTGTACGTGCCGCCGACCCCGGCCGTGTAGTGCTCGGAATTCTTCTCCTGAGCCACCGAAGAGGCTGCTGAGCTGACATCCTTCGACCACTCGTACGTCGCCGCATCGACAAGCCGCTGTGCGGTATCGCCGAATACGGGAAGTCCCGTCACGGGTGCGCCGATGGCGTGATAGGAGTACCGTGCCTGGTCGTTCACCGCGGCTATCTTGTCGTCCCGCTCGTCCAGGATCACATCGGAGCCGATCGAGTTCATCGCGCCCAGTACGGATCCCATGTCGCTCGCCGGGTTCTTCCAGGCCTCATGGCCTTCCCCACCGGCCTGCGGTGCTTGGGAAAGCTGTTCCATCGCATACGTACGCTGCGTGTCGTACAGGAGCGCGTAGGTCTGGTCGTCCGAAGACACCCCGCGCATGACGCGCATGAGACTGTCTTTCCCAACGGTGATACCGGCCTCGCCGTCGCCGGATTTCCAGATGCTGTCCATCCCTTCGGGGCTGCCGTACTTCGTACCCTTCTCCGCCAGAATATTGTGATTGTCCTGCGCGTAGTCGGCGAGTGCCCGTCCAAGATTCTTCTGCAGATTCTGGTGGACGGATTCGCCGCCGGCCTTGTCGTCGAGAGTGTTGATCGTTTCCTGCATCACCCTGGCCTGGGCGGCGGTGTGCGGCCCCGGTTCGCCACCCGACTGACCCTCCCGGAGCGGAGGGTGGCCGGTGGTGGCCGCTTCCAGCGCGGCGCCCAGCCCCATCCGGCTCGTCGGGTCGTCGAGTGTCGTCACCGAATAGCCCGTGATCACATTCTTCGGCCACTCGCGGGCATCGTCCCCGCTGCCCGCCAGGTATTTCAGGTGATTGTTGGCGACGTGGTTCTCGCCGGTGCCGTTGCCATCGGGATCGAAGAAGGCGGTGGCGGCATCCGGGTTCTTGCTCATGACCTTGAGCAGCCCGTCGACGGCGTCGGTGTTCACTCCGTCGTGACCCCGGCCCCACTTGGTGAATATGCCCGAGTTGTCCTTCTCGGCCGCAATGAGGTCATCGCCCAGTGCGTACAGGAACTGGTCGTCGTACGGGGTGTCCGCGTGATCCATCATGTCCACGAACAACTGGTATCCGTAGAGCGGTTCCGTGTTCGAACCGAAGTTCTTCGTCCCTGATTTGTCGAGACCTTCCGTGAACTCCCGGTAGAACTTTCCGTCGGGACTCGCCACCCAGTCCTGATATTTCTTCGAGCCGGGCGGGGAATCCGCCACGCTTCCCGGCACCCGGGTCGCCCCGGCCACCGTATTGGCCAGGCCCTTCTGGATGTCCTGGAACCGGTCGCGGTCGAACTTCTTGTCCTTGTCGTGCGCGAAATCGTTCAGCCGGTCGTTGAGCTTGATGACACCTTCGGGGCCCAGGCCGTTGAGGAAGTTCTGGTTGAACGCCTTGTTGTCGGCGTTGTCGCGGAACGACCTCTGGAATTCGGCCCACTCCGCCGCGGAGACCTTCTCGCCGTTGTTGATCCGCGTGGCGATCTCTTTCTGGCTCTCCGCCTCGTACAGTTCGATGTCGCCCTTGGCGTGCGCGTTGAATCCGGTGCCGAGCGTTTCGTCGTTCTTGTCGCCGATGGTGTCCAGGACCACCGCTTCCAGAGCCAGCCTGACGCCCTTGTCCGCGTCGTCGACCGCCTTGACACAGTCGTCGATGCGCCTCGCCCAGGACTGTTCGACCGAACGGGCGTCCGGGTCGTGCTGGACGGCGCTGCGCTCCGAGTCGGTCAGCTTCGCGTAGTCGTACGAGACCGCCCCGTACTCGGAGACCTTCATGCCGGCCTTGACGGCGTCGTCCCGGGCCGACTGGACCCGCTTCTTGAGCTCCACGAATTGTTCATGGGCGTCGCGGAGCAGGCTCGCTATCGCCTTGGCCTGCGTCTGGGCCGCCGCGTACTCGTAGCGGGTCGCCGCGAAGTTGGTGTGGGCCGTGGTCGCGCTGACGCCGAGCCAGTTCGGGCCCATGGTGACCGACTGGACGCTGTCCTCGTACCGTCCCTCGACCTTCTTGAACTCGCCGGCCATGTCGTCCCACTTGCCCGCGGCAGTGGTCAGCAGTGCGAAGTCGGTGGTCATGACGTCTTCGTACGTGAGCATGCTCTCTTGCGCTCTCCTCGTGAGGAACCGGGGTGCCGATCTGCATACCGGTCGTGCCTGTGTCGGTGTGCGAACCGGCGTCCTACAGCCCGTTGAGCCCGGATTTGGACTGCTGGAAGGTTCCGTGCGTGTCGAGGTCGTTGCGGGCGAAGAGCCCGCCCGCGCCCCGGAGCGCGCCCTTCTCCACGGACAGCCGCCCCATCAGGGTCTTCACCTGGCCCTCCCACGTCTTCTGCACCGTCTTCAGGCCCTTTGCCGTGTCCCAGCCGGCGAAGCCCTTGACCGCGTCTCCCGACGCTTCGTCCGCCCAGTCACCCGCCTTCTTGGTGCTGGGTTCCAGGTCCCTCTCGATGTCGTTCGCCGCGGTCTTCTTCTGCGCGGGTGTCGAGGCGACGTCTCCCTGACTCGACGCCGCCCCGCCGGCGTCGGCACTGTTCAGCCGCATGTCCGTCGAGCGGCTCTTCGCGGCGTCGGAGCGCAGTCGGCCCCATTCCTCGTCAAATCCCATGGTGTCTCTCCCCGTTGTGACTTCGGTTCAGGCGCGCGCCCGGCGCGCGCCCAGCTCATGCGCCGCACACACGCTCACGCGCCTCACACACTCATGCGCCGCACACGCTCACGCGCCTCACACGCCCGGCAGCCGGCCCGTCTGCACCAGCGGATTGCCGCGCCGCCGCGACGCGAAGTAGCCGCGGCCCGGCGGCATCGGGGTGGCCCGTACGCGGCCGATCAGGTCGCCCTCCGACGGATCGCCCGACAGGACCACGCCCTGGGCGCCCAGTTCCAGCACGCGCTGCATGAACGGCTCGTACAGGGCGCGGGAGGCGCCCGCGGCGTTCCGCGCGATGATGAAGCGGACCCCGGTGTCGCGGGCGAAGGGCAGATATTCGGCCAGGGGGGCCAGCGGGTTCCCCGAGTTGGTCGCCACCAGGTCGTAGTCGTCGATGATGATGAAGATCTGCGGCCCGGTCCACCAGCTCCTGTCCCTGAGCTGCTGCGGCGTGACGTCCGTCGGGGGCTGGCGGCGCGAGAAGACGCCGCCCAGCGCCTCCATGTGCATCTGCAGGGATGAGGCCATCGGCGCGTACTCCAGCAGATGCTGCTCCGACAGCGCCCCCAGCAGCGTCCGCCGGTAGTCGCCGACCACGAACTTCGCCTGGTCGGGCGTGTACCTCTCGGCGAGCTGCTTCGCGATCAGCCGCAGCAGGTTGGTCTTGCCGGACTCGCTCTCGCCGAAGACCAGGAAGAACGGGTCGGTCTCGAAATCGACGAACACCGGCTCCAGATTGGTCTCGTCGATCGCGACCGCGATGCCGGACTGCGGGAACTCGAACCCCTTCGGCAACCGGTCGGCGGGGAGCTTGCGCGGCAGCAGCCGCACCGTCGGGGCCGCCGGGCCCGCCCAGTGCGTCCGCGCCGCCCGTACGAACGACGCCGTACCCTCCGAGAGGTCCGCCGCGTCGCTCACCCCGTCGACCCGCGGCAGCCCGCTCATGAAGTGCAGCTTCTGCGGCACCTGCCCGCGGCCCGGCACCCCCTGCGGGACGTTCGCCGCGACCTTGCGGTCGAACTCGGAGTCCATGACATCGCCGAGCCGCAGCTCCAGCCGGCCGAGCATCTGGTCCTTGAGCGCCGCCCGCACCTCCATGTAGCGCGCGGCGGTGGCCACCACGTGGACGCCGTAGCCGAGACCGCGCGCGGCGATGTCGGAGATGATCGGCTCCAGCATGTCGTAGTCGTTCCTGAAGCCGCCCCAGCCGTCGATGACCAGGAAGACATCGCCCCACGCCTCGCCGGGCAGCTCGCCCGCCGCCCGCTTGCGCCGGAACGTGGCGATCGAGTCGATACCGTTCGCGCGGAAGAACTCCTCGCGCCGGTTGAGCACGCCCAGCACCTCCGCGACGGTGCGCCGCACCCGCTCCGGATCCAGCCGCGAGGCGACCCCGCCCACATGCGGCAGATCCGCCAGCGCGGAGAGCCCGCCACCGCCGAAGTCCAGCGCGTAGAACTGCACCTCCCGCGGCGTGTGGGTGAGCGCGAACGACGAGATCAGCGTGCGCATCAGCGTCGACTTGCCGGACTGCGGACCGCCCACCACCAGCATGTGACCGGCCGCCCCGGAGAAGTCCCGGTAGAGCACCTCACGGCGCTGCTCGAAAGGCTTGTCGATCAGACCGAGCGGCACGGTCAGCCCGCCGGGACGCGAGTACTCCGTCGCGTTCAGCCCGCGCGCCTCCGTCACCGCGATCCCCGGCAGCAACTGGTCCAGCGTCGGCGCCTCGTCCAGCGGCGGCAGCCACACCTGGTGCGCCGGCACCCCCTGACCGTCCAGCCGGCGCACGATGACGTCGAGCACCGTGTCCGCCAGCGCGTCGTCCTCCGACGCCGGTACGAACACCGCCGCCGGGTCCGGCGCCGCGTAGACCACCGGCACCGGCGCCGCCGTGAACAGCACGGGCCGCCGCTCGACGGGAAGCTGCCCCACCGACAGGTCCGGCCCGCCCGTGCGGTACGTACCCGAGACGTACGCCGCCTTGAACCGCGTCATCTCGTCCGTACCGAACTTCAGATACCCCGAGCCCGGCACCGACGGCAGGTGGTACGCGTCCGGCACCCCCAGTGCGGTACGGGACTCCGCGGCCGAGAAGGTGCGCAGACCGATGCGGTACGAGAGATACGTGTCGAGACCGCGCAGCTTGCCCTCCTCCAGGCGCTGCGAGGCCAGCAGCAGATGCACGCCCAGCGAACGGCCGATCCGGCCGATCTGGATGAACATGTCGATGAAGTCGGGCTTCGCCGTCAACAGCTCGGAGAACTCGTCGATGACGAGGACCAGCGAGGCCAGCGGCTCCAGCGCGGCGCCCGCCGCCCGCGCCTTCTCGTAGTCATGGATGTTGGCGTAGTTGCCGGCCGAACGCAGCAGCTCCTGACGGCGCTGCAGCTCACCGCGGATCGCGTCCCCCATGCGGTCCACCAGCGTCAAGTCGTCCGCCAGGTTGGTGATGACCGCCGCCACGTGCGGCATCTGCGACATCCCCGCGAACGTGGCACCTCCTTTGAAGTCGGCGAGAACGAAGTTCAGCGTCTCCGAGGAGTGCGTGACCGCCAGCCCCAGCACCAGCGTGCGCAGCAGCTCCGACTTCCCCGACCCCGTCGCGCCGACACACAGCCCGTGCGGCCCCATGCCCTCCTGCGCGGCCTCCTTCAGGTCCAGCATCACCGGACCGCCGTCCTCACCGACCCCGATCGGCACCCGCAGCCGCTCCGCTGTCGAACGGGGCCGCCACGTACGGGCCACGTCCACGGCGCCCGCGTCGCCCAGGCCGAGCAGATCGGTGAAGTCCAGGTTGGCCAGCAGCGGTTCGTCGTCGTCGCCCCCGCCCGTGCGCAACGGGGCGAGCTGGCGGGCCAGCGCCTCCGCCGCGGGCAGCGAGATCCCGTCGGGCATCCCCTCGTACGCCACGCCCCCGCCGGACTCCAGCCGCAGCCGCCCGGGCCGTACGACCACCGAGAGGCCGCCCCGCGGCTCGTCCAGCTCCCCGGGCACCACCTCGACGATCGTCACGCCCTGGACGCCCTCGGCGGCCGCGAAGAGCGAGTCCGGCGGCACCATCCCGCCGTCGAGCACGACGACCACATGCGGCTGGTCGAGCACCGGCGACGCGTCCCTGCCGAACCGCCCCCGCCCCTCCAGCCGGCTCCGCAGCAGCTCTTCGAGCTCCCCGAGGTCATCGCCGAACAGCCGCTTCGTACCGGCCCCGTCGATCTGCCCGGGCACCTGCGTGTGGGGCAGCCACTTCGTCCACTCCCAGCGCCCCGCCGCGCCCGGCGACACCACCACCGCGACCATCAGGTCCTCGCAGGAGTGCAGCGTCACCAGCTGGGCGACCAGCGCCCGCGCCGCGGCCTGCGCCGACTCCTGCTCACCGGAGACCGTCACGTGGTAGAAGGCGCGCATCGACACCGCCATGGGCAGCCCGTCCAACGAGCCGTGCACCGCGAGGAACCGCTGCATCGCCCCCGCGGACAGCGGCTCCAGCTCGTCCACCGGCGCCGTGTCCGGCGCCACCAGCGGCGTCGCGAGCTGCTGCGCCCCCAAGCCGATCCGCGCCTGCCCGAAATCCTTGTCGCCGACGCGCCGTTCCCACACCCGCGACCCCTCGGCCACCACCGACCACAGCTGCTCGGGGGCGGGGTGCAGATAGAGCTGCGCGTCGCGCTGCGCGCGCGCCGTCCTGCGCACCGTACGCCGCGTCTGCGCCAGATACTTGAGATAGTCGCGCCGTACGTCGGCAATTTGCCCCTGCGTACCCCGGCGGTATCTGACGATCTGCGCGCCGATCATCGCGACCGTGGAGAACAGCATCAGAACGCCCATGATCCGCATGAACGGCGGCGCTTGGGGCGAGAAGAAGAAGACCACCGACGAGCCCATGCCGAGCACCGGCAGGATCTGCATCAGCATGCCCTCCTGCTGACCACGCGGCAGTTCGGGCGGCGCTTCCAAGGTCAGCGCATCCGAGGGCACTTCCGGAGGAAGGGAACGTGGCGGGCGTTTGACAATGATCTGGCTCACCGGCGTATCAATCCCTCAAGACGGACGGGCGATTCCGTACCGGCGCCCCCGTGGCGACGGCGTCGCTCCGCGCGACCGTGATCCTACGTGCAGCCGTACCGCACCCCTCCCGGTAGGGTGACGCGCGCACCGTGCGCAACCGCGAATCAGGGGGAACAGACACGTGAGTACGACCGCAGCGACCGGCTTCTGCCGCGTCACTGTCGTGGCGCCGGACAGCAGGATCGATGTCGCGCTCCCGGAGGACATCGCCGTCGCCGACGTCCATCCGGAGATCCTGCGGCTCACCGGCCAGACCCAGACGGCGGGCACGCCCACCGGCTACCACCTCGTACGGCGCGACGGCACCGTCCTCGACGGCGCCCGCACCCTCGCCGCGCAGCAGGTGCTCGACGGCGAGATCCTCAGCCTGCGCCCCTTCGCCGAGTCCCTGCCGCCCGCCGTCTTCGACGACGTCTCCGACGCCGTCGCCTCCGCCGTACGCCGCGACCGCCACCTCTGGAGCGACGACCTGCTGCGCGGCGCCGGCCTCGTCGGCGGAGTCCTGCTCCTCGTGCTCATGGGCTTCGTCCTGTGGTTCGCCGACCCGGTACGCCACGACATGCACGGCCTGCCCGGCATCATCGCGGGCGTCGCGGGCGTCCTGCTGACCGCCTTCGCCGGCGTACGCGGCCGGGTGTACGCGGACCGCGCCTCCGCCGTCGCCCTCGGCCTCGGCGCGCTGCCCCTGCTGCTCATCGCCGGCTCCGGCATCCTCGCCCCCGACCCGGGGCAGGGGCCCGGTCGGCTCCAGTTCCTGCTCGGGTGCGTCACCGTCCTCGTCGCGTCCGTCATCCTCGTCGCGCTCACCCCGAGCGGCGACGCGCCCTTCGTCGCCGCCACGTTCCTGGCGACCACCGGCACCCTCGCCACGTTCGTCATGATCCTCACCGAGGCCTCGGCCACCGACACCGCGGCCGTGTGCGTCCCCGTCGCCGTCGGCCTCGTCGCCTTCCTGCCCGGCCTCTCCGCGCGCTTCGCCCGCCTCCCCATCGGCTACGCCTCGCCGCGCGCCGCCGGGGACGGCGCCTCCGACGGCATGTCCGACGCGTACGACCCGGCCGGCGACCCGGACACCGCCCCCGACGCCGAGCCCGTCGACGCCGCGCGCATCGCCGCACAGGCCCGCCGCGGCCACGAGATGCTCCTCGGCCTGGTCGGCGGCTGCGCGGCGGTCGTCGTCGGCGCCGCCGCGGTCCTCGGCTTCTCGGACAGCGTCTGGGCCCAGCTCCTCGCCCTCACGGCGGGCCTGGCGACCCTGCTGCGCGCCCGCCTGTTCCGCTACACCTCCCAGGTCGTCTGCGCGCTCACCGCGGGCATCGCCGCGATCGCCCTGCTGGTCCTCGGGCTCTCCCTGAACCCGCCCGCCGACCACGTCAGGGAACTGCTGATGTACGGCGACCGCGGCGCCCTCGACATCCGTACGATCTGGCTCACCGCGAGCGTCGCCGCCGGCGCCGCCCTGATCACCGCCGTCGGCCTGATCATCCCGCGCAAGGGGCTCTCGCCGTTCTGGGGACGCCTCCTCGACCTCGCCGAGGGCGCGGTGCTGCTCTCGCTGGTCCCGCTCTGCCTCGCCGTCCTCGACGTCTTCAGCGCGGCCCGCGCGCTCACCGGCTGACCGCCGCGAACGTCCCACCCCGGGGCTGATACCCTGGGCGACGGCCGTTTGTGTATGTGACCGCTGAAGCCCCCTGGCCCGGCGGTCGGCGCGCAACGGATCTCCCGCCTCCCGAGTAACGGAAGCTCCCCAGAGTATTCGACCTGGGGCACTCGGTGGCCAAGAAACTCACGAGGAGTACGCGTGTCGCTCGACGCCGCTACGAAGAAGCAGATCATGACCGAGTTCGGCACCAAGGAAGGTGACACCGGCTCCCCCGAGGTCCAGGTCGCCATGCTGTCGCGCCGGATCTCGGACCTGACCGAGCACCTCAAGCTCCACAAGCACGACCACCACTCGCGTCGTGGCCTGCTCATCCTGGTCGGGCAGCGCCGCCGCCTGCTCCAGTACCTGGCCAAGAAGGACATCCAGCGCTTCCGCGCGCTGGTCGACCGCCTGGGCATCCGCCGCGGTGCGGCCGGCGGCGCCAAGTAGTACGCCGTGAAAGGGAGCGGTTCCCCCGTCCAGGGAACCGCTCCCTTCGCCGTATGTACGGGGTGGTACGTACCGGCCCCGGAGGCGGAGCGGGCGCCTCGCCCGGGGCGGCCGGAATGCCGTCCCGCGGCCGGGCTCAGTAACCTGGACGCACGAGCACAACCGAAGAGCACGAGCGCATGAGCGCAAACTGAAGAGGGGGAGCGACCTCCACCGCCGCCGGTCCTCGGTAGTGGCGCCCGGAAAGGCGCGGCCCATGCCGCCGCCCCGGGAGCTTCGATCGAAGACCGGCCCGCACCAAGGAGCGCTCCTCCGCCACGTCCCCTGCCACACGGGCACCGGACGAAGACGAGGAGAAATCACTAGTGGAGAACGAGACCCACTACGCCGAGGCCGTCATCGACAACGGAACCTTCGGCACCCGCACCATCCGCTTCGAGACGGGCCGGCTGGCCAAGCAGGCCGCCGGTTCCGCCGTCGCGTACCTGGACGACGACACCATGGTGCTGTCGGCCACCACCGCCTCCAAGAAGCCCAAGGACCAGCTCGACTTCTTCCCCCTCACGGTGGACGTCGAGGAGCGGCAGTACGCGGCCGGCAAGATCCCCGGCTCCTTCTTCCGCCGTGAGGGCCGGCCCTCCGAGGACGCGATCCTCACCTGCCGCCTCATCGACCGCCCGCTGCGCCCCTCCTTCAAGAAGGGCCTGCGCAACGAGATCCAGATCGTCGAGACGATCATGGCGCTCAACCCCGACCACCTGTACGACGTGGTCGCGATCAATGCCGCCTCCTGCTCCACGCAGCTCGCGGGCCTGCCCTTCTCCGGCCCGATCGGCGGCACCCGTGTCGCCCTGATCAAGGGCCAGTGGGTCGCCTTCCCGACCCACACCGAGCTGGAGGACGCCGTCTTCGACATGGTCGTCGCCGGCCGGGTCCTGGAGGACGGCGACGTCGCGATCATGATGGTCGAGGCCGAGGCCACCACGAAGACCATCCAGCTCGTCAAGGACGGCGCCGACGCGCCCACCGAAGAGGTCGTCGCCGCCGGTCTGGAAGCCGCGAAGCCCTTCATCAAGGCGCTCTGCAAGGCCCAGGCCGACCTCGCCGCCAAGGCCGCCAAGCCCACCGGCGAGTTCCCGGTCTTCCTCGACTACCAGGACGACGTCCTGGAGGCCCTCACCGCGGCCGTCCGCTCCGAGCTGGCCCAGGCGCTCACCATCGCGGGCAAGCAGGACCGCGAGGCCGAGCTGGACCGCGTCAAGGAACTGGCCGCGGAGAAGCTGCTCCCGCAGTTCGAGGGGCGCGAGAAGGAGATCTCCGGCGCCTACCGCGCGCTGACGAAGTCCCTGGTCCGCGAGCGCGTCATCAAGGACAAGGTCCGCATCGACGGCCGCGGCGTCACGGACATCCGTACGCTCGCCGCCGAGGTCGAGGCCATCCCGCGGGTGCACGGCTCCGCGCTGTTCGAGCGTGGCGAGACGCAGATCCTGGGCGTCACCACCCTCAACATGCTCCGCATGGAGCAGCAGCTCGACACCCTCTCCCCGGTGACGCGCAAGCGCTACATGCACAACTACAACTTCCCGCCGTACTCCGTCGGCGAGACCGGCCGCGTCGGCTCCCCGAAGCGCCGCGAGATCGGCCACGGCGCGCTCGCCGAGCGCGCCATCGTGCCGGTGCTGCCGACGCGCGAGGAGTTCCCGTACGCGATCCGCCAGGTCTCCGAGGCGCTGGGCTCCAACGGCTCGACGTCCATGGGCTCGGTCTGCGCCTCCACCATGTCGCTGCTGAACGCCGGTGTGCCGCTCAAGGCCCCCGTCGCCGGTATCGCCATGGGCCTGATCTCCCAGGAGATCGACGGCAAGACCCACTACGTCGCCCTCACCGACATCCTCGGTGCGGAGGACGCCTACGGCGACATGGACTTCAAGGTCGCCGGTACGAAGACGTTCGTCACCGCGCTCCAGCTCGACACCAAGCTCGACGGCATCCCCGCCTCGGTCCTGGCCGCCGCGCTGAAGCAGGCCCGCGACGCCCGCCTCCACATCCTCGACGTGATGAACGAGGCCATCGACGTCCCGGACGAGATGTCCCCGAACGCCCCGCGGATCATCACCGTCAAGATCCCCGTGGACAAGATCGGCGAGGTCATCGGCCCCAAGGGCAAGATGATCAACCAGATCCAGGAGGACACCGGCGCCGACATCACGATCGAGGACGACGGCACGATCTACATCGGTGCCGCCGACGGACCGGCCGCCGAGGCCGCCCGCGCCACGATCAACGGCATCGCCAACCCGACCATGCCGGAGGTCGGCGAGCGCTACCTGGGCACGGTCGTCAAGACGACCACCTTCGGTGCGTTCGTGTCGCTGCTCCCGGGCAAGGACGGACTGCTGCACATCTCGCAGATCCGCAAGCTCGCGGGCGGCAAGCGCGTCGAGAACGTCGAGGACGTCCTCGGAGTGGGCCAGAAGGTCCAGGTCGAGATCGCCGAGATCGACCAGCGCGGCAAGCTCTCCCTCATCCCCGTGATCGAGGGCGAGGAGTCCACCGAGTCCGAGGACGCGAAGGACGACGCTTCCCAGTGACATCCAGCTCCAGGACGACGGCCCGCACCTCCTCCGAGGCGCGGGCCGTCGCCCGTACCCAAACCCTGCTCAAGGGCGAGAACGGGATCGGCACGGTCCGCCGTACGACCCTCCCCGGCGGCCTGCGCGTGGTCACCGAAACCCTGCCGTCGGTGCGCTCCGCGACCTTCGGTATCTGGGTACAGGTCGGCTCCCGCGACGAGACGCCCGCCCTCAACGGCGCCACGCACTATCTGGAGCACCTGCTCTTCAAGGGCACGGAGCGGCGCAGCGCCCTCGACATCTCCTCCGCGATCGACGCGGTCGGCGGCGAGATGAACGCGTTCACCGCCAAGGAGTACACCTGCTACTACGCGCGGGTGCTCGACACCGACCTGCCCCTCGCCATCGACGTCGTGTGCGACATGCTCACCGGCTCGCTCATCGAGGCGGCGGACGTCGACGCCGAGCGCGGTGTCATCCTCGAAGAGATCGCGATGACCGAGGACGACCCGGGCGACTGCGTGCACGACCTGTTCGCGCAGACCATGTTCGGCGACACCCCCCTCGGGCGCCCCGTCCTCGGCACGGTGGACACCGTCAACGCCCTGGACCGCGACCGGATCACCCGCTTCTACCGGAAGCACTACGACCCGACGCGCCTCGTCGTCGCGGCGGCGGGCAACGTCGACCACGCCACGGTGGTACGCCAGGTCCGCAAGGCGTTCGACCGGGCCGGCGCGCTCTCCCGTACGGACGCCGTCCCCGTCGCGCCGCGCGACGGCAGCCGCGCCGTACGGGCCGCGGGCCGGGTCGACGTGCTGAACCGCAGGACGGAACAGGCCCATGTCGTCCTCGGCATGCCGGGCCTCTCCCGTACCGACGAGCGCCGCTGGGCCCTCGGCGTACTGAACACGGCGCTCGGCGGCGGCATGAGTTCGCGCCTCTTCCAGGAGGTACGGGAGAAGCGCGGGCTCGCCTACAGCGTCTATTCGTACACCTCGGGCTTCGCCGACTGCGGCCTCTTCGGGGTCTACGCGGGCTGCCGCCCGAGCCAGGTCCACGATGTCCTGAAGATCTGCCGCGACGAGCTGGACCGTGTCGCGGCGGACGGCCTCGCCGACGACGAGATCGGGCGCGCCGTCGGTCAGCTCTCCGGCGCCACCGTCCTCGGCCTGGAGGACACCGGCGCGCTGATGAACCGCATCGGCAAGAGCGAGCTGTGCTGGGGCGCCCAGATGTCCGTCGACGAGATGCTGACCCGGATAGCGGCGGTCACCCCCGACGAGATACGCGCGGTCGCCCGCGATGTACTGGGACAGCGTCCCTCGCTGTCCGTCATCGGACCGCTGAAGGACAAGCAGGCCGCCCGCCTCGACGAAGCGGTCTCCTGACCGGGCCGCCCGGCCGGGCCGTACCCCCGAAGGTGAAGGAAACAGAGCAATGAGCAAGCTGCGCGTGGCCGTTCTGGGCGCGAAGGGCCGTATCGGTGCCGAGGCCGTACGGGCCGTCGAAGCCGCCGAGGACCTCGAACTGGTCGCGGCCCTCGGCCGGGGCGACCGGCTGGAGAGCCTGGTGGAGGCCGGCGCCGAGGTCGTGGTGGAGCTGACCACCCCGGCCTCGGTGATGGGCAACCTCGACTTCTGCGTACGCCACGGCATCCACGCGGTCGTCGGCACCACCGGCTGGACCGACGAACGGCTCGCGCAGCTGCACACCTCGCTCGACGCCTCCCCGCGGACGGGTGTGCTGATCGCGGCGAACTTCTCCATCGGCGCGGTCCTCACCATGAAGTTCTCCGAGACGGCCGCCCGCTACTTCGAGTCCGTCGAGGTCATCGAGCTGCACCACCCGAACAAGGCCGACGCGCCGTCCGGCACGGCCACCCGTACCGCGCAGCTCATCGCCGCCGCGCGCGCCCAGGCGGGCAGCGCCCCGCAGCCCGACGCGACGGTCACCGCGCTGGACGGGGCGCGCGGCGCCGACGTCGACGGCGTGCCGGTGCACTCCGTACGGCTGCGCGGCCTGCTCGCGCACCAGGAGACCATCCTGGGCGGCGAGGGCGAGACCCTCACCATCCGCCACGACTCGCTGCACCACAGCAGCTTCATGCCGGGCATCCTGCTCGGCGTACGGCGCGTGGGGAGCACCCCGGGGCTCACCGTCGGGCTCGAACACTTCCTCGACCTGGGCTGACCGTCATGCGCGCGAAGATCACCTACTGTGTCACGGCCGCCGTCCTGGTCGTCTATTTCGTCCTGGTCGGCAGCCGCGGCGTGCTGCTCATCGAGCACGGCACGCTGCTCACCGTCACCTTCGGGGGCGCGGTGCTGATCCTGCCCGTCATCGGCGTCTGGTTCCTCTGGATGAACACCCGGTTCGTCCACCGCGCGAACCGGCTCGCGGCGGAGCTGGAGGCCGAGGGCGGGCTGCCGGTCGACGAACTGGTCCGTACGGCGGGCGGTCGCATCGACCGGGACTCGGCAGACGCCGTCTTCGCGGCGCGCCGCGCCGAGACGGAGGACGCGCCGGACGACTGGCGCTGCTGGTTCCGGCTGGCGGTCGCCTACCACGACGCCCGGGACACCCCGCGCGCCCGCAAGGCGATGCAGCGGGCCATCGCGCTCCACGACGGCAGGCCCGTCCAGGCCTGACCGCCCGCGCCCCGTACGCCGCGTATACGACGGAGCGGGGCCCGGCCACCAGTGGCC
>NZ_JBHURV010000021.1:0-164762 GCF_042673865.1 Streptomyces sp. NPDC056987
GGCTTCGCCGGGGCGGCGGGCGCGACCGGGGCGGCGGGCGCTGCCTTCGCGGCCGGTGCGGCCTGCGCGGGCGCCGGCGCGGTGGCCGCGGAGCCCGGGGCCGCGGTCCCCGCGGCCTCCTCGGACCTGCCCGCCGTGCCGGGCGTGCCCGGCTTGTAGTCGGCGAAGAAGTCCCACCAGGCACGGTCGACCGAATTCGGATCCTGGAGGTACTGCTGGTAGATCTCGTCGACAAGCCACTCATTGGCTCCGAAGGCGGCGGCAGGGTTGGTGCCCTGGCCCGCTTCGTCGGTCGAGATGCTCGCGTTACTGGGGGACTGAGACGACACGGCGTGAACCGCCCTCTTCCGCTTCACAAGGTGATGGACAGCGGGAATCAAGGCTACGCCTACCTGGCCGTAACGTGCAGGCCAGGCGTGCCATCGTCGTGCACGTCACATCCGACGACGGGTTTCGGCGTATGAAATGGCGGGAAACTAGCCAGGTTCCGCAATGCCAGGGGCATGTGACCGAACACATCACTTATCGGCCACACCCCAGCCACCGCCGGTCCACGGCCCTGAAGCCCGCGCGTCCCCGACTCCGTACCCGGAGATCATGCGCTTTCTCTTCGAACTCTACGTCAAACGTGCGCCCGGGGTACGCCCGGGAGAGTGACTCGGATCAGGCAGCCACGTGCTGATTCGGCCACTCCTATCCGCCCGCCGTGCAGATCGACCGCCCAGCGGGCGATCGCCAGGCCGAGCCCCGTGCCGCCGTCGCTGCCGGGGCCGTGCGGGGAGGGGACCGTGCCCCGGTTGAAGCGTTCGAAGACCTTGTGGCGCTCCGGCTCGGGGATGCCGGGCCCCTCGTCCTGGACCTCCAGGTCCAGCGACTCGGGCGTCTCGCCACGCCGCGCGCGCACCGTGACCCGGCCGTGCGGCGGGCTGTGCTTGACCGCGTTGTCGATGAGGTTGGCCACGACCTGGTGCAGCCGTTCCGCGTCCGCGTGCGCGGTCAGCTCCGGCGGCGAGACGTCGAGATGCAGATGGACATCGCTGCGGGTGTGGTTCCCGGAGGCGGACCCGGCGACGGAGCCGCGCTGCGAGGACGCCAGATTGGACTCCTTGAGCACGCCCGAGAGGTACGGCCACACCTCGAAGCGCCGCGCGCGCAGCGGTACGACCCCGTTGTCGAGCCGGGAGAGGTCGAGCAGCGTCTCCGTCAGCCGCCCCAGCCGCTCGGTCTGCCGCAGCGCCGTCAGCATCGTCTCCGGATCGGCGGCGGACACCCCGTCCACCACGTTCTCCAGTACGGCGCGCAGGGCCGCGATGGGCGTGCGCAACTCGTGCGAGACGTTGGCGATCAGCTCCTTGCGGTGCCGGTCCTCGGCCTCCAGGTCATCGGCCATCCGGTTGATCGTGGAGGCGAGATCGCCCAGCTCGTCCCGGCGGTCGGCCCGGACCCGGCGCGTGTAGTCGCCGTGCGAGATGCCCTTGGCGACGGTGTTCATCTCGTCCAGCGGCGCGGTCAGCCCGTGCGCCACGAACTGGGTGATCAGCAGCGTCGCGATCATCGAGAAGACGGTGATGAAGCGCAGCTCGGTCTCCGTGCGCGAGGCCACGATCAGCAGACCGGTGGTGATCAGGACGGAGACGACGACCAGGGTGACCAGCTTGGACTTGATCGAGAACAGCGGCCAGGACCCGTCGGTCGCCCCGAACCTCCGCAGCGCCGTCAGCCGCGGCCGGCTCGGACCCGGGCGCGGACCGGAGCGCGGGCGCGGACCCGGGCGCGCGCCGGCCGGAGAGCGCCGGAGGCCGTCGCGCCCGCCATGACGACGGCCGCCGCGCCCGGCACCACGACGGACGTCGCGTCCGGCATCACCTTGGCCGTCGCCGCCGTCACTCCCACTGTCGCCGGTCCGGTCCACCGCGTCCCCCGGCAGGGTCATGGCGCCGGGGTCTCCAGGGCGTAGCCGACGCCGTGGACGGTTCGGATCCGCTCGGCGCCGATCTTCCGGCGCAGCGCCTTGATGTGGCTGTCGACCGTACGGGTGCCCGAGGCGTCCGCCCAGTCCCACACCTCGGCGAGCAACTGCTCCCGGGAGAGCACCGCGCGCGGGGTGTTCGCCAGGCAGACCAGCAGGTCGAACTCGGTGGGCGTCAGGTGCACGTCATCACCACGCACCCGTACCCGGCGCTGCGCGTGGTCGATCTCCAGCTCGCCCAGGCGCAGTATGCCGCTGCGCGGCGTCACCGCGGCGAGCGCCGCCCGCTCCACCCGGCGCAGCAGCACATGCACCCGCGCCGCCAGTTCCCGCATGGAGAACGGCTTGGTCATGTAGTCGTCCGCGCCGACGCCGAGCCCGACGAGCATGTCGGTCTCGTCGTCCCGCGCCGTCAGCATCAGTACCGGCACCGGGCGCTGCGCCTGTACGCGGCGGCAGACCTCCAGGCCGTCGAAGCCGGGCAGCATGATGTCGAGGACCATCAGGTCCGGCTGCCACGCCTCGGCCGCGTCCACCGCCGCGGGCCCGTCCACCGCCGTCTGCACGAGGAAGCCCTCGGCCCGCAGCCGGGCGGCGATGGCGTCGACGATCGTCGCGTCGTCCTCGACGACGAGGACCCGCCGCTGGGCGCCGGGCGTCGCCGCGACTCCGTTGTGGCTGGTGTGTGTCTGCTCCATCGCCCCGCCCCTGGTACGCGTTCCGCGATCCTTGATCCGCGATCTGTGCATGAAGTATGCACATCCGTGTGTGGGGAGCAGCGTAGAGGCAGCGGGAGGGTTCCGGCTACGCAGTGCGAACAGCGAGATGGACCACGTCGGGTACGCCTCGGGCAACTTGGATCTCTTCCTCCCTTACCCCGGTGAATCCGGCATTCCGCAACGCTTCACCGAATCTCGGAGAGGGGTTCGCCGACCATACGGCGAGGACGCCCCCCGGCTTCAACCTCCTGTGGCACGCGGCGAGTCCGGCCGGCGAATAGAGGTTCTCGTTGTCCTCCGTGACGGTCCACTCGGGTCCGTTGTCGATGTCCAGGCAAAGCGCGTCGTAACGCTCCGTGGTCACTTGTACGTACTTCACAAGATCGGTGTGATGGATCACAACGCGCGGATCGGCGAGCGCTCCGCCCGAAATGCGCGTAAGGGGGCCGTCCCGGTGCCAGTCGATGACGGCCTGCTCGCGCTCGACGACGGCGATGGCTCCCCAGCGCGGATCGGCGGCGGCGTGCGCGAGGGAGAACCCGACGCCGAGACCGCCGATGAGCACGGAGGGCCGCTGCTCGTTTCCGCTTCCGGAGCCTTCCGGGGCGAGCGCCGCGAGCGGGGCATGGGCGGCGTGAGCGGCAAAAGCGCTGTATGCGGCATCGACGAGCAGCCGCTCCGAACGGCCGTCCGACGTGTCCATCAGGAAACACCCGTTGGCGATGATCTCCAGCTCCTCGCCCCGTCGCCGCAGAACGACCTCGCCGTAGGGGCCCTCGCGCCGGTCGAGCGTGACGGGACCGGAACCCGGGTCGGGTACGGACATGGTGGGGCTCTCCCTCTGCCGGCGGACGGTACCGACATCCTGGCCGCACGGGCCGGACCGAGACAATCCGGTTTACCGCGGCGGGAACGGCGCACGTGGCGTCAGCCGTCCTCCCGACGGGCGCCGCGCCAGGCGTACGCCCCGGCGCCGCAGCCGTACGCCACGACCGCCGCCGCCCATGCCCCGGCCTGCGGACCCGGCTGGAGCTGCCAGGCCCACAGCGCGGCGGCGCCGCCCGGCGCGCGCGGCGCGGTGAGGTAGACCGCGCTCGTGTACGCCGTCATCGGCAGCCAGCTCAGCCGCGCCCCCAGCAGTGCGGCGGCGCCTGCCGTGACCCCGGTGGCCCCGAGCAGGTTCCGTACGGCCGCAGGGCCCCCGAACGCCTCCGGGTGGCCGGGGACACCGAGGGCGAGCAGCGCCGCGGCGAGCGCCGTGAGGCCGAGGAGCCCGCCCAGCCGCCGGGGCCACCAGGGGCGTACGGCCGTACGGTCCAGCTCGTCGCTGTGCGTGTACATGCCCACCCCGAGGGCCGCGGCGGCAAGCACAGGGGCCAGCACCACCACCGGGACCCGGGCGGTATGGTCGAATCCCGGCTGCGCCTGGAGCCACCGCGCGGCCCACGCGGCGGCGAGCGCCACGCAGACGAGGGTGCCGAGGGTGGCCGGCAGAGCGCGCGACCGCGCGTACAGCGCGAGGGCCCGGCCCGGCCGGCCCCGGACGGGGGAGCGGTGAAAGCAGTGTGCGAGGAACGAGACGGGACGGGCAGGTCGGCTCATGGCACCGGCACTTCTTCGGCCCGGCAGAGATCGGCGGCCAGATACCGCGCGAGATAGGCCCGGCTCTCCTCCCGGTCCATGGCGCGCAGCCGCCGCAGATGGACCTCGCCCTCGTACAACGGAACGCCGGCGGAGTCCGGGCGCGGCGCCAGCCACTGGTTGACGGCGTCGTTGACGGCGGTGGCCCGCCGGGCGGCCGGAGTGTCGAAGTCGGTGCCCGAGCAGTCCTGGGAGAAGAGATACCCGACGGCCCAGTTGGCGTAGAGCGCCGGATCGGAGATCTCGCCGTGCTCGGAGAGCCCGAACGGATCCGGGAGTTGCGCCTCCCGGGGCCCGAGCAGAACGGGCTTGCCCACCTCGCGTACGACCACACCGGGCGCGACGGCGAGCTGCTCCCGGCCGGGGCCGGGCGCGCGGGGTCCGTCGACCCAGCGGACCGGGGCGCCCGGGACGCCGCGCAGTTGGGCGTTGAGGCCGGCGAGCGCGGCCGACACCGACGGGAGCAGCTTCCGGTCGACGGCGGTGACGCACACCCGGGGCGCGCCGTCGTCGCAGACGAGCCGGGCCGCCGCCGGATCGGGGCGCCACAGCCCGTTCCCGGCCCCCGTCAGCAGGACGGCGGCGGCGCAGGCGGCCGCGAGCGGCGGCAGCGCGGAGATCCGGCGCCGGGCGGCGTACGCGAGCAGCGCGGCCCCGGCGAGTCCGGCGGTCCACACCATCGAGGCGGGGCCGAACCACCACACCGGCCGGTCCCAGACGTACAGGTGGTCGAGGGCGGGGTCGAGCCAGCGGGCCGGGGAGTCCGCGTACGTGGGCACGCCGAGCCCGACATAGGTGACGGCGGCGAGCAGCGGTGCCGCCGGCCGCCAGGGGATCAGCCGCCCGGCCACGAAACCGAGCACCCCCAGCGCCGCCAGGGCCACCGCGTCCGCCGCGACCAGCGACAGGAACGGCCCCCCGGCGGCGTACGGCCAGGTCGCCAGGGCACACCCCGCCGCGGCGAGGAGATACCCGGCGGGCGGCCACAGTGCGGCGGGCGCCACGGCGAGCAGCGTCCGGCGCAGCGGGGCGCGGGGGAGCGAGGCGAGCAGGTCCCCGGTGGCCCGCCGCCGCTCCCGCCCGCCCTGCCAGCAGCCGACGGCGACGGCGAGCGGCCCGCAGAGCAGCAGCGCCGCGACGCGCAGCAGATCGGTGGTCTCCGCCCAGCGGCCCATCCACTGGGGAGACTTGCCGTACATCGTCACCCAGCAGACGACCACCGCGGCGCCCGCGGCCCAGGGCCCGACGCCGCGCCGCAACTCGGTCCCCAGGACGCCACGGGTCCGGCGGCGCGAGGGCGGGACGGTGGGCGGTACAAGGGCGCCGGGATCGCCGGGCCTGGCGGAACCGGCGGCGGCCGTGGCGGTGGAGGCGGTCAGGGGACGGGCGGGGCGGGTGCGCGGCGTTCCGCTGCCGGGCGCCCGGATCCCCGCCGTCCGGATCTCCGCCGTCCGGATCTCCGGCGCCTCGATCTCCGGCGTTCCGATCTCAGGTATACGGATCTCCGGCGTTCCGCTGCCGGGTGCCCGCATACCCGGTGTTCCGATCTCCGGTGCCTCGATCTCCGGCGTTCTAATGTCGAGCGTCCGGATCTCCGGCGTTCTGATGTCGGGCGTCCGGATCTCCGGCGTTCTGATGTCGGGCGTCCGGATCTCCGGCGTTCCGGTGCCGGGTGCCGGGATCCTCGACGCCCCGGTCCTCGGTGCCTCGCTACCCGGCCTTCCGATGTCGGGCGTCATGCTGCCCAGCGTTCCGGGCGCCGCCCCGGAGCCACGGGAACCCGGGACGCCGGGGGAACCCGGGACGTCGGGGGAACCCGGGACGTCGGGGGAACCCGGGACGCCGGGGACGTCGTGGGAGCCGGGGATGTCGCGGATGTCAGGGACATCGGAGGCGCTCACTCGGCGCCCTCGGATCCGGCGGTGGCAGCGGTGGCCCCCGTGGCCGCGGTGCCCGCCGTGGTCCCCGCTCCGCCCCGCGCGGTGCCGGTGCGGTGGGACCGCAGCGCCGCCGTGTAGCCGCGTTCGATCGGATGGTCGCCGGCCCCGGCCCCGCCAGTGGCAGGGCCGGGGCCCGGCCCCCGGCCCTGCCACTGGCCCCAACCCCGGAAGCCCCTCCCCGCTCCTCCCCGCTGTTCTCGCCCAGCGCCGTCAGATCCGCCGTCGTGCCGCGGAACGCCACCCGGCCCGCCTCCAGCAGCGTCACCTCCGAGCAGGCCGCCGCGACGTCCTCCACGAGATGCGTCGAGACGATCACCGCGGCCGTGGTGCCGACCTCCCGGAGCAGCGCGCGGAATTCGACCCGCTGCTCCGGGTCGAGACCGGCCGTCGGCTCGTCGAGCAGCAGCAGTTCCGGCTCGTTGACGATCGCCTGCGCGATGCCGACCCGCCGCACCATGCCCCCCGACAGCGTCTTCACCTTCGCGTCGATCCGGTCCGCGAGCCCCACCCGCTCCACCGCGCGCTCCACCGCCGCCGGTACGCCGGCCTCGTCCATCTCCTTGAGCCACGCCACGTACGCGACGAACTCGCGCACCGTGAAACCCGGGTAATAGCCGAACTGCTGCGGCAGATAGCCGAGCCGCCGCCGCACCTCCGCGCGGCCCCGGTGCTCCGAGACATCGCGGCCCAGCAGCTCCACCCGCCCGCCGGCCGGCGCGGCGACCGTCGCCAGCACCCGGATCAGGGAGGTCTTGCCCGCGCCGTTCGGGCCGAGCAGCCCGTGCACACCCTTGCCGAAGCCCAGATCCACGGCGTCCAGCGCGACCTTCTTGCGGTGCCTGACCGTCAACCCGTGTACTGCTACCGATGCGGTCATGCTGCCCCCTTTTCTTTTGACTTTCTTGCGGCTTTCTTGCGGCTTTCTTTCGACGTGCAAGCGTTGTGCGAGTCCACCGGACGATTCACCAGCCGCCCGGGGCCGGCCGGTCGAAGGAGTGCCGCCGCGCCACCAGCACGGCCGCGCACACCGCCGCCCCCGTGCCCCAGAGGCCCTGCGCCGCCGCCCCGGACAGGAACCGGGCCAACTGGGCTGAGAGCTCGGCCATCGCCGCCGGTTCGGTCGGCAACGGCAGCGGCACCCCCGCACGCGCCGCCCTCAGCAGCGGTACGGCGAGGGCCAGCGCCCACCCCGCGCCGACCGCACAGGCCGCCGGTCGGTGCCCGATGTACGAGCCGAGCGTCAGCGCGGCCAGCGTCAGCGCCAGCCCCGGCAGCAGCCAGGCCGCCGCGGCGGGTGTGCCCGGCACGCCGTCCGGGAGCAGCGCCCCCGCCAGGGTGAGCAGCGGCAGGCTCACCGCGAGGACCGCGGCGGTCCTGGTCAGCAGCAGCCGCAGTCCGCCGCCCGGGGTGGTCGCGCCGATCTCGTGCATCGGGTCCGCGTACCGCCCGTACGACACGGCCACCCCGGCGGGCGGCAGCACGGGGGCCAGCGCCAGCAGCAGCGGGCGCGCGCCCGCGAAGCCGGTGGCGTACGCCAGCCCGACCGCCCCCGCCGCGACCAGCACCAGCGCGACCAGCCAGGATCCGCGCAGCGCGGGACCCGCCGCCCACAGCACCCGCGCGGCGCCCCCGATCGCCGGGACCCGGCCGGCCCTCGGCGAGGGGGGCGCCACCGCGCCCAGCACCGCTCCCCGTACATCGGCGAGTACGGTGCCCGCGGCGGTCCCCCGTACCGCCGCGGACACCCGGACGGCGCACGCGCCGCACGCTTCGATGTGCTTCTCCAGCGACCAGGCGTCCGGCTCCGGGGCCGTGCCCGCCGCGTACCGCGCGGCCAGCGCCTCGTCCACATGCCATGCCCGGGCCGTCCGGGCCGCCCTGTCCCTCATGCGGTGCCTCCCAGCGGAGCGATGCGTTCCAGCGCGGCGCGCAGCTCCCTGCGTGCCCGCATCGCGCGGGTCTTGACCGTGCCCTCCGGGATGCCGAGCAGCCGCGCGGTCTCGCGGGTGGTGAGCCCGTCGACGACCGTCGCGCGCAGTACGTCGCGCAGCTCGGGGGAGATCCGGTCGAGGGCGGCGCCGACGTCGCCGTACTCCAGCCCGGCCAGGACGCGTTCCTCGGCGGACGGCGCGTGGGCCGGTGGCTCGTACCCCGGCCGCCAGGACGTACCGCGCTCCGCCCTGGACCGCGCCCGCACCGCGTCGACCAGCCGCCGCGCGGCGATCACCCACAGCCAGCCGCCCGCCTCGCCGCCGCGGTGCGTCCCGGCCGAGCGCCATACGGTCAGGAACGTGTCCTGAAGGACCTCCCGTACGGTCTCGGGATCGGCGCACCGCCGCGACAGCCGGGCGAGCAGCCACCCGGAGTGCCGGTCGTACAGCTCGGCCAGCGCCTCGGCCCCCGCGGCGTCGCCGCGCGCGACCGCGCGCAGCAGCGCGGCGTCGTCGTGGTCTCCCCCCATGGGGCGGAACAGTCTCACGCCCTCTCTATCGCCCGATCCGCCCGGACCGGTTCACGCACCCGGACGGGGTGCGTGAACACGATCGCTCAGAGCGAACGCGGGGGAGCGGGGGCGGGGGAACAATCTCCGGCTCATAAGCATTGAGCCCGTATAGCTCAACTTGCTTGACGGTATCCGACTGCTACTGCCGTATCGCCGTACCGCCGTGTTTCACGCCGAAGGGGAGACCATGGCTTCCACCTCCACACCGCTCACGCTTCCCGTACTGCCGCTCGACGACGAGGTCGTGCTGCCCGGCATGGTCGTGCCGCTCGATCTGTCCGACGCCGAGGTCCGTGCCGCCGTGGAGGCCGCGCAAGCGGCCGTCCGGGACGGCGGCGGGGACGGCGGCGGGGGCAAGGGCGCCGGAAAGCCCCGCGTCCTGCTCGTGCCGCGGATCGACGGGAGCTACGCCGGGACCGGTGTGCTCGGGACCGTCGAGCAGGTCGGCCGGCTCTCCGACGGGGATCCCGGCGCGCTCATCCGCGGCCGGGGCCGCGTACGGATCGGGGCCGGTACGAGCGGGCCCGGCGCCGCCCTCTGGGTCGAGGGGCTCGGCGTGGACGAGAGCGCGCCCGAACCGCTGCCCGGCGCCGTGGCCGAGCTGGTCACCGAGTACAAGGCGCTGGCCACAGACTGGCTCAAGAAGCGGGGCGCCTGGCAGGTCGTCGACCGCGTCCAGCAGATAGACGACGTCTCGGCGCTCGCCGACAACTCCGGCTACTCGCCCTTCCTCTCCACCGCGCAGAAGGTCGCCCTGCTGGAGACCACCGACCCGGTCGCCCGGCTGCGGCTCGCCACCGACCAGCTCCGGGAACACCTCGCCGAGCAGGACGTCGCCGAGTCGATCGCCAAGGACGTCCAGGAAGGCGTCGACAAGCAGCAGCGCGAGTTCCTGCTGCGCCGCCAGCTCGACGCCGTACGCAAGGAGCTGCGCGAACTCAACGGAGGGGCCGCGGACGGGGCGGACGAGTCCGACGACTACCGCACGCGCGTCGAGGCCGCCGACCTCCCCGAGAAGGTCCGGGAGGCCGCGCTCAAGGAGGTCGACAAGCTGGAGCGCTCCTCCGACCAGAGCCCCGAGGGCTCCTGGATCCGCACCTGGCTCGACACCGTGCTGGAACTGCCGTGGAACGAACGGACCGAGGACCGGTACGACATCAGGGGCGCCCGGTCCGTCCTGGACGCCGAACACGCCGGCCTGGAGGACGTGAAGGAACGCATCACCGAGTACCTGGCCGTGCGCAAGCGCCGCGCGGACCGCGGTCTCGGGGTCGTCGGCGGCAGGCGCGGCGGCGCCGTCCTCGCCCTCGTCGGGCCGCCCGGTGTCGGCAAGACCTCGCTGGGCGAGAGCGTCGCGCACGCCATGGGGCGCAAGTTCGTCCGGGTCGCGCTCGGCGGCGTACGCGACGAGGCGGAGATCCGCGGCCACCGGCGTACGTACGTCGGCGCCCTGCCGGGGCGCCTCGTCCGGGCGATCAAGGAGGCCGGTTCGATGAACCCGGTCGTCCTGCTCGACGAGATCGACAAGGTCGGCTCCGACTTCCGCGGCGACCCCGCGGCGGCGCTGCTCGAAGTCCTCGACCCGGCGCAGAACCACACCTTCCGCGACCACTACCTGGAGGTCGAGCTGGACCTCTCCGACGTGGTCTTCCTCGCCACGGCCAACGTCCTGGAGGCCATCCCCGAGGCGCTGCTCGACCGTATGGAACTCGTACGCCTCGACGGCTACACGGAGGACGAGAAGATCGTCATCGCCCGGGACCACCTGCTGCCCCGGCAGCTGGAGCGCGCGGGCCTGGAGCCCGGCGAGGTCACCCTGGAGGACGGCGCGCTGCGCAAGCTGGCGGGCGAGTACACCCGCGAGGCGGGCGTGCGGAACCTGGAGCGCTCGATCGCCCGGCTGCTCCGCAAGGTCGCGGCCGAGCACGAGCTGGGCGACCGGGAGCTGCCGTTCACCCTCGGCGCCGACGACCTGCGCGGCCTGATCGGACGGCCGCACCACGTACCGGAGTCCGCGCAGGACCCGGCGGAGCGCCGCACGGCGGTCCCGGGCGTGGCGACCGGTCTCGCGGTCACCGGCGCGGGCGGTGACGTCCTCTTCGTGGAGGCGTCGCTCGCCGACGCCGAGACGGGCGGCGCCGGGCTGACCCTGACCGGACAGCTCGGTGACGTGATGAAGGAGTCGGCCCGGATCGCGCTCTCCTTCCTGCGCTCGCGCGGCGCCGAACTGGAGCTGCCGGTGGCCGATCTGAAGGACCGGGGCGTGCACATCCACTTCCCGGCGGGCGCGGTGCCGAAGGACGGCCCGAGCGCGGGCATCACGATGACGACCGCGCTGGCCTCGCTGCTGAGCGGCCGGCAGGTCCGTACGGATGTCGCCATGACCGGCGAGGTCTCGCTGACCGGCCGCGTGCTGCCCATCGGCGGCCTCAAGCAGAAGCTGCTGGCCGCGCACCGCGCGGGCATCACGACCGTCGTGATCCCCAAGCGCAACGAGGCCGACCTGGACGACGTACCCGCCGAGATCCTCGACAAGCTGGAGGTCCACCCGGTGACGGACGTCCGCCAGGTCCTGGAGCTCGCGCTCGCCCCGGCGGAGGTACGGGTCCCCGCCGCCGCCTGAGCCGGGCCGCGCGGTACGCCGACGCACGGAGGCCGCCCGGCCCCCTCGACCATGAGGGGGCCGGGCGGCCTCGTCGTGTCACCGGGCGGCGGTGCGACCGTACGGTCCCGGCAGGCCCTCCGCTCCGACCGGGTCCCGCACCGTCACTCGCCCGCGATGCCCCGCGCCGCGGGGTGCGAGGTGTGGGGCGCGGTCAGCCGTTGGCCAGCGCCTGTACGCGGTCCAGGGCGCCGTTGAACCGGTTGTGGTCACCCACGATCGGCCCCGTCGACGTGTACTGCCAGATCGTCTGGAACCCCCAGCCCGCGGGCAGCTCGCCGATGGTCGTGTCGTAGCGGGCGAGCCACAGCGGGTTGGTGGAGCCGAAGCCCGCGTAGTTGCCCGTGCACGTCTTCCACCAGCTCGTCGCCGTGTAGATCACGGCGTCCCGGCCGGTGCGCGCCTTGTACGTGGTCACGAAGTCGCGGATCCAGTCGACCATCTGCGCCGGCGTCTTGCCGTAGCAGGACGCGCCGTACGGGTTCCACTCGATGTCCAGCACGCCCGGCAGGGTCTTGCCGTCGCGTGACCAGCCGCCACCGCCGTCGACGAAGTAGTTCGCCTGGTTGGCGCCACTGGAGTCGTTGGGGGTGCCGAAGTGGTACGCGCCGCGGATCATGCCGACGTTGTACGAGCCGTTGTACTGCTGGGTGAAGTAGGGGTTCTTGTAGTAGTTCCCCTCGGTGGCCTTCACATAGGCCCACTTCACCCCGCTGTTCCACAGGGCCGGCCAGTCGACGTTCCCCTGGTGGCTGGAGACGTCGACGCCTTCCGTCTGGGCGGCCCGGTTGCCGTGGGGCAGGGGTCCCTGGCCGTCGTGCGCGATGACGCCCATACCCATGTGGGCCGAGCCGCGCGGGGGGATGGGCCCCGGCGGGTCCGTGGGGACGGGGGCCGCGCTCGCCGCACCGGGGAGAGTGAGGACGAGCGCGAGAGTGGCGGTGAGGGCGGCGGCCGCGGTGATTCTGGCGCGGCCGGAGATGCGGGATCTGGGGACGGGCATGGATGTGCCTCCGAAGACCTCGGTGGGGGGAGATCATGACCTGTCGGCATGTCAGTGGAGTGAACATGCCAGTATTGAAGCTACGCACGTAGACCCGGACGGCGGAAGAGTGCCACGCCAGTGCCGTTGGTATAAACCCCTGAAATACTGAACATGCTGCGGCAATGGCCGCCGGTGGCAGAAACTTTCGGGGGTGGAAAGCGCGCGATGGCTGTTGACGTGCACGGGAGCGGAACGGAACCCGAACCGGACCCCGCGACAAGGAGTGGTGTGGACCAGGAATTCCTCGCCCTGGAAAGGGAACTGGCGGTCTTTCTCCGCCGGGCCCGTGCCAACTCCGGGGAAATGGCGCGAGAAGTCCATCCGGAACTGGAACCGGCCGCTTACGGACTTCTCGTACGGCTGGAGGACGGCGGCGCCCAGCGGGCCACCGATCTCGCCGGATACTTCGGCGTCGGCAAGGCCACGATGAGCCGTCAGTTGCGCGCCCTGGAGGAACTCGGCCTGGTGAGCCGGGAGCCCGACCCGGCCGACGGGCGCGCCTGGCTCATCCGGATCACCGACGAGGGCAGGTCACGCTTCCTGCGGGTCCGGGGCGCGCGCCGGGAGCGGTACGTACGGAAGCTGGCCGGCTGGGACCGCGCGGAGATCGCCGAACTGGCCCGGCTGCTGCACCAGCTCAACGCCACCGCCGAGAGCTGAGGACTCCGTGAGCCGAGCGGGACCCGGGAAGCGGGAAGCGGGTCCCGGGTCCCGCTCGGCTCACGGAAGGCGAAAACCCGGAAGCGAAAACCCGGAAGGCGAAAACCCGGAGGGCGAAAACCCGGAATGCGGGACCCGGAATGCGGAACCCCGGGAAGCCGGTCGCCTCACAGCTCCACGTACGTCACCGTCGCGTCGTCGCTCGTCTTCCCCCTGCGGAACGCCGTGCCGTCCGGATCCGCCGACTCCGCCGCCCGCACCCGGTCGATCAGCTCCTGCGGGCCGCTCTTGCGGACCAGTGCCAGACAGTCCGCCCAGCCGCCCTCCCGGAACACCTCCACCCACCGGGTCGCGCCGTCCGTCAGCGCGAGCAGGGACCGTACCTCCGCCGCCGCCGTACGGCCCGTCACCGCCCGTTCCGCGACCGACGGGTCCGCCGCCGCCGTGAAGAAGCCGCCCTCCGCGTTGCGCAGCGCGTCCGTCGCCGCGACCGAGCGCAGCACCTCGCGCGGGAGCCGGTCGAGACGGTCGTCCAGCACCGCCCGTACCGCCCCGTCCGGGGACTCCAGCAGCAGCGTCGAGTCCGAGAGGACAAGGTGCTCGACCGTGTCCCGGCCCCAGCGCGCGAGGACGACCGTGGCCTGCGGAGTGCGCGTGAGAGAAAGGTCACAGGTGTCCCGGTGGGCGTCCGCCGTGCGGCCGATCGACGCGGCGAGAACCTGTGCCAGCGTCATATCCCGTCGTGAACCGGACAGTTCCAGAAGGGCCCCGCCCAGCCTGGCCGTGAACCACGGCACCCCATGCACACAACCATCGTCACCTGCGGGTGGCGTCACCCCGTCCAGCACCACCAGGACCCCGCCCTGGCCCCCCGCGGGCAGTGCCACGCCTGCCCAGTCCTCGTTGGGGCGGGCGGTGTTGCCGGGCGAGGTGGCCTGTTCGACGCGCATGCCCTCCAGTCTGCCTGACCCGTCGCACCACCCGCATGATTCCTTCACAGGGCCTACATGTCATGTCGATCTTCCTGTCACGCCAGGTCAACCGCTGTGATTCGGTCAGAATGAGCGTGTGCGGGAGCCGCCGAGGAGCGGATCGCGCCGAGCGGGCCGACGGCCGGGGCGGCTCCGCTGAGCTGCGGGCGGGCATCTTGCCAAAGCCCGCCCGGAAGGTCCACCCGGCACGCCATGTTCCAGCAGCTCCCCGACGGGGAAGAGTTGTTCGCCAACTCGTCGTGATGTTCACTCGTCCAGGTGGCGGAGCGGCCGATGCGCGCCTCCTTCCCCGAAGCGCTGGAATGGTCGACAGCCGAAAGCCAAACCAGTGGTGGGGGTGGGGTTACCGCGTTTCTGACCGGACCGGCCGTCACCTCTGCTTCATGGGCGGACGAGTCAAGAATGCGAGCACCGGTGCAGAAGAAGCGGCCTCGGGGCAAGAGTGTCACGGCCACCGGCACGGCCACCAGTGCCGCGACCCCTACGGGTACCAGTACGACCGGGACGACCGGTGCGGCCACCCCGGCCGCCACGCCCCCGGCGGCCACCCCAGCAGAGGCCGTGAAGCCTCCGGAAGGACGCCGTGTGAGGGTACGTAACCGGCTGGTCGCCGGGGTCGCCTTCGTGGGCGTCACGGTCATCGCGGCCGGCACCCCCGCCGTACTGGCCGCCTCCGCCGAGCTCAACGACGCCCAGAACCTGGTCACCCTCGCCGAGCTGAACCAGCAGGCCGTCACCCTCGGCCACTCCCTCGCCGACGAACGCGACGAGGTCATCGTCTATATCGCCGCGGGCCGCGACGAGCAGCCGGGCGGCACGGACGAGGAGAAGGCCAAGTACACGATCTCCGAGACGCGCAGCGCCCGGGTCGACCGCCAGATCGACGAGATCCGCGCCGCCGGCTCGGCCTCTTCCGGACTGCTGCGCGACCTCTCCACCGTCCCCTCCATCCGCCGCGCCGCCCTCACCGGCAAGGGCTCGGCGATGGAGGCGTACCGCGCGTACTCCGAGGTCATCGACAAGCTCCAGGCCCTCGCCGACGAGCTGGCCGAGAACACCCCGCCGGAGGCCGCCGACGGCACCCGCGCCCCCGCCGCGCTCGGCCGCGCCGTCGAGCAGGCCTCCGCCACCCGCGGGCTGCTGCTGGCCGCGCTCGCCGTGCCCGCCGACACGGCCACCACCCCCCAGTACGACCCGATCACCGGGCTCCCCGTCGAGTCCACGAGCGACGCGACCGACAAGAAGAACGCCCAACTGCGCGACGAACTGAGCGCCGACGCCCAGAAGTCACGCGTCCGCGAACTCGCCGCGCTGGCCGACTTCGACCAGAGCGCCGACACCGGCGCCCGCGAATCCCTCACCTCCACCGTCACGGGCCCCGACGTCAAGACGGCCGAGAGCTATCTGACCCGCCTCACCGACCGGCCCGAGCTCTCCGAGGCCGACCGCAAGGCCGACCAGGACAAGGTCGGCTCCTCGCTCTCCGCCCGGATCGACCAGATGCGGGGCGTCGAGTCGGGCCTCGGCGCCGGCCAGGTCGAACGCCTCGCGCAGCTCCGTGACGACGATGTCACCGGCCTCGAACTTCAGCTCGCCCTCCTCGGCGGCTGCCTGCTCGTCGCGGTCGGCGTCTCGACCGCCGTCGCCCGTACGCTCACCCGGCCGCTCGCCGTCGTACGGATCGGCGCCGCCCGGCTCTCCGCCGCGCCCGCCACCGAGGAAGCGATCCGCTTCACCGGCCGCAACGACGAGTTCGCGCAGGTCGTACGGTCCGTCAACGCCCTGCACGGCAAGCTCCTCGACCTCGCGGGCCGTGCCGACCGGCTCGACAGCGACCGCAGCGATCTGCTCGGCGCCCGCGAGAAGGTCGCCGAGCAGCGCGCCGAACTCCAGGACCGTACGGCCGAACTGACCGTCCAGCTCCAGCGGCTGCGCCACACCGTCCACCACACCTTCGTCAACCTCTCGCTGCGCACCCTCGGCCTGGTCGAGCGTCAGCTCGGCGTCATCGAGGGCCTGGAGGACCGCGAGCAGGACCCCGAGCGGCTCGCCACCCTCTTCAAGCTCGACCACATGGCGACGGTCATGCGCCGCCACAGCGAGAACCTGCTCGTCCTCGCCGGCCACGAACACGGCCACGGCCCCACCGGGCCCGTTCCGCTCGTGGACGTGCTGCGCGCGGCCGTCAGCGAGATCGAGCGGTACGAGCGCGTCACCATCCAGGAAGTGCCCGCCGACACCCAGGTGGCCGGCTTCGCCGCGGACGACCTGAGCCATCTCGTCGCGGAACTGCTGGAGAACGCCGCGTCGTTCTCGCCGCCCGAGACCGAGGTGCGGCTCTCCGGCTGGATGCTGGAGAGCGGCGAGGTGATGCTCTCGGTACAGGACCAGGGCATCGGGCTGTCCGTGGACCGGCTCGCCGAGCTGAACGAGCGGCTCGCCGCCCCGGAGAACCCCGGCGCGCCGCCGCGCGCGCCCCGGGGCGGCGGGAGCGGCGGCGCGGACACCACCGGGAGCGAGGGCCTCGGGCTGCGCGTCGCCGCGCTGCTCGCGGCGCGCCACGGCGTCCAGGTCGAGCTGCGCGAGCACCAGGAGGGCGGGGTCGCGGCGATCGTCGTCCTGCCGGAGTCGCTGCTCCCGGCCCTGCCGCCGGCCCCCGTACCGCCGGTCGGCGCCCCGGCCCCCGCGGCCGCGCCGGCCACCGGGCCGACGGAGGTGGCCGGGACGGCCGAGGCGGCCCCGCCCGCGCTGCCGATCCGTACGAGCCGGGTCCGGGACGGCAACGGCGAGCGCGATCCGCTGGTGGTCGCGGCCGAGGCGGCGATCCGCCGCGCGGAGGAGGCCCGTCGGTCCGGATCCGGGCCCGCCACTACCCCTGAGCACACCGCTCCCGCCCCCGCCGCTCCGTACGACATCGGGCCCGACCGCCACGAGCGCGTCCCCGACGCCGAGCCGCGGACCAAGGGCACCGACCAGGACACCTTCCAGATGCGGCTGCCCAGGCAGCCCAGGCAGCCCCAGCAGCCCCAGCACCCCGCGCACCAGGCCGGCGACCCAGCCGGCACCCCGCCCGCCAACCCGGACACCACCCCCGAGGCCACCCCTGAGGCCGCGCCCGAGTCCGCCCCCGCGGCCGGCGCGGGACCGCTCACCGACAAGGGGCTGCCCAAGCGCACCCCCCGTGTCGTCAAGCACGCCGCCGCACCCACCCGACGCTCCGGCAGCGTCGACGCGGAAGCCCTGCGGCGCCGGCTCGGCGGTTTTCACCAGGGGACCATCGAGGGCCGCCGCGATGCCGAGGCGGAACTGATGGAGCAGACCCCACCCTCGGAGCGAAGCCCCGAGGTGGACACCGGAGAGACGACGGGGGACACAGTCAAGGAGGCAAGCAGTTGACTGCGACCGGCACAGGCACAGGTACAGGCATGGGCTTCAGCACCGGCAGCGGTGCCGGCACCGGAAGAGGAGCCAGTACCGGAAGAGGAGCCGGCACCGGCTCCGGCACCTTCGGGCTGAGCAACGAAGCGCGTAACCTGCACTGGCTCCTGAGCAACCTCGTCGAGGAGGTGCCCGGCGTCCACGCGGTCGCCGTCGTCTCCTCCGACGGACTGCTGCTGCTCTCCTCCGACCCCGGCAGAACCGCCGAGGCGGCCGCCACCGCCGCCGCCCAGGCCGGCCCGCGCGGCTCCAGCGCCGACCTCGCCACCATCGTCTCGGGCGTCGGCAGCCTCACCATCGGCGCCGCGAAGCTGATGGACGGCGGCGGGGTCAAGCAGACGATGATCGCGATGGAGGAGGGCAGCCTCTTCGTCATGGCGATCAGCGACGGCTCGCTGCTCGGTGTGCACGCCACCGCGGACTGCGACATGAGCGTCGTCGCCTACCACATGGCGCTCTTCGTCGGCCGGGTCGGCCACAAGCTGACCCCGGAGCTGCGCAACGAACTACGAGCCTCCGTGGAGAGCGAGAACGCCGGATGACCCGGGCCGCCGACCCCGCGCACCGCCTCCCGGTGCGCGGGGCGGACCGCAAGGCGCTCCGGGTGCGCCCGTACTCGCTGACCGGCGGACGGACCCGCTCCGGGCACGTCCTGCTGGTGGAGACCTTCGTCGCCGCCCTCGAACCGGGCGAGGTCCACAAGGAACTGACGGACGGCGACGCCCCGACCCGTGTCATGCCGGAGATGCTCGCCATCATCGAGCTGTGCCGGCGGATGCGGACCGTCGCCGAGATCTCGGCGCTGCTCAAAATGCCGCTGGGCGTGGTCCGGGTGCTCATCGGCGACCTGGCCGATCAGGGAAAGATCCGTGTGTACGGAACCGGTCACGATGACACCGGTCATCCGGACCACGCGTTGCTGGAAAGGGTGCTGAGTGGACTCCGCCGTCTCTGACGTCTCCGAGGTTTCGGACGACGTCACCGCCGCCTCCGGGCGTGCCTCCGTACGGGAGGCCGTAGCGGCACCCGTACGGGAATCCGGGCCCGATCCCGTACGGGAGCCCGGACCCGACCCGGCACGGGAATCCGAGCCCGGGCCGGCGTCCGCGCCCGAGCCCGAGCCGGAGGAGGAGCTTCAGGCGTGGCAGCTGGACCGTACCCGCGCGCCGGTCTCCACCAAGATCGTGATCGCGGGCGGCTTCGGCGTCGGCAAGACGACCTTCGTCAGCTCGGTCTCCGAGATCGTCCCGCTCCAGACCGAGGCGCTGATGACGGAGGCCAGCGCCGACATCGACGACCTCAGCGCGACGCCCGACAAGGCCACCACCACCGTGGCGATGGACTACGGGCGCATCACCCTCGACGACGACCTCGTCCTGTACCTCTTCGGTACGCCCGGCCAGCAGCGCTTCTGGTTCATGTGGGACGACCTGGTGCGCGGCGCGATCGGCGCGATCATCCTGGCGGACACCCGCCGGCTCGACGACTGCTTCCCGGCGCTCGACTACTTCGAGAGCTCCGGGCTGCCGTACGTCGTGGCCGTCAACCGGTTCGACGGGGCCGCCCCTTTCGATCCGGACGACGTGCGCGACGCCTTGACGATTCCGCGGTCCATCCCTGTACTGATCATGGACGCGCGGGACCGGAACACGGCGGTCGATTCGCTGCTCGCGCTGGTACGTCACGCACTGGAGTTCTCTCCCGAGTAGCGGAGGCGCCGCACCACGCACGCAAACGGAGACAGCGCCGCCCATGCGGAAGATCCTCATCGTCGGAGCCGGTCAGTCCGGGCTCCAGCTCGCCCTCGGACTCCAGTCGCGGGGGTACGAGGTCACGCTGATGTCCAACCGCACGCCGGACGAGATCCGGGCCGGCCGGGTCATGTCCACACAGTGCATGTTCGGCACGGCGCTCCAGCACGAACGGGATCTCCAGCTCAACTTCTGGGAGGCGCAGGCGCCGAGGATCGAGGGCCTCGGCGTCTCCGTCGCCGCCCCCGACTCCGCACGCGCCATCGACTGGCTCGGCCGGCTGAACGGGTACGCCCAGTCCGTCGACCAGCGCGTCAAGATGGCCGGCTGGCTGGAGACCTTCGCGCACCGCGGCGGCCAGCTGGTCATCCATGGCGCGGCCGTCTCCGACCTGGACTACTTCTCCCGGATGTACGACCTGTCCCTGGTCTCGGCGGGCAAGGGCGAACTGGTCTCGATGTTCGCCCGCGACCGCGCCCGCTCCCCGTACGACGCCCCGCAGCGCGCGCTGGCGGTCAGTTACGTCCACGGGGTCGCGCCGCGCCCCGAGCACCCCGGGGTCGAGGCGGTGCGCTGCAACCTGGTGCCGGGCGTCGGCGAATTCTTCGTCATGCCGGCCCTCACCACCTCGGGCCGCGCGGACATCCTCTTCTGGGAGGGAATCCCGGGAGGGCCGCTCGACGTCTTCCGGGGGGTCCGGCGCCCCGCCCAGCACCTCGCCCTCACGCTGGAGCTGATGGAGCGCTTCACCCCCTGGGAGCACGCGCGCGCCGCGAAGGCCGAGCTGACGGACTCCGGGGGCACCCTTACGGGGCGGTACGCGCCGACCGTACGCGACCCGGTCGGCCGGCTGCCGGGCGGCGGGCTCGTCCTCGGCGTCGCGGACGTCGTCGTCGCCAACGACCCGATCACCGGCCAGGGCTCCAACACGGCCGCGAAGTGCGCCGCCTCGTACCTGGACTCGATCGTCGGACACGGCGACCGGCCGTTCGACGAGGCGTGGATGCGCGCGGCGTTCGACCGCTTCTGGGACGTGGCGCGGCACGCCACCAAGTGGACCAACGCGATGCTGGGCCCCGCGCCGGAGCATGTCCTCGGGCTGATCGGCGCGGGGGAGCGGCTCCCGCCGGTCGCCGACCGCTTCGCGAACGGCTTCGACGACCCGTCGGACTTCGAGCACTTCTTCTACGACCCGGCGAAGACGGACGCGTACCTGGCGGAAGCGGCGTCGAGCACGCCCTGACCCTTCCGCTTCCCACCCCTGCCCCTCAACTCCCCCCGTAGCCGGTGTCGGACCCGTCCGTCGCGCCCTCGGGCAACGGCGGCGGGACGTACACGCCCGGGGCCAGCGGGGCGGCGGCGGGGTCCGGGCGTACGGCGCCCAGCAGCGGGTTGGCCGCGATGGGGGAGACCTTGACGTGGGTGCCGGGGCGCGGCGCCTGGATCACCATCCCGTCGCCGAGGTAGATCGCGACATGCGTGGCCTCCGGGAAGTAGATCACCAGATCGCCGGGGCGCAGCTGGTCCAGCGGGATCCGGGGGAGGTCGCGCCACTGCTCCTGGCTGGTCCGGGGGATGGGGTGCCCGGCCTGCGCCCACGCCTGCGAGGTGAGCCCCGAGCAGTCGTACGATCCCGGCCCCTCGGCGCCCCACTCGTACGGCTTGCCGATCTGTGCGGCGGCGAACTCCAGCGCCAGGCTGCCCGCGACGGAAGGCGTCGCGGACGAGGCGGCGGGGGCGCCCGGGGCGCCGGCCGCGCCGACGGTGTCCCCGAGGACGCCGGAGTCGATCAGCTCCCGCTGGGCCCGCTCCGTGCCGGACTTCTCCAGCGCGGCGATCGAGGCGAGCTGCGTACCGCTGAGCGAGGCGAGCAGCTTCTCGACCTGCCGGAGCCGGGAGCCGACGGTGTCGCGCTGCTTCTTCTGCCGCTCCACCAGCTCCCGCTGGCGGTCGAGAGCCGTACGGGACGCGCTCGCGAGCGCGGCGGCCTGGTGCTCACCGCGGGACAGCCCCTGCATGGTGCCCGCCCGGAAACGTGCCGCGCGCTCCAGCAGATAGCCGTCGTCGAGGATGTGCCCGGGGTCGGGGGTGAGGAGCAGTTGCAGGTAGTCGGAGAGGTCGGACTGCCCTTGGTACTGGCGGCGCGCCAGCAGCCCCGCGTCCTCCCGGCTCCGCTCCAGTGCGGCCCGCGCCCGGTTCAGGTCCTCGGTCAGCTTCCTGGCCTCGACGCGCTGCCGGATCAGCTCGACCTCGGTGGCGTTGTACGCCTCGCTCGCCTGCTCGGTCTGCCGGTAGAGGAGCTGGAGCCGGCCGAGGAGCCCGGAGACGGTGGTGGGAACGGCGCCGAGGCCGCCGACGGCCGCCGACGCCGACGGTACGGGAGCGGGCGCGGGCACCGGAAGGGGCGGGGGTTCCGGGGCGGCGTGCGCGGGGGCCACCGCTGCCAGGACGGTCGCGGTGGCCAGCGCCGCCGTACAGACGGATCGCCGTACTCTCCCTGGCACGTCATCACCTCCGGTTGCTGGACAAGGCGTCCAGTAGTAGAAGATGACAAGGCGTCAGATGATTCGAAGAGCTTCTTAATGGGCGATCTGGCGCAACACCATCACCCTTACGGGGCGGTTCAGAAGCCGACCGTGGTCTCGAAGGTGTCACGCGCCTGGGTGAGCCGGTACCAGCGGTCCGCGAGAGTGTCCGGGTCGCCGTCGCCCGACCCGGGCAGGATCGGCAGGCCGATGGAGAGATGGCCGACGTACACGCCCTCACCGGCCAGGTCGTCGTGCAGCCCGCGGGCCCAGGAACGCAGCCCGGCCAGGGCGATGCCGGAGTTGCTCATCCCCGGGATGGGGGCGATCGCGGTGGTGCCGGTGGTGAACAGCAGGGCGCCGTCGCGGGCCTCGCGCATGGCCGGCAGGACCGTGGCGGCCGCGGTGAGGGCGCCGCCGACGAGCATGTCGAACATCGGGCGCACGGATTCCGCGGTGGTCTCGGCCGCGGCGGTGAACCCCAGGGCCTTGAGGTCGGGCACCTCACCGGCCACGTTCGGGAAGACGGGGGCCGGGCTGTAGGAGAGCACGCCGATCCGCCCCAGTTCCTCGGCGGCCGTGTTCAGAGCGGCGGTCAGCCCCTTCCCGTCGGTGACATCCGCCGGGTAGGCCCGTGCGGCGACGCCCTCCGCCGCCAGGGACTCGGTCAGGCCCCGCAGCTTCTCGCCGCTACGGGAGATCAGCGCGACGGGGTGCCCGGCGGTGCCGAACCGGAGAGCGATGGAGCGGCCCATGCTGCGCCCGGCGCCGACGACGGCGATCGTCGCGGGGGTGGAGGACGCAGAAAACGCAGAAGACATGCGGCTACCTCGATTGGTTACGATCAGTACGTAGCCCCACGGTAATGACGTACAGGGGACCTCACAAAAGGCACATTCATGTTCGCAGAGCACACCGCTGATCCTGACGGCACCGACACCCACGCCGCCCCGCACCCGTGCGAAACGTGGCCCGACAACGGCCGTGGCTTCCGGAACACCCTCGACCGGATCGGCGACAAGTGGTCGGTCCTCGTCATCGGCATCCTCAGCGGAGGCCCCCTGCGCTTCGGCGTCCTGCACCAGCGGGTCCCGGGCATCTCGCAGCGCATGCTCACGCTCACCCTGCGCCACCTGGAACGCGACGGCCTGGTCTCCCGCACCGTCTACGCCGAGGTGCCACCGCGCGTCGAGTACGAACTCACCCCCCTCGGGGAGAGCCTGCGCGCCACGGTCCGCGCCCTCGCCCAGTGGGTCACCGACCACAACAACGAAATCGAAGCCGCGCGCCACACCTACGACACGGCCTGAGAACCGCCCGCGTTACGCCGCACCGCCCCCGGCGCCCCGGGGCTTCGACCACGGCCACCTCGGCCCCCTGTCCCCGCGCCCCTCGGGTACGTACACGTACTTCCAGCCGCGCTGGATCCCGAGCCGCTTGGTGTACCCGGCGGGCTCGCGCCGGTACGCGTACACGGTGGGCGGCCCACCGGCGGCATCGGGCACGGGCACCTCGTACCACTTCGGCGGATTCCCGGTAGGCCCGGTCAGCACGGGCAGAACCCGCCCGTCGAGCGGCCCACCGGTGAAGGGGGTGTCTTCGCTTCTCACGCGCCCAGTTTCCTCACACGGTGAAGTGGTCGAACTCGCCTGCTTTGACGCCGAGGATGAAGGCGTGGAGTTTTTCTGGGGTGGTGGTGAGGATGACGTCGGGGTCGTCGCTCTCGACGAGCTTGATACTGCCGTCGTCGGCGGCGAGGTGGACACAGCCGTTCCCATCGCCGCTGAATGAGGACTTCTGCCAGTGGAGGGTGGACATGCGCCTGTCCTTTCTTACAAAGATGCTGCGACGCGGCGGATCAGATCTCGGGACTCCGATGGTTTGAGGCTACAACGCTCAATGTGGTCCAGGATGATTCGGTACCTCGCCAACTGAGGCGGGGCGTCGAGGAACGTGAGCCCGTGGTCGGTGTCGAGCTGAACGGTGTCCAGGGCAGGAACCGCTCCGGCCATGTAGTAGATGCCGGTTCCGGCGCTGGGGAAGGTGCCCGCGCCGAAGGGGACGACCAGGAGCGTGATGTGCTCCAACTCGCTGACTTCGAGCAGATGCATGAGCTGTGCCCGGGTTACCTCAGGACCGCCGAACCCCATGTGCAGGGCGACTTCGTGGAGGACGGTCGTCAGTGGCTTCGGATTTTCTCCGTACACCGCCACCTGCCTCTTGATGCGGAACGAGACCCGGTGTTCCACCTCGTGCGGTGCGAACGACGGCACTACATCGCTGATGACGGCGTGGGCGTACGCCCTGGTCTGAAGCAGCCCCGGCAGATGGCCCATCGCTGAGGTCCGCATCGATGTGGTGTGGTGTTCGAGTTCGGCCAGATCGAGGGCGCCGGGCGGCATGAGGGTGCGGTACTCGTCCCACCAGCCGCGAGTGCGTCCCCCGGTCATCTCCGTGAGCGCCTCGATGTACGCCTCATCCGTGCAGCTGTAACTCCGGGCCAGCGCGCGTACCCGGTCCGCGCCCACCGCGTAACGGCCCGATTCGATGCTGCTGATCCGGGGTTGTGAGGAGCCGTCGAGCACGCCCGCCTGGGCTGTGGTCAGCTCGGCCTGCTGGCGGAGCCTGCGCAGTTCGGCGCCGAGGCGCCGCTGTCGCACGGTGGCAGGTAGGTGCTTGGGGCGCATTTTTCTCCCTCACTCATTTGGATGCTCTCTACTGAGGCAGGTAGATGAATCATAGTGACGTCGTTACGGTGTGAAGCACGCCACGGTAAGTGGCCACGCCGCAAGGCGTCTTCGCTCCGCCGTGCCCCGCCGCGTCCCGGTCGGGTGGACGGGCGTGTCTACCGAAGGGGATCGTGATGACCGTATCGCCGCAGGACTCCGCCCTGGACTCGTTCGATTTCGAGCGGGAGTTGTACGAACTCGTGCACGACACCGCGCCCCGCCTCTTCGCCGTTGTCGTGGAGTACCGCGACGGCGAGGGCGAGTTGGGCCGGGACGCCGCAGTCGTGGCCTGGGGGCTGGCGCACGAGGACGGTCTGGTCGAGGTGGCGCGGGTGGGCGGCGGTGGTGGGCTGCGGCTCGCGGCGCCGGAGAATGTGGCCCGCTACTTCGGGCGGGGGGACGGGTGCGCGTCCCGGGTGGTGTGGCTCGCGCCGGAGGTGCCCGAGGCGGGTGCTCCGGCGGCCTGAGTGAGGAGGGGGCCGGAAGTCGTCCGGCCCCCGACCGGGACGGGCCTGGACCGCTCGTACTGCTGGCCTACCGAGGTGCGCCTCCGGGTGCGCACGCCTCCACGTGCGGAGGTCACATCACCGCGTCGGTCTGTAGCGGGCCTGCGGTGATGCGCAGTTCGCGGATGCGGATCGTCTCCTCGTCGGCGAGGTAGAAGATGTGCATGAACGGGGCGCGGACCACGCGGTCGGGCTCGGTCTTCTTGGCCATGGTGGCCTCTCCGCGCAGCAGACGGACGCCGTCGCCCGCAGCCCAGAATTCCATGATCTCGTGGGTGATGATCAGCGGTTCGTCGATCTTGACGAAGAACGCCTTGATGGCCTCGACGCCGTGGATGTGAGCGGTGCCGAAGAACATGTCGGTGTCCTCGGTCAGCGGCGCGAAGCCTTCGTCGAACTCCAACGTGTCGATGGCGTTCATGAACTTCAGGGCCCACTCGGGCGCGGTCGTCGCTTCTGCCGTGTTTGTCATCGTCATCCTCTCCGGATCGGCCTGCGGTGTGCAGGGCGGCAAGGCGAAGCTAGTAGCGTAACGCTACTAGTTTTACATTGCTACCGGTGGCGGGCTCGCTGGTCCGGCTCGGCGGAGTGCTCGGGGAGGCTCTGGCCGGCGCCGCCCTCCTGGGCCTCCTGGGTGGGCAGGGGGCGCAGGGTCGGGGCCTCCACCGGCTCGTGGCAGCTGCTGCACGCGAGGTAGGGGTGGGTCAGGTTGCCGCACGTCGTGTGCATCAGCGGGTGGCGCGTGGAGTCTCCGTCGGTCGCGCGGGTCTCGGCCCAGCGCGTGATCGACACGATGGCGGGGACGACGAGTTCGCGGGCGCTGTCGGTGAGCTGGTACTCGTACCACGGTTTGTCTGTTCGGTAGGGGTGCCTGGAGAGCAGGCCCAGTTCCGTCAGGCTGGTCAGTCGCGCGGTGAGGATGTTGGCCGAGATGCCCAGTGCTCGTTTGAGTTCTCCGAATCGGCTCACCCCGAAGAACACCTCCCGCAGGATCTGGTAGTTCCAGCGCTCCGAGATGGCGCTCAAGAATTCCTGCCCGTGCTGGAAGGTGACGTGGTCCGTCCGGTCGGACACGGCTTCTCCTCTTCGGTGGCCCAGTGGTATAACATCAGAAGTAGTCCTGAAATGCTACCACCAGTCGCCTGGGCGGACCCGCGCCGCTCGCCTCCCGGCTCAGGCCAGCAGGCCCGAGGACTGCCAGAGCCTGCGGCCCGCGCCGCGCAGTACGCCGATGTCGTCGAGGAAGTCGGTCAGGCGTTTCGCGCCGGTCTGCATGACCTCGCGGCGGTGTCCGCTCGCCCGGACCTGGGCGACGGCCGTGCGGCGGTCGAGCCCGACGTTCTCGTACACCTGCGGGTTGATGAAGCAGACGGAGAAGACCCGGGCCGCCTGGCCGCAGTTGAGCCGGGTGAACTCCTGCTCCCAGCGCGGGGCGGTGACCATCTGGCGCCGCAACTCCTCGCGCGCGTACCGGACATGGCGCGCCTCCTCGATGACGTGGATCCGGGTCACCCCGCGCACCAGGGGCTGGACCCGCTCGTCGGGGAAGGCCAGCCGCTGCATCCAGTCGAGGATCTCCTCGCCGAGGAGGGTGGCCGCGAAGGAGCCCGGTGTGGTGGAGATCGTCTTCAGGACCCGCGCCATGTTGTGGTACCGGCCCGGCACCGGGTAGGCCGGGGTGCCGCCCTTCCGGATGAGCTTCGCGAACATCATCGAGTGCCGGCACTCGTCCGCGATCTCGGTGAGCGCGTACCGGACATGACTGCTGGTCACGGGCTTGTCGTAGATGTGCCGGACCAGGAGCTGCATCAGGATGATCTCGAACCAGATGCCGAGCGAGGCGAGTGACGCGGCCTCGTGCCGGGCCAGCTCCAGCCGCCGCTCCTCGGACATCGTGTGCCACAGGGGCGTGTCGTAGAGCGAGACCAGCTCCGGTGGCCAGTGCCACTTGCCCTCCTCCAGCGGCGCCTCCCAGTCGAGTTCCCTGTCGGGGTCGAAGGAGTGCCGCGCGGAGGATTCGAGGAGCCGCTCCGCCACCAGCTCCCGGTCGCGGAGCGGGCCCAGTGCGTCGCGGAGGGCTTGGACGTCGCGTTCGGTCGCGGGGGTCATGGCGGGGCGCACCTCACGGTCACTGCTGACGGGCGGCCGGGCGCGCCGGCCACTGGTGTTACCGGCGGTCACCTCTTATGAGACTACTTGTCAGTAAGGGCGTCAATCCCCCGTACGCGGCCGGAGAGCGCGGCGGACGTTCGGAGCGCGGGCTTACGGTAGTAGGCCCCGGAGGCCGGAAGATCGCCCGTCGGAACGACGCCATCGGGGCCTCCACGCCCATAGGGTGAATATGCGGGCGAAGAAACGCCGCCGCGCGGCACCATGGTGGACATGACCGCCCAACGATTAGGTACTGACCGCGCAGCCGCCCGCCGGAGCCTGGAAGGGCTCGCTTTGGGCGATGCTTTCGGCGAACGCTGGTTCCCTCTCTTCCGTGACCGTGACCGCGCGTCCGAGGAGATCGCGGCCCGGGTCACGCCCCAGGAGCTGGAGTGGCCCTGGACGGACGACACCGCCATGGCCCTCGCGCTCCACCGGGTCCTCGAAGAGCACGGCGCCGTCGAACAGGACCGGCTGGCCCTGGCGTTCGCCCGCACGTACGCGGCGGACTCCGGCCGCAACTACGGCTCCGGCATGCACGTACTCCTCCCCGCCCTGCTCGACCGCCCGCAGGACTGGCGCACGCTCGCGCCCGGCCTCTTCGAGGGCGGCAGCCTCAGCAACGGCGCGGCGATGCGGGTGGCGCCGCTCGGCGCCCGGTTCGCCGGAGACCTCGGACAGGTCGCGCGTCAGGCCGTGCTGTCCGCCGAGGTCACGCACGCCCACCCGCAGGGTGTGGCGGGGGCGGTGGCCGTCGCCGTGGCGGCGGCGCTGTCGGTACGGTGCGAACTCACCGTGGCGGCCGTCGCCCGCGCCACCCCGGAGGGCGCGGTACGCGACGGCCTGGCCCGCGCGGCGGAGCTGCCCTTCACCACCGAGCCCCGCAAGGCGGCGGACCTCCTCGGCAGCGGACTGCGCATCCGCGCCGACGACACGGTCCCCTTCGCGGTCTGGACGGCGGCCCGGCACCGCGACGACCTGGCAGCCGCGCTCTGGGCCACGGCGGAGGGCTTCGGCGACTCCGACACGACCTGCGCCATCACGGCGGGCATCGTCGCCGCCCGTACGGGGACGGGTTCGGTGCCGGCGCAGTGGCGGGAGCGGCGCGAACCGCTGGCGTAACCAGGGGAAGTTGGCGTGGGCAGGGGCTGCGGGGCCGCAGGGAACCCCGGTCACCGCGCGAGTGCCGCCTCGGCCGCCTCCGCGACGGTGAGCAGCGCCGCTTCCGTCCTTCGTTCCGTCACCAGTTGCAGCCCCACGGGGCAGCCGTCCGCCGTGAACCCTGCGGGAATGCTTGCCGCCGGATGGCCGCTCACGTTGAACGCCCAGGTCAGCGCCGTCGAGTACAGCTCGCCCGGGCCCTCGTGGCCATGCGGGCGGTTCGGGGTGGCCGGGGTGAGGAGCAGGGGCGTACGGGCGAACAGGGCGTCGAGCCTGCGGTTGTTCTCGGCCCGTACCTCCGCCGCCCGCGCCGCCGCCGCGTCCCGCGCCCCGCCCCGTATCGCCTTCCACGTCTCGCACGGGTCCAGCAGCGTGAACGGGGGCCGGCGCGCGTCGAGTCGTATGACGCCAGCCGCCGCCAGCGGGTCCACGGCCGCCCGTACGACCGCCGCGACCTGCGGGTCCACCTCGGCGAAGCCGAGATCCGGGGCGTACACGGCCGGTACGGGCACGGGGACGGCCGGCTCCTCGTGGCTGCCCAGCACCCACCGCAGAAACCCCCGCGCCTGCGCCGCCGACCCGGCCAGCACCCCCGCCGAGGCCAGCCCCGTGCGGTCCGGGGAGGGCAGCAGGCCGTTCGTCGTCTTCAGCCCGAAGACCCCGCACCACGCCGCCGGGATCCGGACGGAACCGGCGCCGTCGCTCCCGGTGGCGAGGGGGACCATCCCCGCGGCGACCGCCACCGCGGACCCGGCCGAGGAACCGCCGGGGGTACGGTCCGCGCGGTACGGGTTGACCGTACGGCCGTGCCGCCCCAGCCCCCAGGTCTGCCAGTACGTACCGGGCCCCGGCACCGCCGTCGAGCCGACCGGCACGGCGCCCGCCGCGATCAGCCGCCCCGCCGCGTAGGACCGGATCCCGGACGGCCCCTTCACGGCGAACGGCAGGCCCGCGAGCGGCAGTTCCCGGCCCGCCCGAACCGACAGGTCGGCCCGGACCGTCCGGTCCAGCGCCGCGGCCCGCGCCCTGGCCTCCTCGTCCCACACGTCGAGGAAGGCGCCCAGCGCCGGATCGTGCCGCCCGATCCGCGCCAGGGATTCCCGCACCGACGCCGCCGGCTCCACACTCTCCGGTGATGCGCTCATGAGTCCCCCTTCGACCTCCGTGCCCCTCAAGTTCCATGCCACCGACGCCAACGGCCAACCTCCTGGGGTGCGTCGTGCCGCACGAGGAATCAACGAGCAGTCATGTAAAACCAGTTGAAGACAGAAAACATAGGAACATCTCACTTGGAGGCCCCATGGCCGTCGGCAGTCCAGTTCCCTCGCCCTTCACCGAGACCACCGGGACGGCCCGGAGCGCCGCCCTCGACGCGCTCACCACGTCCGGTCCGGTGCAGCGTTTCACGTTGTTCAACGGCGTCCCGGTGTGGCTGGTCACCGGTTACCCGGAGGCCAGGGCGCTGCTGGCGCACCCCGCGATGGCCAAGGACCCCGAGGTGGTACCGCACGCGAAGGCCACACCGGCCGACCTGCACGCCGCCATGTACACCAGCGTGCTGACCGCCAACCCGCCCCATCACACCCGGCTGCGGAAGCTGGTGACGGCGGCGTTCACGGTCCGCCGCGTCGAGATGCTCCGGCCCCGGGTGCAGGAGATCACCGACGGCCTGCTCGACGCGCTGGACGAGGCCGGTGCGGACGGTGCGCCGGTCGACCTCGTCGCGGGCCTGGCCTACCCCTTGCCCATTACGGTGATCGCCGAACTGCTGGGCGTCCCCGTGGCCGACCGCGAGGCGTTCCGCGGCTGGTCGTCGATCGTCATCAACGGCTCGGTCCACCCCACCGACACCTACCTGTCCGCGGCCGCGGACATGGTGGCCTACCTGCGCGACATGATCTCCGAGAAGCGCAGGTCTCCCGCCGACGACCTGCTGTCGGCTCTCATCGCGGTGCGCGACGGGCAGGACCGGCTGTCGGAGGACGAACTCAGCTCGATGGTCTTCCTGCTGCTCCTCGCGGGGCACGAGACGACGGTCAACCTCATCAGCGGCGCCGTGTACTCCCTGCTGTGCCACCCGGAGCAGCTGCGGCTGGTGCGGGCCGAGCCCGGCCGTCTGCCCGCGGTCGTCGAGGAGCAGCTGCGGCAGGACGGTCCGAAGCAGACGCCGGTTCCCTCGGTCACCACCGCGCCGATCACCATCGGCGGCGTGACCATTCCCCGCGGGGATGTCGTGGTGGTGTCGCTGCTGGCCGCCAACCGGGACCCGGAGCGGTTCGCCGAGCCGGACCGGTTCGACATCACCCGGCCCGCCGCGCCGCACCTGGCGTTCGGACACGGCCTGCACCACTGCCTGGGCGCACCGCTGGCCCGGCTGGAGGGCGCCATAGCCGTGGGCAGCCTGCTGCGGCGGTTCCCCGGCCTACGGCTGGCCGACCCGGACACCGAGCCGCAGCGGCTGCCCAGCCTGTTGATGAACGGCGTCGCCGATCTGCCGGTCGTCCTCGGCTGAGCGGGGCTGTGCGTGCTCTGTCGTCCGGCCGGATACGCGACGCGGCCCCGTACGAGCGCGGTGCCAGGGCACGCGAGCCCAGCGTGATCCAAACGACGGGGCCTAGTCCCGCAGCGCCGCCTCCATCACCGCCCGCGCGATCGGCGCCGCGTCGCCCCCGCCGCTGATGTCCGCCCGGTCCGCCTCCGCGTCCTCGACGACCACCGCCACCGCGACCGCCGGGCGCCCCGACGTGCCCGACTGCGCCCAGGCGATGAACCAGGCGTACGGCGTACCGGTGTTGTCCACCCCGTGCTGTGCCGTGCCCGTCTTCCCGCCGACCGTCGCTCCGTCGATCGCCGCGTTCCCGCCCGTGCCGTCCTCCACCGCGTCGATCATCATCGTCCGCAGCCGCTGCGCCGTGAGCGGTTTCATCGCGCGGGCGTAGGAACGCTGACCCGTACGGGAGACGACGGAGCCGTCCGAGGCCAGTGTCCGGTCCACCAGGTACGGGTACTTGAGGTCCCCGCCGTTCGCGACCGCCGAGGCGACCATCGCCATCTGGAGCGGCGTGGCCCGGGTGTCGAACTGCCCGATCGACGAGAGCGCGAGCTCGTCGTCGCTCATCCGGGTGTCGAAGTTCGAGGCGGCGACCCGGGACGGGATCCTGATCCCGGCGTCGTTGAAGCCGAACTTCCGTACCGTGTCCAGCATTCCGTCGAGCCCCGTGGCCACCCCCAGCCCGGCCATGACCGTGTTGCAGGACCACCGGACCGCATACGCCAGTGACGCGCGGTCGCACCCCTCGGCCTCGTTGGGGAGCGTGGTGCCGGTGCCCGGCAGGACGTACGGCTCCGCGATCTCCGTCGGGGCGTCGGGGTCCTCGACCGTCCCGGAGTCGAGCGCCGCCGCGGCCGTCACGATCTTGAAGGCGGAGCCCGGCGGATACGTCCCCCGGATGGCCCGGTCGAGCATCGGCTGCGCGCTCCCGCCGGTCAGCCGGGCCCACGCGTCCGTCACGCCCGGACCCGTGCCCGAGAGCAGCCCCGGATCGTACGACGGGCTGCTGACCAGCGCCAGGATCCGGCCGCTGAACGGCTCGACCGCCGCGACCGCGCCGCGCCGCCCCGCCAGCCCCTCGTACGCCGCGCGCTGCACCGACGCCTTCACCGTGGTGGCGACGGAGCCGCCCGGGCGCCGGCCCCGGGTGAGATCGTTCCAGAAGGGGAACGGGGCGAGCATCGGACTCGTACCGGAGAGGATCGGATCCTCGGCGTCCTCCAGGAGCGTCGTGCCGTACGTCTGGGAGTCGTAGCCGGTGACGGACGCGTACAGCGGGCCGTGCCGGTACGTGCGCTCGTAGCGCAGGTGCTGCCCGGAGTCCCTGGAGCCGGTGACGGCCCGGCCGTCGACGAGGATGTCGCCGCGCTGCTGGGAGTAGCGGGCCACGGTGTCGCGGCGGTTGGCGGGGTTGTGGTCGAGGGAGTCCGCGTCGAGGACCTGGATCCGGGCGGCGTTCACGAGCAGGGCGGCGAGGAGGACCAGGAAGAGGACGGCGGTCCGGCGGATGCAGCGGGTCATCGGGGGTCCCGCGAAGGCCGTGGCTGCGGCCGTGGCCCCGGGGACGGGCCCGGGGCCGCCGTCCGGGCCCCGGGCCGAATCGCTGAGCCGCATCAGCAGCGCGATGATGATCCAGTTGGTGACGACGGACGAACCGCCCTGCGCCAGGAACGGCATCGCCATCCCCGTGAGCGGGATCAGCCCCATCACCCCGCCCGCGATGACGAAGACCTGGAGGCCCAGGATCGAGGAGAGGCCGATGGCGAGCAGGCGCCCGAACGGGTCGCGCAGCGCGAGCCCGGCGCGGAAGCCGCGGGCCACGAGCAGCGCGTACAGCAGGAAGAGGGCCGTCAGCCCGACCAGCCCCAGCTCCTCGCCCGCCGTCGCCAGGATGAAGTCCGACTTGGCGGCGAAGCCGATCAGGATGGACCGGCCCAGCCCCAGCCCCGTACCGAGCAGCCCGCCCGCGGCGAAGGCGAAGAGGGACTGGGCGAGCTGCCCCGGGCCCCGGCCCGCGGCGATGGAGGCGAACGGGTCGAGCCAGTCCTGGACGCGGCTGTGGACATGCGGTTCGAGCGAGCCGACCGCGAAGGCGCCGACCGCGGCGAGCAGCAGCCCGGCCGCGATCCAGCCGGTGCGCCCGGTCGCCACGTACAGCATGACCACGAACAGCCCGAAGAAGAGCAGCGAGGTGCCCAGGTCCCGTTCGACGACGAGGACCATGACACTCAGCAGCCAGATCGCCACCAGCGGACCGAGGACCCGCCCCCTGGGCAGCTGGAACCTCCGGCCGGTGTACGTCAGGGCGTTGCGGTTGGCGGCGAGATACGCGGCGAAGAAGACGGCGAGCAGCACCTTCGCGAACTCGCCGGGCTGGAAGGAGAATCCGCCGAACCTGATCCAGATCTTGGCCCCGTTCACGGCGGGGAACGCGATCGGCACGACCAGCAGGAGCAGCGCCGTGGCGACGCAGATGTACGCGTACCGGGCGAGCACCCGGTGGTCGCGCAGGAAGACGACGGCGGCGATGAACAGCGCCACGCCCAGCGTGGACCAGACGAGTTGGGTGGGGGCGGCCCGGTCGCCCGGGGTCTCCAGATCGAGCCGGTAGATCAGGACGAGGCCGAGCCCGTTGAGCAGCACCGCGATGGGGAGCAGCAGCGGATCGGCGTACGGGGCGCGCAGCCGGACCGCGAGGTGCGCGAGGAGCGCGAGCACGCCGAGCCCGGCGCCGTAGCCGAGCGCGTCCGGCGGTACGGCGTGGTCCTTGCCGAGGCCGACGGTGACGTAACCGAAGACGGAGATGAGGACGGCGCAGAGGAGCAGCGAGAGTTCGACGCCGCGTCGCTGGGGGAGACGCGGGGCCTGCCGTTCGGGTGGGGGAGCGTCCGCCCGCGTTGCGGTCATGCCTCGCAACGTAGCAAGGCGGTGCGCCTTATGTCCGCTTATGCGGCGCGGTGAGGTCCGATGCCTCGGGCCGCCTCACCGCTGGTACGGATTGCCCTGCCCGTACTGCCCCGGCTGACCTGGCTGTCCCGGCTGCCCTGGCTGCTGCGGCTGCCCGTACCCCGGTCCCTGGCCCTGTCCCTGTCCGTATCCCTGCCCCTGTCCCTGTCCCGTGCTCTGGGCGAGCAGCTGGTCGGCCTGCTCCTTCGAGATCTGCTGCTCCACGCCGCAGAACGTGCACTGTGTCGCGAACTTGGTGGAGAACGGGAACAGTGGGATGAAGAAGAGCGTGAACTTGGTGACGCGCTTCCTGAGCGTGTGTGCCGAGGGGTTCCCGCAGTGGCCGCAGACCAGTGTCAAAATCGCCAGTTGGTAGAGGTACCCCTTGGTGCCAAAGATGATCATGAGTCGATTCCTTGCCTGGGATTGGCCGAGAGCGTTCGAGGAGAGTGTGCCGTACACCACCGACAACGGGCAGGCCGGGCGGACGGTGCCCGTCCGGTGCTCTTGCCCGGGTGGTTCGGCGGCTGTTCCCATGGACGCGGGGGGTGAGGTGGCATGACTCGATTACGCGTCACACCGGGGTACGGCCGGGGCCGGGACCGGCTGTACGTCAGCAGACGCGACGGCAGGACCGTCGCCTGGTACGACAAGAGCACCGGCCGGGTCAATCTGCTCACCGGCGCGGGCCGCGACGACGTACTGGCCGCGCTGGCGCCGTATCTCGCGGGCGAGGTGACCGTGGGACCGGCCCCCGTGCCGACCCCCGCCGAACTCGACCGGCTCTCCCTCCACCCCGACGACGACCTGGCGCCCAACCGCCCCGGCGAGGCGCTGCACGCCGTACTCGACGCCGAGGACACCGCCTCCGTGCCCGGCGCGCGGACCTCGGCCCTGCCGTTCCTCCCGGCCGCGTGGCGCCGCCAGGACCCGCGCCGCGCGCAACTGGCGGCCCAGGAGGTCCTCGGCGCGGCGCTCGACGCGCTGGAGGGCGCGGGGTGGCGGGTCCTGCACTCGATCCCGCTCCCGGGCGCCGCCCGCGTCGACCACCTGGCGATCGGCCCGGGCGGAGTCCTGACCGTACGGACCCTTGCGGCCGGCGGCCACCGCGTCCGGATCGACGACCCCCTGGTCACCACGGGCCGCGGCCAGGCGCTGCCGCAGCTGCGCTGGGCCCGCCGCGACGCGGAGCGCGCCTCGCTCGCGCTGGCGACGGCCGTACGCCCCGTACTGGCCGTGGTCGAGGCGCGCACCCCGCAGGCGCTGCCTGCCCCGCCGGGCGTACGGGTCCTGCGCGAGACGGACGTCCCGGCGCTGGCGTCGCTCGGCGGCGTACTGAAACCGGCGGACATCGAGACCCTGTACGCCACGGCCAGGAACCGCCACACCTGGCAGCGCGTCTAGGAAACCCCGCTCCCGTCCTGGCGGCGGGGTCAGGGCAGCGGGGCCGCGCCGTCACCCGCGGCGAGCGGCCCGAGCAGGTCCCCGTACCGCTCCAGCCGCGCCGGGATGTCGTCCAGCCGGAGGACGAGCTGCGAGGCGGCCGTGCATTCCTCGACCTCCTCCCAGGCCAGCGGGGCGGAGACGGTCGGCTCCCGGCGCGCCCGGAGGGTGTAGGGCGCCGCGGTCGTCTTCGCGGCGGCGTTCTGGCTGTGGTCGACGAAGACCCGCCCCGGCCGCAGCGAACGGCTCATCCGGTGCACCACCCGGTCCGGCAGCGCCGCCTCCGCCTCGACGGCGAGCGCCTTCGCGTACGCCGAGACCTCCGCCGAAGGCGTCCGTACCAGCGGTACGAGCACATGGAGCCCCTTGGACCCGGAGGTCTTCACGTAGGCGTCGAGCCCGTCCGCGCGCAGCCGCTCGCGCAGCCAGAGCGCCACCGCGCAGCACTCCAGGGCGGTGGCGGGCGCTCCCGGGTCGAGGTCGAACACCAGGCGGTCGGCCTGCTCGGGGGCCTCGGCCCGCCACTGGTGCGTATGGAACTCCACGACCAGGTTCGCCGCCCACATCAGCGCCGCCAGACCCTCCACCACCACCTGTCTCCCGGTGTCGGCGGTCCTCCGGGGTACGTCGGCGACCCGCACCCAGGGCGGGGTGCCGGGCGGCGGGTTCTTGGTGAAGAAGAGCTGCCCGTCGGGGCCGTCCGGATAGCGGAGGAAGGAGACGGGCCGGTCGGCGAGATGGGCCAGCAGAGGGGCCGCCGTACGGGCGTAATAGTGCAGGACCTCGCCCTTGGTGGTGCCGGTGGCGGTGTACAGGACCTTGTCCAGATTGCTCAGGGCCAGGCGCCGGCCCTCCACCTCGGTGACAGGCGTCATAAGATGAGAATCCCATAATTTCATCTGGATTCATCCCTTACTTCCGTTTGCCGGGTGAAAGGTGCGGAACCTTGCGATCCATCTGGAACGGCGCGATCTCCTTCGGGCTGGTCAGCATCCCGATCAAGCTGGTGAACGCCACCGAGAACCACTCGATCTCCTTCCGCCAGATCCACAAGGCCGACGGCGGCCGGATCCGCTACCGGAAGGTCTGCGAGCTGGACCAGGAGGAGGTGGCGACTCCCGACATCGGCAAGGCGTACGAGGACGCGACCGGCACCATGATCCCGATCACCGACGCCGATCTGGCCGGGCTGCCGCTGCCGACGGCGAAGACGATCGAGATCGTCGCGTTCGTCCCGGCGTCCTCGATCGACCCGCTCCAGATGGACACGGCGTACTACCTCTCCGCGAGCGGCGTCCCGGCGGCCAAGCCGTACACGCTGCTGCGCGAGGCGCTCAAGCGCAGCCAGAAGGTCGCGGTCGCCAAATTCGCGCTGCGCGGCCGGGAGCGGCTGGGCATGCTCCGGGTGGTGGGCGACGTGATCGCCATGCACGGCCTGCTCTGGCCGGACGAGATCCGGGCGCCCGAGGGGGTGGCCCCGGAGACCGAGGTCACCGTACGCGACGCGGAACTCGACCTGGCCGACGCCCTGATGGACACCCTGGGCTCCGTGGACCTCGACTCGCTGCACGACGACTACCGCGAGGCGGTCGAGGAGATGATCGCGGCGAAGGCGGAGGGCGGCCCGCCCCCCGAGCACGAGCCGGCGGAGGCCGGCGGCGGGCGCGTCCTCGACCTGATGGCGGCGCTGGAGAACAGCGTGCGCGCGGCGAAGGAGGCCCGGGGCGAGGAGAAGGGCGACGAGAAGCAGGTGGCGGAGGTGACGGACCTCCCGACGAGGCGCCGCAAGGCGACGGCGGCGGCCAAGAGCGCCCCGGCGAAGGAGCCGGCGGAACCGGCGGAACCGGCACCGAAGAAGACGACGTCCAAGGCCGCGGCCAAGAAGACGCCCGCGAAGACGGCCACGAAGAAGACGGCGGCGAAGAAGGCCGCACAGAAGAAGCCCGCGGCCAAGCGCACCACGGCATCGACCAAGCGCGCCTCGGCTTGACCCCGCAGGCCGGGGCCCTGAAATACCTGTTCACGGCCACCCCTCGGAAGCTGGTAGGGTTTCCTTCGTCGCCGAGCAACACAGGCAACACGCCCCCGTAGCTCAGGGGATAGAGCAACGGCCTCCGGAGCCGTGTGCGCAGGTTCGAATCCTGCCGGGGGCACCTCCCGGGACCACCTACTAATGTTGGTAGGTGACCAGGGCAGATGCCTAAACGAGAGAGAGGGGGAGTCAGTTTCACTGACTCCCGCTCTCTCTCGTTGTCCCTCAGTGTTCACGCACTATCTGCGATACGCGCGACACCATCACGTCAGGCCGTGTCGCCGTCCTCTTCTGCCCCCGCGCCATAATGCTCAGTGCGGGGGCAGCGCTCTTGGGTAGTCAGATCACATCCATACTTCGTCAGCGCGGTCGTTCCACGTGCCGGCACCCAACTCCGGGGGGTAGCTGAATTCGTGGAGGCTCGTGACGCAAGTGCCGAGGATTGTGATGAGCTCGGGGTCGGGCCAGTTGGTGCGGTAGTCGACTATGCCCATACCACCGGACTCGTCGTTGTTGCAGGTCGAGGTGGCCTCATCGCGGAAGCCCCATGTCGCGAGAGTCTTGGTGCCGTTGGCGGACCACTGGAGCTTGCGGCCCCCCAGGTTCTGGTGCTCGCCGAGGCACGTCCAGCCGAAGGAGCAGGAGGCGGCGAGGGGGACTGCTCCGTCACCACTGGCCGTTGAAGCCATAGATGCCGGTGCCGCCGGCTGAATCGTGGCGGAGCGCCCCTTGGGGGCCTTCGGCAGGGCTCGGGGATCCTTCTTGGCGTAGGCAGCGATGTCGGCCTGGGCCTCCGCGTCGGTAGCGAAGCACTTCACGGTGAGATCGGGATATTCGGAACAGACCTTTGCGTCGCCCCACCCGTCAGCCATGTCGAACTTCTTGCCTTTGTACGTCGCCATGATGGGGCCCTTGCGCGCCTTGGCGGTGCGAGCGCGGTCGGCCGCGTCTTCAGACCCTGTGTTTTCGGTGGCGCGGGGAGCCGGAGAGCTGCCGGTGTCAGCGGTGGCCGTTGCGGTGGCACCAAGACCGAGAGCCGCGCCGAGAGCAAGGGCAGTGAGGATTCTGGCCAGTTTCACGTGAGGTGATCCTTCGTCAGGTTCCGGATTCGATGTGTTGACGGAACCGATATAGCCGTGGCGTCGGGCGGAACGTCGTTGGCAGAGGGTCCACGCTCCTTGACGATGCGTCTACATCACAGTCCCGAGCAGCCGCACTGACGTTGATGGCCCTGCGTCTGCGGGCGAACCACCGCAGACCTCTCGGCGCACGTCATCGTTGACCGATCTCGGCTGGTCGCCGCGCGGGGAGGCCGTCAGTCGGACTTCTGCCAGGGGGTCGTGCCGAGTCGGCCGGTGTCCGTGAGGTCGAGGGGGCCGTCGAGGGTCTCCATGGTCTGGGGGCGTTCCCCGGGGGCCGCGGTGATCTCCAGGTAGGTCGTCGACGTGTCGGGCGACATCATGCGCCAGGTCAGGCCCGACCTCGCCGACTCGCCGGGTTTCAGGGTCACGGGGGCGGGGTCGGGGGCGGGGCCCGCCATGTGGATGCCGTCCGTTCCCTTGAGGACCTCGATGTCGTACGGGGCGCGGTCCTCGTCCAGGACGCGGACGCCGGGGTAGCCGTTCACCTCGTACGGGCGCGTGCCGCAGTTGGTCAAGGTGACGGTCATGGCGCGCAGCCCCATCGCGCCCTGGACCAGGCCGGGCGTGATCCGTACGCCCGACTCCGGGCAGTTTGCGGCGGGGGTGGAGGGGGTGGTGGGAGGCGTGGCGGGGGTGAGGGTCGGCAGGGGGCGGTCCTCGGGTGGTGCCGGCTCCGGCGTCGCCGTTCTCGCGGGGTTGCGCTCGCGGTCCAGTTCCTCCCTCAAGCTGCTGCAGCCGGTGGCCAGCACGGCAGCCGCGGCGAGGGCCAGGACATGTCCGATACGTATGACGGTCACGCGGCGATCATCGCACCCCCTTCCCCGGGCGAGCGGTCCGCCGGATCCGTACGGGCGGGCTGTGCGCCGCGGGCGGCTCCGCGGATTTTTTTCGGCGGCGGCTCCGGCATCGGCGGGGGGCTGGGTATAGCCGTATTTCGGCGGACGGGTCGGCTGATGGCGGGGCTGGTATTTGTGGCCTTTGGGGGCGTGTGCCCGAGTGGGAAGGGAGGGCCGCGAGGTGAGAACGGAGGGGGTGAACTCGGTTGCGGGGAAGTTGTGTTGAACGCCCCTCGGGTCCTCTCCGTATTCAGGGCCATAGCGTTCTTCGTCTGCTGCCGGCGAGCGGACTCCGTCCCCCACAGGAGGTCTTGAGTTGAGCCACAAACGCATACCCAAGCGGAAGATCGTGTTCGCCGGGGGTGGCGCTGTAGCCGTTGCGGCGGCCGCGATTCTGCTGCCGAACGCCAATGCCTCACAGGGCGGCGAGCCGGAACCGACGCCGAAGAAGGTGAACGCGGCAGCCGCCGGGGATCTCGCCTCGCAGATCGCCTCCCAGTTGGGCGAGGCGTTCGGCGGGTCGTACTACGACTCCGAGAAGCAGCAGATCGTCATCAACGTCGTCGGTGACAACAACAAGGTCGAGCTCCAGGTCAAGCAGGCCGGTGCCGTCGTCAGAAACGTCAAGAACAGCACGGCCCAGCTCAAGGCCGCCTCGCAGACGCTGAAGGCGGAGGCGACCATCCCGGGTACGTCCTGGTCCGTCGACCCCAGGACGAACCAGATCCAGGTCCTCGCCGACCGCACCGTGACCGACGCGGGCTGGAACCAGATCGAGTCGACGGTCAAGTCGCTCGGCTCGGACGTGGCCCGGATCAAGCGGACCGCCGGGGAGTTCAAGCCGCTGGCCGCGGGCGGTGACGCCATCTTCGGTGGCGGCGCGCGCTGCTCCCTCGGTTTCAACGTGGTCACGGCGGACGGTGCCCCCGGCTTCCTCACGGCCGGGCACTGCGGCGTCGCCGCGGCGGAGTGGGCGGACGCCCAGGACGGCCAGCCGATCGCCACCATCGCGGACGCGACCTTCGCGGGCGGCGGCGACTTCGCCCTCGCCGCGTACGACGACCCGGCGACCGAGGTCGCCAGCACGGTCGACACGGGCGACGGCCAGATCGTGGACATCGCGGCCGCCGCGGAGGCGGCCGTGGGCCAGGAAGTCATCCGGATGGGCAGCACCACCGGGCTGGCCGACGGTTCGGTCACCGGTCTCGACGCCACCGTCAACTACGGCAACGGTGACATCGTCAACGGCCTCATCCAGACCGATGTGTGCGCCGAGCCGGGCGACAGCGGCGGGCCGCTGTTCACCGCGGACGGCGGCGCCATCGGCCTGACCTCCGGCGGCAGCGGTGACTGCACCGTCGGCGGCGAGACCTTCTTCCAGCCGGTGACCACCGCGCTGGCCGCGGTCGGTGCCCAGATCGGCGCCGGTGACGCGGGCGGCGGCGACGGCGCGGCCGACGCGGGTGCCGGTGACGACGCCGGTGCGGCCGACGGTGGCGCGGGTGACGGTGCGGACGCCGGGGCCGCCAACGCGGGCGCGGGCGACGAGGGTGTCGACGGCGGCGCGGGTGACGGTGCCGACGCGGGTGCCGCCAACGCGGGCGCGGGTGACCAGGGCGCGGCCAACGCCGGCGCCGGTGACGAGGGTGCCGTGGCGGGCGCCGGTGACGCGGCGAACGCCGGCGCGGGTGACGAGGGCGCTGCCAACGCGGGCGCCGGTGACATCGGTGACGGCGCTGGTGATGTCGGCAACGGCAACCAGGACGACGGTAACCAGGACAACGGAAACGGTAACAACGGCAACAACCGCAACGGGCACTGACCCGGCGCGCTCTCTCGGAAGGACCCTCCGGTCAGGCACCTCGCCGACCGGCGGGTCCTTCCGCCGTTCCGCTCCGTCTCACACCGTGGGCACCCGGGTGAAGCGGCCCACGACGTCCAGGTCCGCCTCCACCCGTGCCGCCGTCGCGCGCAGTTCGGGGAGCACCTCCGTGAGGCATGCCCCGACATCGCGCCGGCTCGTGTGCATGGCCACGTTCAGCGCCGCCACGACCACGCCCGTACGGTCCACGACCGGCACCGCGATCGAGCGCAGCCCCTCCTCCAGCTCCTCGTCCACCAGGGCGTACCCCGCGCGGCGTACCCCCTCCACGAGGGTGGCCAGTTCGGCGGGGCTGGTGACCGTGTGCCGGGTCAGCGGGCGCGGCTCGGCGCGGGCGAGGCGGGCCGTCAGCTCGTCGTACGGGAGATCCGCCGGCAGCCCGGCCAGCAGGACCCGGCCCATGGAGGTCGCGTACGCCGGAAAGCGGGTGCCCGTGGTGATGTTGACGTTCATGATGCGCCGCGTCGCCACCCGCGCCGTGTACTGGACGTCGTCGCCCACCAGCACCGCCAGGGACGCCGAGTCGTCCACGCGCCCCGCGAGTTCGGCGAGATGCGGCGCGGCGATCTGGGGGAGCGTCGTACGGGACAGGGCGGGGAAGCCGAGCGACAGCACCCGCGAGGTGAGCCGGAAGGTCCGGTCGGGGGCGGCGGTGACATGACCCAGGTGCTCCAGGGTGATCAGGGCGCGCCGGGCGGTGGCCCTGGCCAGGCCGGTGGCCTCGGCGACGGCGCTGAGGGTCAGCGCGTCCCGGCCCTCGCCGAACGCCGTCGGTACGGTCAGCCCGCGGGCCAGTGACTCGATGAACTCCCGGCCCAGCTGCTGCTTGGACGCGCCGGTCCAGCTCGCCAGGCCGGGGCCTTCCGGGCGGGCGTCGGCGCGACCGGGGAGGGGCACTTCCGGCAGGTGAGGCGGGCGGGCCAGCTCTTGGGCCATCTCCGCCACCGCCGCGCGCAGCCGGGGCAGCAGCGCCTCCCGGAGCGACGCCGCGCTGTGCCGGCTGGTGTGGCTGACCACGCTCGCGACACAGACCGGCCGCGCGTCCGCCGGGGCGTGGAGCGCGCGTACCGGTACGGCGAGGGCGATCAGCCCCGGTTCGATGAGCTGGTTGTCCAGCGCCCAGCCGTCCTGCCCGGCCCGCGCCGCCAGTTCCTCGAAGCGCCGGGCGTGGCCCGTCCGGCGCCCGGACCCGGACCTCGACCCCGGTTCCGGGGGCAGCGGCGGTACGGCCGGGAAGCCCCGGTCCTCGGGGTCGCCGGCCCGGCGCGCCCGCCACCGTGCCCACTCCTCCTCCGACCAGCCCGCCGCGAACAGCGGCCCCGGCGCGGTGCGTTCGGCCGGCAGCAGATCGCCGATGCGGAAGGTCAGCGACATGGCACGCCGCCGGGTGCTCTGGTGGACGAAGCGGATGCCGTCGCCGTCGGGCACGGCCAGCGACACCGACTCGTCCAGCTCGTCCGCGAGCCGTTCCGCGAGCGGGCCGAGCCGCTCCGGCAACCGGGTGGCGGACAGATAGGCGTTGCCCAGCTCCATGAGGCGCGGGGCGAGCACGGCCTCGTGACCGGTCAGCCGTACGTACCCCATACGGGCCAGCGTGGCGAGGATCCGGTCGAGCGTGGCGCGGGCGAGACCCGTGGTGCGGGCCAGGGTGCCGATGGCCGCCCGGCCGTCGGCGTCGCTGAGCGCGCGCAGCACGGAGATACCGCGCATCAGCGGCTTCACGGCCTCGGCGGGCGCCTCGGCGGGAGGCGCGGGGACGGGCGTGGACGGCATCGGCTCTCCGGTCTTCCGGTCGCCCGGACTTCGGTGGAACGGGGCGTTGACATGTGTCCCCGGTGAACGCAGACTCATGGCCCGGGTGTACGTGAACGATATTTCACCAGGCGAACTCCATCCAGCAGGGGAGAAGCTGATGCACACCTCGGTCGGCATCGTCGGAGGCGGCCCCGCCGGTCTCCTGCTGGCGCGGCTGCTGCACAACGCGGGCATCGGCAGTGTGGTCCTGGAGAGCCACGACCGCGCCTATGTCGAGCAGCGCCAGCGCGCCGGCATCCTGGAGCAGCCCACCGTCGACGCGCTGCGCGCCGCCGGGGCCGGGGCCCGGCTGGACCGCGAGGGGCTGGTCCACGACGGCGTGGAGCTGCGCTTCGGCGGGCGGGCGCACCGTATCGACTTCCCGTCCCTCACCGGCGGGCGCACGGTGACGGTGTACGCGCAGACCGAGGTGGTCAAGGACCTGATCGCCCTCCAGCTCGCCGAGGGCGGGCCGCTGCTGTTCGGCGCCGAGGCCCTCGCGGTGACCGGCGCCGACACCGGCGCGCCGGCCGTCCGCTATCGGCACGAGGGCCGCGAACAGACCCTGACCTGCGACTACGTGGTCGGCTGCGACGGCTTCCACGGGGTCACGCGCGAGGCCGTACCGGAGGGGGTGCGGACGACGTACGAGCGGACGTACCCGTACTCCTGGCTCGGCATACTGGCCGACGCGCCGCCCGTCCACGACGAGTTGGTCTACGCGCACTCGGCGCGCGGGTTCGCCCTCGCCAGCATGCGCTCCCCGGCCGTCAGCCGTCTCTACCTCCAGGTGGCGAACGGCACCGACCCCGCCGACTGGCCCGACGCGCGGATATGGGACGAGCTGGACGCCCGCCTCGCCCTCGCCCCGGAGCCGGGCCGACGGCTGGCGCGCGGCCCCGTCACCGCCAAGTCCGTACTGCCGATGCGTAGTTCCGTTACGGAGCCCATGCGGTACGGCCGGGTGCTGCTGGCCGGGGACGCCGCGCACATCGTCCCGCCGACCGGGGCCAAAGGGCTCAACCTGGCGGCGGCCGATGTCATCATCCTCGCGCGCGCCCTGGCCGAGCTGTACGGGAACGGCTCAGCCGGGGCGCTCGACGCGTACTCCGACACCTGTCTGCGGCGGGTGTGGCGGGCCGAGCACTTCTCGTACTTCATGACGACCACCCTGCACACCGACCCGGCGCAGTCCGCCTTCGAGACCCGTCTGCAGTTGGCGCAGCTCGACCGCATCGCGTCCTCGCCGCACGCCGCGGCGGAACTGGCGGAGAACTACTCCGGGCTGCCGTTCGAATGAATCCGTACGTACCCCTGCCCACCCCCATGAGGCAGGGGTACGTACGGCCACAGAGACCGCTCCCCCCTGAGAACGGTCGAAACGTCAGAACCCTGACCGGAGAAACGCTATCGCCGGACACACTCGACGTGTGACGGTCAATCGACCGACAAACGGCACGGACAATGTGACAGGTGAGACGCCGAGTGGTGCATGAGGCGAATGAGGCAAACCCCGTTCCCTTAGGGGGACTTCCGGTGCCACACCGGAACCGGAAGCGCCCACCGGACGCGCGCGCCCCTGGGGCGGCCGAGCGCGTGCCCGGGCCGGCCGAGCGGGAGTTCGTCGCCTTCGCGTTCCGGTACGCCCACCGGATCCGCGTCGTCGTGGTCTGCTCCGGTGCCCTGCTCGCCGTACCGGCCATGCCCGTCGACGGCATGCCCGCCGCCGCGGTCATCTCCGCCGGTGTCATCGTCTGGAGCGTGCTCCACTACCGGCTGGCGCTGGCGGGCCGCCATCCGCGCCGGATCCTCGTCGCCGACCTCGGGGCGCTCGGCGCGGTCTGTCTCACGCAGGCGCTGACCATCCCGGACTCCCAGACCCGGTACGGCAGTACGTGGGTGCTGGTCGTCGTCAGCATCGTCGCCGTCGGCTACCAGCTCACCCACCCGGCGCGGCTCGCGCTGGCGGCGGCCACCCTGCTCGCCGCCGTCGATCTGGCCGGCGCGGTGATCGACCGCCCCGACGGCTGGACGTACGCGCTGCCCAACGTGGCCTGGCTCTTCGTCCAGGCTCTGCTCTGCCAGGGGATGTTCCGGCTGGTCCTGCGCGGCAGCCGGGCGGCCGACGCGGCGGGCGCGCGGGCCGCCGAGGCGCGGCGGCGGCACGATGTCGCCCAGGCGCAGCGGTCGGCCGAGCGGGAGCACCTCGCCACGCTGCACGACACGGCGTGCGCCACCCTGCTGATGGTCTCGGCGCACGGCCGGTCGCTCAGCCCGGAGGTGGTCCGCACCCAGGCGGGCAAGGACCTGCGCAGGCTCGCGGCCGCGCGGGCACCTGTGGCGGCCGGGGTGCCCGGCGCGTCCGCGTCGTCCGGGGCCACGTCCGAGGCGTGCGAGGTGGGTCCGGTCGACCTGACGCGGGAACTGGTCGCGGAGCTCGACGGCCGTCTCCTCTCCGTCGACGCCGCGTTCGACCGTACGCCCGGCTCCCTGGGCGCCGTTCCGCCGCCCGTCGCCGTCGCGCTGCGCGGCGCGCTGGGGGAGGCCCTGCGCAATGTGGAGCGGCACGCGGGCGTCCGCGCCGCGACGGTGACGGCGACCCGGGCCACCGACACCGTCACCGGAGCCGTCGCGCTCGTGGTCCGCGACGAGGGCGGTGGGTTCGACCCGGCGCGCGTGCCCGCCCACCGGCGGGGGCTGGCCCGCTCGATCGTCGAGCGGATGGAGTCGGCGGGCGGCCGGGCCGTGATCGTCTCGCGTCCCGGCGAGGGCACGACCGTACGGCTGGAGTGGCCCCGTGCCTGACCAGCCGAAGGCGGGTACTCCGGGTACGCCGGGCACTCCGGGCGCTGTTGACGCGGCTGGCGTCCCGGCGGACATCCCGGCGGACATCCCGGCGGACATCCCGGCGGACGTCGCGGCCGATGTCCCTGCGGACATCCCGGCCGCCGACCCGCTGACCGACCGGATCGCCCGTGACATGCGCGCCGGGCTGCGCGTGGCCGGGCTGTTCATCCTCACCGCCGTGCACCTCGGGCTGGCGCTGCCCGCCCTCCTCGCCAGTCTGCGCGGTTACGACCGGCCCTGGGTCCAGCTCTTCGCGTTCACCCTGCTCACCCTCCTCATCATGGTGGACGCGCTGCTCGGCGCCGACGGGCGCGGCCGACCACGCCCATGGGTCGTGCTCGGTCTGACCTGCGCCCTCGTGGCGTCGGCCGTCTCCACCGGCCGGCTGCCCGTGGCGGACTTCATCGGGACCCCGCACTGGACATTCCTGGAGATCGGCTGGTTCGGGGTGCTGCTGCTCTTCGACGCCGGGCTGCGGCCGACACTCGTCTTCATCGGCGGCCATCTCGTCCTCACCTTGACGCAGTTGCTGCTCGCGGGGGTGCCGACCCGGCAGGCCGCCTCCGGCATGGCCGTCAGCGCCCTGGCCATCTGCACCTTCCAGGTCGCCGCCGCGATGCTCGCCCGCTCGCTCGGTGACTGCGCCGCCGCCGCGAGCGCCACCGCGCGCGAGCAGGAGCGCGTCCGTACGGAGGCCGCCGTCGCCGCGCAGGTCCACGCCGACCAGCGGGCCCGCTACGCCGAACTGGACCGTTCCGTCATGCCGTTGCTGACCGGGCTCGCCGACGGCTCGCTCGACCCGGGGGACGAGGCCGCCCGGCGCCGCTCCGCCGTCGAGGCCGCCCGGCTCAGACGGCTCTTCGCGGAACGCGACCACGCGCACGATCCGCTGCTCCACGAACTGCGCGCCGGTATCGACGTCGCCGAACGCCACGGCGTCGACGTACAGCTCGCCGTACGCGGGGCCTGCGCCCCGGTCGACCGGCGGCTGCGCCGCGCGCTCACCGAGCCCGTGCTGGCCGCGCTCGCGACCGCCGAGCGCGACGCCCGCGCCACGGTCGTGCGTGGCGGCGGCCTGGTGCGGGTGAGTGTGGTGACCGACTGCCCGGCGACGGGGCCGACGGAGATCCCCGAACCGACCGAGCCGGGGGTACGGGTGCGCACGGTGCGCAGCGAGGGGCGGCTGCTGGTGGAGGCGTCGTGCACCCTCGACGGCCCGGACGACACCCCCGAGGACGCGCTCACCGCGTCACAGCTCGTCCAGTGACGTCAGCCCGTCCTGAATGGCCCGCGCGACCAGGTTCGCCTTGGTCGTCGCGGGCCGCCCCGCGTTGGCGTACTTGATGCGCACCCGCTCCAGATACGTGTTCACCGTACGGACCGAGAGCCCCAGGCTCGCCCCGACCATCGCCTTGGACTCCGACTGGAACCACTCCAGCAGCACCTCCACCTCGCGCGGCGTCAGCGCGGGCCGCCCCTTCCGGGCGTCGCTGCCGAACGCCCCGGCCAGCGCGGGCGGTGTGTACGGGCGGCAGTCGGCCGCCGCCAGCGTCGCCGCCATGAGGTGCCGTTCGCCCTCGGCCTTGGTGAGGTACGTGAACGCCCCCAGGTCCAGGCAGGTCAGCGCGGTCTCCTGGCTGTCCTGCATCGTGTAGACGATGACCTGCCGTTCGCCCGCGACGAGTTGGCGCAGTTCGGGGTAGGCGGGCACCCCGTGAGCGAGCTGGAGGTCGAGCACCACCACATCCGCGTCCCGTCCCGGCCCCGTCGTCGCCACCGACAGGTCCGGCCCCTTGGCGGTCACCGCGATGGGCCGCTCCGACGCCGCGTACCAGGACTCGATGCCCGCGAGGACCACGGGATGGTCGTCGATCAGAGCGACACTCACGGGCGAGGTTTCCGGCATGCCTCATTGTCCGCCGCCCCCGTTCCCGCCGATCGCCGCCGGGTGGAAAGCGCCGGAAAGTGCTGGTGTGGGGCGGAAAACCGCCTGTGATAGCTTGCCGAGGCCAGTCGAACCCATGTACGTGGGTCAGGGAATCCGGTGGGAATCCGGAGCTGACGCGCAGCGGTGAGGGCGACGGGCGGGGCATCGGCCACTGGACGGCAGTCCGGGAAGGCGCCTCCGTCCGGGTGACCCCGAGTCCGAAGACCTGCTGGCGGCCTCCGTCCGCGTCCTGTGGCGGGGGAGCACCGTACGACCGGGCTCCGCGCATGAGCCCTCGACGCAGAGGAACGACTCCGTGCCGATCGCACGCCTCGCCCGCCGTGCCACCCCTTTCCTCGCCGCCGGCGCCCTGCTGCTCACCGGCTGCGGTACCGGCCCGGACTCCGGAGCTGATTCCGCTTCCGGTTCCGCATCCAATTCAGGTTCCGGTTCCGGTTCCGCCCGGGCCGCCGGCTATCCCCGTACCGTCACCAACTGCGGTCGGGAGGTACGGATCGAGGCGCCGCCTGAGCGGGCCGTCTCGCTCAACCAGGGCACCACGGAGATCATGCTCTCCCTCGGCCTCGGCGACCGCATGGCCGGGACCGCCACCTGGACCGACCCGCTGCCGAAGAGCCTGGAGAAGGAGAACGCAGGGGTCGAGCGGCTGGCGGACAACAGCCCCTCCTTCGAGAAGGTCCTGGACGCCGAGCCCGACTTCGTCGCCGCCTCCTTCGAGTCCACCCTGGGCAAGGGCGGCGTGGCCACGCGCGCACAGTTCGAGGAGGTGGGCGTACCGGCGTACGTCTCGCCGTCCGACTGCGCCAAGGACAACACCGGCGACACCGACGGATCCCGCGCGACGCCGCTGACGATGGAGGACGTCTACGGCGAGATCCGCGATCTGGCCACGGTGTTCGGCGTCGAGGAGCGCGGTGCCCGGCTCGTCGCGGGGCTGAAGGACCGGATGGCGAAGGCGGTCGCCGGGATCGACGCGAAGAAGGCGAAGGACACCACCGTCCTGTACTGGTTCGCCAACTCCGAGGCCCCCTTCATGGGCGGCTGCTGCGGCGCGCCCGGCATCATCACCGACGCCGTCGGCGCCGAGAACGTCTTCGACGACACCCACGACGAATGGCCGCAGATCAACTGGGAGACGGTCGCCGACCGCGACCCCGCCTTCCTCGTGATCGGCGACCTCACCCGTAAGTCGCAGACGGCCGAGTCGGCGGCGAAGAAGATCGAGTTCCTGGAGACCAACCCGGTCACCAGGGTCATGGACGCGGTGAAGCACCAGCGGTACGTACGCCTCAGCGGCCAGGCGATGAACCCGAGCATCCGCACCGTGGAGGGCGTCGAGCAGGTGGCGGCGGCGCTGCGCGCGTACGCACCCGCCAAGTGACCACCGCGGAACGGGCGTCGCGGACGCCCGCCGAAGGGAGCCCGACGCCGCCGGACCCCGGCGGCTCCCGCGGGGGCCGGCGGGCCGCGGCCTGGATCCGCCCGGTGGGGTGGGCCTGCGGCCTCGCCGCGCTCGCCTTCTCCGTCGCCGTGGCGATCACCATCGGGCCCGCGGACATCCGTGTCGGAGACGTCTGGTCGGTCGTCGGCGCGCACCTGGGCCGGGGCGAGTCGCAGCTCACCCCGATCCGCGACGGCATCGTCTGGAACCTGCGGCTGCCGCGCACCCTGCTGGCGGCCGTCTGCGGCGCCGGGCTCGCGGTGTGCGGCGCGATCATGCAGTCCCTGCTCCGCAATCCGCTCGCCGACCCCTTCGTCCTCGGCGTCTCCTCGGGAGCCTCCACCGGCGCGGTCCTGGTGGTCGTGCTCGGGGTCGGGGGAGGGGCGCTGTCGGTCTCGGGCGGGGCGTTCCTCGGCGCGCTCTGCTCGTTCGGGATGGTGCTGCTGCTCAGCCACACGCTCGGCGGGACGACCGACCGGGTGGTGCTCTCCGGCGTGGCCGCGATGCAGCTCTTCTCCGCCCTCACCTCCTTCGTCGTCCTGACCGCCGCCGACGCGGAGACCACCCGCGGGGTGCTGTTCTGGCTGCTCGGCTCGCTCGGCGGCGCGGGCTGGACCGATGTCCAGGTCTGCGGCGCCGTCCTGCTGGTGGCGCTGGCGGTGTGCGGCGGGTACGCGCGCACGCTCGACGCGTTCGCCTTCGGGCAGGACGCGGCGGGGCACCTCGGCGTCTCCGTGGCCCGTACGCGCCTCGTCCTGCTCACCGTCACCGCGCTGCTGACGGCCGCGCTGGTCGCCTCGGCGGGCGCGATCGGCTTCGTCGGACTCGTCCTGCCGCACGCCGCCCGCGCGCTGGTCGGCCCGGGGCACGGCCGGCTGCTCCCGGTCACCGCGCTGACCGGGGCGGTCTTCCTGGTGTGGGTCGACACCCTGGCCCGTACGGTGCTCGACCCGCAGGAGGTACCGGTGGGTGTGGTGACCTCGCTCATCGGGGTGCCGGCGTTCGTCCTGGTCCTGTACCGGGGCCGGAGGATCCGATGACGCACCCGACCCCGGCATCGGTCCCCACGGGGCTGAGCGCCGACCGGGTCTCCCGCGCCGCCGGGGGCCGCCTCATCCTCGACGGGGTCTCCCTCGCGCCCGCGCCGGGATCCACCGTGGGGCTGCTCGGCCCCAACGGTTCGGGGAAGTCCACCCTGCTGCGGCTGGTCTCCGGCGTCCTCGCCCCCACCTCGGGCGTCGTCACCCTGGACGGCAGGACCCTCGTCGAGACGGGCCGCAGGGCGGTCGCGCGCCGGGTCGCGGTGGTCGAGCAGCAGACCGACACCCAGGTCGAGCTGAGCGTCCGCGAGGTCGTACGCCTCGGCCGCGTCCCGCACCGCCGCGCCTGGTCGCCGCCGTCCGCCGGGGACGAGGACGCCGTACGGACGGCCCTGGAGCGCACCGGTCTGACGGACCGCGCCGGCCAGTCCTGGCACACCCTCTCCGGCGGCGAGCGCCAGCGCGTCCAGATCGCCCGCGCCCTCGCCCAGGACCCCCGGGAACTCCTGCTGGACGAGCCGACCAACCACCTCGACATCCAGCACCAGCTCGATCTGCTGCACCTGGTCGTCACGCTCCCGGTCACCACCGTCATCGCCCTGCACGACCTGAACCTCGCCGCGATGTACTGCGACGAGGTCGTGGTCCTGCGCGCGGGCCGGGTGGTGGCCGCCGGGCCTCCGGGCGACGTGATCACCGAGGAGCTGATCGCGGACGTCTACGGGGTACGGGCGTCGGTCACCCGGGACGACGGCGGGACGGGCCGCCCTCATGTGCGGTTCCTCGGCACCGTGCCACGGGCCGGTGACGCATGACATGGAGATCCCGGTGACGGTCCGCCGAGGCTTACTGCATATCATTCGCAAGTGCCCAGCTATCGCATTCGAACAGCCACCCCCGAGGACGCCGACGCCGCCCGCGTGGTGATGCTCGACACCGTGTACCACGACTTCCGCTCGGGGTACGTGCCGCGCTGGCACGGCGACATCATCGACATCGAGGCCGCCTATCTCGTCCCCCCGCGCCACACCCTGCTGGTCGCCGTGGAGGAAGGGGGAGTTGGAGGGGCGGCGGGGGAGGCGGGGAGCGGCGGAACCGTCGTCGCCACCGCCGCCCTCGACTCCCGGGGGCCCGCGTATCCCCCCAACCCCCGCTGGCTCGCGGAGCGTTACCCCTCCGGGGAGACCGCGCAGCTGCGCCGGGTGTACGTGCACCCCGGCCACCGGCGCCGGGGGCTCGCTCGCGCGCTCGTGCGTGAGCTGCTGGACTTCGCCGCCGCGGACGGCGGTTACCGCTCCGTCTATCTGCACACCGACCCCTCGGTCACCGGCGCCGAGCCGTTCTGGCGGTCGCTCGGGAAGGTGGTGTGCGACGAGCGCGACGCCGCGGAGGTTGCGGCGGGTGATCCGGCGGGCACGGTTCATTTCGAGCTCCCCGTCCCCCTCGGGATCCCGGGGCCCCGATGAAAACGATTGTCATGTAATCTTTCGTTCGCCCGTGCCCGCCCGTGCCCGCCAGTGCCCGAGGACACGCACCAGGCTGTCCATCGCGTAGAGAACGAGGACCATGCGCCCTGCCCACCGCCGCCGTCCGGTCGCCGGTCTGCTGCTCGCTCCCCTGCTCGCCCCGCTGCTCACCGGCTGCTTCGCCGACGGCGGCTCCTCGGGCGCGCCGGGCTCCGGCTCGGGCCCGGCCGACGGGGCGCGGCTGCGGGTCGCGCTGGCCTTCCCGCCGTCCGAGAACCTCTCCCCGTACGGCGCCGACGCCACCCTCCTCAGCCGGCTCGGCGTCACCGAGGGGCTGACGAGACTCGACGGCAACGGCGCGGCCTCGCCCGCCCTCGCCGAGTCCTGGAGCCGGGAGAACGGCCGCAGTTGGCTCTTCACCCTGCGCGACGCCCGCTTCCAGGACGGGGCGCCCGTCACGGCCGCCGCGGTCGCCGACGCCCTCACCCGCGCCGCGGCCGCCACCCCGATACCCACCGCCCTCTCGGGCGTCCGGCTCACCGCGCGGGCGACCGGCGACCGTACCGTCCGCGTCACCACCGCGACCGCCGACCCCGTACTGCCGCTGCGGCTGGCCGGGCCGAGCCTCGCCGTGCTCTCCCCGAAGGCGTACGGGAAGGGGCGCGCCCCTGACCCGGTCGGCCATGCCACGGGACCGTTCACGATCACCAAGGTCAACGGCTCCGCCTCCGCCACCCTCGACCGCTTCGACGACTACTGGGGCGGCCGGTCCCAGGCGTCCGGCATCGACGCCAAGTTCATCGCCGACGGCACCGCCCGCGCCAACGCGCTGCGCACCGGCGAGGAGGACATCGCCGAGGCGGTACCGGTCTCGCAGGCCGCGTCCCTCCCGAAGGGCGTCGCGCGCGAGGTTCCCACCGCCCGCACCACCAGCCTCTTCCTCAACACCCGTTCCGGCGCCTTCACCGATCCGGCGGTACGGGCCGCCGCCCGCCGGGCCGTCGACACCTCCGTACTCGCCAAGAACGTCTACGAGGGGTACGCCGACCGCGGCCAGGGCATCTTCGGCCCCGCCCTCAACTGGGCGGCCGGCAAGCGCGAACAGCCCGCCGGACGCGCGAAGGCCGCCACCGCCGCCGAGGTCGAGGGCACCACCGTCCGCCTCGCCACCTACGACAACCGGCCCGAGCTGCCCGAGGTCGCCCAGGTCCTCCAGCAACAGCTGGAGAAGGCCGGCTTCACCGTCGAGCTGACCGTGCGGGAGTCCTCACGGATCGAGAGCGACGCGCTGGCCGGCAAGTTCGACGCGTTCGTCGGCGCGCGCAACACCATGCTCGACACGGGCGACCCGGTCTCCGTCCTCGCCAGTGACTACACCTGTGACGGCACGTACAACCTGGCGCTGCTCTGCGACAAGGAAGTGGACCGGGCGATCGCCGCCGCCGACGCGGTCGCGGACCCGGCGCGGCGGCAGGACGCCGTGCTCGCCGCGGAGGCCCGGATCCTCGGTACGGACGCGGTCGTTCCGCTCATCCACCAGCGCAATGTCCTCGGCGTCGCCACCTCCGTACGGGGCGTGGTGCTCGACCCGTACGAGCGCGCCGTCGTCGCCCCCGGCACCCGACGCTGACCGGGACGGACCGCATGCACCGCTCCCTGACCGGCCGCGCACCCGACCGGCCGCTCCCCGGCCTCACCCTCCTGTGGCGGGCCGCCCTCGCGGCCGGCCTGCTCTGCGCCATCGGCCTGCTGCCCTGGCTCTCGCGCACCGATCCCGCGCTGACCGTGCTCAAGGCGCGCTCGGCGGAGCGCGACCCCACCCCCGAGGTGCTCGACGCCGTACGGGACCAACTCGGCCTCGGCGCGGGCCCCCTCCACCTCCTCGGGCGGTGGCTCGGCGGTCTCCTGCGCGGCGACGCGGGCGACTCCTGGATCTCCGGCTCCGCCGTACTGCCCGGCGTGGTCCAGGCGATGGGCGTCTCGCTGCTGCTGATGGCCGTCGCGATGGCGGTCGCCGGGGTCACCGCCGCGGCCGTGTGCGCCCGTACGCTCCGGCGCGGCGCGCGGCGCACGCCCGGCGCGCCACGGGCCGGGGGAGCGGCGGCGATGCTCGCCGCGCTGCCCGAGTTCCTGACGGCCTCCGTCCTGGCCACCGTGGTCGGCGTACAGCTCGGCTGGCTGCCCGCGCTCGGCTGGTACGGACCGCGGTGGCTGGTGCTCCCCGCGCTCGCCCTCGGCCTGCCCGCCGGCGCGCTGCTCGGCCGGATGCTGGACGACGCGCTGCCCGGCGCCTTCGCCGAACCCTGGGCGACGGCGGCGGCCGCGCGCGGCCTCCCCGGCCACCGGATCGCCCGGCAGGCGGTGCGCCGCTGCCTCCCCGGACTCCTGCCCAACCTCGGCCTGTTCGTCGTCGGCCTCACCGGCGGCTCGGTCGCCGTGGAGCAGATCTTCGACATCCCCGGCCTCGGCCGGCTCACCCTCGACGCCGCGATCGCCCAGGACCTGCCCGTACTCCAGGCGGGCACCCTCGCCCTGCTCCTGCTCGCCGCCGCCGCGGGCGGCCTCGCGCGCGGTACGGCGCGCCTCCTGATCGGCCCCGTGCTGCGGGACGGCGCGCTCCAGTCCCTCCACCGGCCCGCGCCGCCCGCGGGCCGCGCCCTGCCGCTGGTGTACGGGACGCTCCTGCTCGGCGTCATCGGGGCCGGGCTCACCCGCGACCCGCTGACGCTGGACCCCGCGGCGCGGCTCGGGGCGCCGTCCTGGGCACATCCGTTCGGCACGGACGCCCTCGGCCGCGACATCCTGGCCCGGATCGGGCACGGCGCGCTGACCACCCTCGCCCTGGCGCTGGCGGTCAGCGCCGCCGCGCTGCTCCTCGGCGTCCTGCTCGGCCTCGTACCGAAGGTGTCCGGCGCCGCCGTCGACACCGTCAACGCGGTGCCGCCCGTCCTCGCCGGGCTCCTCGTCGCCGGGGCCGCGGGCAGCGGCCCGGCCACCCCGGCGCTCGCGGTGGCCGCCGTCGCCTGGGCGCCGCTCGCCGCGCACGCCTCCGCGCTGCTGCTCCAGGAACGCGCCACGACCCACCTGGCCGCCACCCGCGCGCTCGGCGCGGGCCCGCTCCATCTGCTCCGCCGCGAGCTGCTGCCCGCGGTCGTACCGCCGGTGGCGCGGCACGCGCTGCTCCGGCTGCCCGCCGTCGCGCTCGCCCTGGCGTCCCTGGGCTTCCTCGGGCTCGGCGCGCAGCCGCCGTCCCCCGAGTGGGGCCTGCTGCTCGCCGAGAACCTGCCGTACGCGGAGCGCGCCCCGTGGGCGGTCTTCGCGCCGACCGCCGTGCTGGCCCTGCTCGGAGCCCTCGCCGTGTCGGCGGCGGGCGGCATCCGGGTCCGTACTCGTGATCGCCGCGTCGAGGGAAGCCCGATGACCGACGCCGCGCCCCCGGCGACCGGGCCCGGAACGTCGTCGCCCTCCGTATTCGTGATGGCCGCCCCGGAGGAAACCCGATGACCCAGGCCGACCCACCCGCGCCCCAGGCCGGCCCGCGGACGTCCGAGGCCACGCAATCCGCTCCCGCTCACGCCCACGCCCCCAGCGCCGAGCCGCCGGGGGCAGCCCGCCCCGGCTCCGGCCTCCGGGGCCGGTTCCGGTTCCGGTTCGGTGTGTGGCGCGGGCTCACCCCGCTGCTCCGTCTGCTGATCCTGACGCAGCTCGCCTTCAACGTCGGCTTCTTCGCCGTCCTCCCGTTCCTCGCCGACCACCTCGGCGGGGCCGTCGGCATGGCGGGCTGGCTGGTCGGCCTGGTGCTCGGGCTGCGCACCTTCAGCCAGCAGGGCCTGTTCGTCGTCGGCGGCGCCCTGGCCGACCGGTACGGCGTACGGCCCGTGGTGCTGGCGGGGTGCGTGCTGCGCATCGCCGGGTTCGCCTGGCTGGGTTTCGCCGAGCGGTCCTGGTCCGTCATCGGCGCCGTGCTGCTCGTCGGCTTCGCCGCCGCCCTCTTCTCGCCCGCCGTGGAGTCCGAGGTGGCCCGCCAGGCCGTGGCCAGGGAGGAGGCGGGCGGCGGCCCCCGTACCGGTGTGCTCGCGCTGTTCACCGTGGCCGGCCAGGCGGGCGCCTTCGTCGGACCGCTGCTCGGCGCGCTGCTGCTCGCGGTGGACTTCCGTACGGTCTGCCTCGCCGGTTCCGTGATCTTCCTGCTCGTCCTGGCGGGCCACTGGTGGCTGCTGCCGCAGCACATACCGGGCCGGGCGCCCACCCGGGGCCCCGGCGGCGCCCGGGCCCTGCTCCGCAACCGCCGCTTCCTCGCGCTGTGCCTGGCGTACGGCACGTACCTCCTCGCGTACAACCAGCTCTACCTGGCCGTCCCCGCGGAGGTGGAGCGCGCGGCGGGCTCCCAGGCGCCGCTGGCCTGGCTCTTCGCGCTGTCGTCGCTGCTGGTCGTCACGGCGCAGCTCCCCGTCACCCGCTGGGCCGCCGACCGGCTCGGGCTGCGCCGCTCCATGGCCGCGGGCCTGGTCCTGCTGTCGGCCGGCTTCGCCGTCGTGGCGGCGGCCCGCCCCGCCGCCCTGACCGGCGCCGGGGGGCTGGTGCCGGTGGCGGGGTTCACCGCCCTGCTCACCCTCGGCCAGATGCTGATCGCCCCGGCCGCCCGCGCCTGGGTCCCCGATCTGGCCGACCCCGGGCGGCTCGGTCTCTACGTCGGCGCCCTGTCGTCCGTCTCCGGCCTGGTCGTCCTGGCCGGCAGCGCGGCCACCGGCTCCCTGCTCGACGCCGGCCTGCCGGTGGCGGTGCCCTGGCTGGTCCTCGCCGCGGTCCCGCTGGCGGCGACGGCCCTGCTCCCGCGCCGCGAGGGGCGGCCGTAGGGCACCTGTGGGGGTAGGGGGCAGCTCACAGGCCCCGCGTCACCGCCCCGTGTCGTCAGGCAGGGACATCCGCAGCGCCAGCTCCCGCAGCAGCTCCTCCGAGGTGATGTCCGTACGGCCCGCGTCATGGACCCGCGCCAGCTCCGTGAAGACGAAGGTGAACGCCCCGATGAGCTGCATGATCGGGGGCAGCGCCGCCTCCGTCACCGAGTGCGCCGCCTCCAGCGGGGTGGCCTCGGGGGAGACCGTGAACGAGGGGAAGACCTCGGCGAGCAGCGAGCCGATCTGCCCCGCGCCGTTGCCCGTCCCCGGCTCCGTCCCCGGCTCCGTCCCGGGTTCCGGACCCGGCTCCGCGCCGGGCTCCGCACCCGCCCCCGGCCCCGCGTCGCGGTCGGCCGAGCGGATCCACTCCGCGGACTGCGTGAGAATGCCGATGGCCCTGAGGACGACTTCGTTCTGCTCCATGGAACACGACTCTATGGGGGCTCCGCGGGGGCGCGCGACGGCTGACCGCCCTTCCCGGCACGGCGCCCGCTCGGGCGCCGTGCCCGCGTCGTCCACGCGGGGCGGAAGTCGGCAAAACCCGGACGCGGCACCGGCTTCGGACCTACTCTCGAGTTGTGTCTGGAGCGTCCGGCCGGGTGCTCGTTGTCGACGACAACAGGGTCATCAGGCAACTGATCAGGGTCAATCTCGAACTTGAGGGTTTCGAGGTCGTGACCGCGGCCGACGGTGCCGAATGCCTGGACGTCGTCCACGAGGTCGCCCCCGACGTCATCACCCTCGATGTGGTCATGCCACGCCTCGACGGCCTGCGCACCGCCGCCCGGCTGCGCGCCGACCCCCGCACCAGCCGGCTCCCGATCGCCATCGTCAGCGCCTGCACGCAGTACGAGGTGGACACCGGCGTCGCCGCCGGGGTGGACGGTTTCCTCGCCAAGCCCTTCGAACCGGCCGACCTGGTCCGGCTCGTACGCCGCCTGTGCCGCCAGGAGGGCCCGCCGTCCCTGGACGGCAGGCAGGACGGCAGGCACGGCGCCGGACACGCGGGCTCCACCCGCGGCTGACCACCGCGGCCGACCACACCCGTACCGCATGGCGAAACCGGTTGGCGGGGAGCCCCCACCCAGGACCTACCCTTGACCCGTGACCCCCGCAGAGCTCTCCCGAACCGTGCTGCACGCCGTGTGCCGCGCGGTCGAGGACGACGCCCTGCCGGGCCCTGTGCCCGAACGGGTCGCGGTCGAGCGCCCCCGTCCCGGCGGCCGGGGCGACTACGCCACCAATGTCGCGCTCCGGCTCGCGGGCCCCGCGGGACGCCCGCCCCGCGAGGTCGCCGAGATCCTGCGCACCACCCTCCTGCGCACCGCGCCCGGCGCCGGGATCGCCCATGTCGAGATCACCGGGCCCGGCTTCCTGAACTTCACCCTGGCCGCCGGCCGCCGCGCCGGCGCCCACGCCGGCCTGCTCCGTACGATCCGGCGCGCCGGGGCCCGTTACGGACACGGCGACGCGCTCGCCGGGACCACCGTCGCCCTGGCGGCCACGGAGGAGCCCCGGGCCGCCCTGTGGACCCGTACGGCCGTGCGGCTGCTCCGTACCCAGGGCGCCGGCGCCGCCGTCGTCCCCGGCGCCGCCGAGGCGCTGCGCCCCGTCCCCGTCGCCGCGGGCACCACCGCCGAGGAGCTGTACACCCGGCTCGGCCCCGACGCCGCCCACTGGGCGCTGCTGCGGCCCGCCGCGCACGACCGGCCGTACACCGGCCCGGAGGCCGCCCGCGCGCTGCTCGTGCAGCGCGAGAGCAACGGCCTCTTCCTCGTGCGCTACGCGTACGCCCGCACCCGCGCCACCGCGCGCGCCGCCGCCCGGCTCGCCCTCACCCCGGCCGCCCCCGTCAACGAGCACGAGAGGCACGACGAGCGCGACAGGCAGGACGAGCACAACGAGCACGACCGGCACGACGAGCACGCGGGACCCGTCGAGGACCCCGCGGCCCCGCTCCTCGCGCTCCTCGGCGACCACCCGGCCGTGCTGGCGGCCGCCGCCCGGCTGCGCGCGCCCGACCGGCTCGCCCGCCATCTCGAACACACCGCTGACGCGTTCCTGCGCTTCCAGGGCGCCCGCCACCCGCTGCCCCTCGGCGACGAGAAACCCTCGGCCGCCCACCGGTCCCGGCTCGCGCTCGCCGAAGCCGCCGGGACGGTGCTGGCCGGCGGCCTGTCCCTGCTCGGCATCGACGCCCCGGAACACCTGTGAACGGAGCAGCCGTGCACCACGCACCCGTGAACGCCGTTCCGCACCCCTCTGAAGAGAAGCCAAGAGAGCCACGCACATGAGCCGTTCCGCACACCCCGCAGGCCCCCGCCACGCCGACGTACTCCCCGAAGGCCACTACACCGCCCCCGCCGCCGACCTCAACGCCCTGGACGAGAAGGTCTGGTCGCGTACGGTGCGCCGCGCGGAGGACGGTGTGGTGACCGTCGCCGGGATCGAAGTGACCAAGCTGGCCGAGGAGTTCGGCACCCCGGCGTACTTCCTCGACGAGGCGGACTTCCGGGCCCGCTGCCGCGCCTGGGCCGAGGCCTTCGGCGCGGACGCGGACGTCTTCTACGCGGGCAAGGCGTTCCTCTCCCGCGCCGTCGTGCGCTGGCTCCACGAGGAGGGGCTCAACCTCGACGTGTGCTCCGGCGGCGAGCTGGCCACCGCGCTCTCCGCCGGGATGCCCGCCGAGCGCATCGCCTTCCACGGGAACAACAAGTCCACCGAGGAGATCGAGCGCGCCGTCACGGCGGGGGTCGGCCGGATCGTCCTCGACTCCTTCCAGGAGATCGTGCGGGTCGCGCACATCGCGCAGCGGCACGGCAGGCGGCAGCCCGTGCAGATCCGGGTCACGGTCGGCGTGGAGGCGCACACGCACGAGTTCATCGCCACCGCCCACGAGGACCAGAAGTTCGGCATCGCCCTCGCCGACGGACAGGCCGCCGAGGCCGTCCGCCGGGCCCTCAAGCTCGACGGCCTCGAACTGACCGGCATCCACTCCCACATCGGCTCGCAGATCTTCGACATGGCCGGCTTCGAGGTCTCCGCCCGCCGGGTCGTCCAGCTCCTCGCCGAGGTGCGCGACGAGCACGGTGTGGAGCTGCCCGAGATCGACCTCGGCGGCGGCCTCGGCATCGCGTACACCTCCGAGGACGACCCGCGCGAGCCGCACGACATCGCCAAGGCGCTCAGCGACATCGTCACCCGCGAGTGCGAGGCCGCCGGGCTCCGTACGCCGCGTATCTCCGTGGAGCCGGGCCGCGCCATCGTGGGCCCGACGGCCTTCACGCTGTACGAGGTGGGCACGATCAAGCCGCTCGAAGGGCTCCGCACGTATGTCAGTGTGGACGGCGGCATGTCCGACAACATCCGTACGGCGCTGTACGACGCCGAGTACAGCGTGGCGCTCGTCTCCCGCGCCTCCGACGCCGAGGCGATGCTGACCCGCGTCGTCGGCAAGCACTGCGAGAGCGGCGACATCGTCGTACGGGACGCGTTCCTCCCCGCCGACCTGGCCCCCGGCGACCTGCTCGCCGTGCCCGCCACCGGCGCGTACTGCCGCTCGATGGCGAGCAACTACAACCACGCGCTCCGGCCGCCGGTCGTCGCCGTCAGGGACGGCGAGGCCCGGGTGATCGTCCGGCGCGAGACGGAGGAAGATCTGCTGCGTCTCGATGTCGGTCACTGAAATACATGTCTCGCAATCTGGACGAGGGGCGGAATCCTTCGTCCGGTGAGTGAGACTGGTGGGCAATCACGCTTCCGCGTGACCGTGTCGGTCGCGTCGGATGAAATCGGATGAAAGGCGTAGGTCGGATGATGCGTACGCGTCCGCTGAAGGTGGCGCTGCTGGGCTGTGGTGTGGTCGGCTCAGAGGTGGCGCGCATCATGACGACGCACGCCGACGACCTCGCCGCGCGGATCGGGGCCCCGGTGGAGCTGGCCGGGGTCGCCGTCCGGCGCCCCGGCAAGGTGCGCGCGGGCATCGACCCGGCGCTGGTCACCACCGACGCGACCGCCCTGGTCAAACGGGGCGACATCGACGTGGTGGTCGAGGTCATCGGCGGCATCGAGCCCGCCAGAACGCTGATCACCACCGCCTTCGAGCACGGCGCCTCCGTCGTCTCCGCCAACAAGGCGCTGCTCGCCGAGGACGGCACGACGCTCTACGACGCCGCCGACCGGCACGGCCGCGACCTGTACTTCGAGGCGGCCGTCGCGGGCGCCATCCCGCTGGTCAGGCCGCTGCGCGAGTCGCTGGCGGGGGACAAGGTCAACCGGGTCCTCGGCATCGTCAACGGCACGACCAACTTCATCCTCGACCGGATGGACACCGCCGGCGCCGGCTACTCCGAGGCGCTCGACGAGGCCACCGCCCTCGGGTACGCGGAGGCCGACCCGACCGCCGACGTCGAGGGCTTCGACGCCGCCGCCAAGGCCGCCATCCTCGCCGGGATCGCCTTCCACACCCGGGTACGCCTCGACGACGTGCACCGCGAGGGCATCACGGAGGTCACCTCCGCCGACCTCGCCTCCGCGCAGCGCATGGGCTGCACGGTCAAGCTCCTCGCGATCTGCGAGCGGGCCGCCGACGGCCGTTCCGTCACCGCGCGGGTCCACCCGGCGATGATCCCGCTCAGCCATCCGCTCGCCTCCGTGCGCGAGGCGTACAACGCGGTCTTCGTCGAGGCCGAGGCGGCCGGGCAGCTCATGTTCTACGGCCCGGGCGCGGGCGGTTCCCCGACCGCCTCCGCCGTCCTCGGCGACCTCGTCGCCGTCTGCCGCAACAAGCTCGCCGGGGCCACCGGGCCCGGGGAGTCCGCGTACACCCAGCTTCCCGTCAGCCCCATGGGCGACGTGGTGACGCGCTACCACATCAGTCTCGACGTGGCCGACAAACCGGGTGTGCTCGCCCAGGTCGCGACGGTCTTCGCCGAGCACGGCGTGTCCATCGACACGGTCCGTCAGAAGGGCCGGCAGGACGGTGCGGGCGAGGCCGCCCTCGTCGTCGTCACCCACCGCGCGGCCGACGCGGCCCTCTCCGGGACCGTCGCGGCACTGCGCAAGCTCGACACCGTGCGCGGTGTCGCCAGCATCATGCGTGTTGAAGGGGAGTAAGGGACCCATGACCAGCAATGGCCTGACCAGCAGGGGCAGCCGTGAGGGCGTCCACCAGTGGCGCGGCATCATCGAGGAGTACCGGCACCGCCTCCCGGTGACGGAGAAGACGCCGGTCGTCACCCTCCGTGAGGGCGGTACGCCACTCGTCCCGGCGCAGGTGCTCTCCGAGCGTACGGGCTGTGAGGTTCATCTCAAGGTCGAGGGCGCCAACCCCACCGGGTCCTTCAAGGACCGTGGCATGACCATGGCCATCACCCGGGCCAAGGAGGAGGGCGCCCAGGCGGTCATCTGCGCCTCCACCGGCAACACCTCGGCCTCGGCCGCCGCCTACGCCGTACGGGCCGGGATGGTCTGCGCCGTCCTGGTGCCCCAGGGCAAGATCGCCATCGGCAAGATGGGCCAGGCCCTGGTCCACGGCGCCAAGATCCTCCAGGTCGAGGGCAACTTCGACGACTGTCTGACGCTGGCCCGCTCGCTCTCCGACCATTACCCGGTGGCGCTGGTCAATTCGGTCAATCCGGTCCGTATCGAGGGCCAGAAGACCGCCGCGTTCGAGATCGTGGACGCGCTCGGCGACGCCCCGGACATCCATGTGCTGCCCGTCGGGAACGCCGGCAACATCACGGCGTACTGGAAGGGCTACACCGAATACGCCGCCGACGGCGTGGCGGGGCGCACGCCGCGCATGTGGGGCTTCCAGGCGTCCGGCTCCGCGCCGATCGTGCGCGGTGAGATCGTCAAGGACCCGCACACCGTCGCCACCGCGATCCGGATCGGCAACCCGGCCTCCTGGCAGTACGCGCTGGCCGCCCGCGACGAGTCCGGCGGCTTCATCGACGAGGTGACGGACCGCCAGATCCTCGCCGCCTACCGGCTGTTGGCCTCCCAGGAGGGCGTCTTCGTGGAGCCCGCCTCGGCCGCCTCCGTCGCCGGACTGCTCAAGGCCGCGGACGAGGGCAAGGTCGACCCCGGCCAGCGCATCGTCTGCACCGTCACCGGCAACGGGCTCAAGGACCCCGACTGGGCCGTGGCGGGGGCGCCTCAGCCGGTCACCGTGCCGGTCGACGCGGTCGCCGCGGCGGCCCGCCTCGGTCTCGCCTGACACCACCACGGGCGGCACCTCGCCGCCGCCCGCCGCCCGTGCGGCGGCGGGAAGCGCACATGACCGACATAGGCGCACAGGCGGGCACGCGACACGCATCGTGCGCCTCCTGTGCGCCCTATGTCGCCACCGATCCATCCTTCGATAAGCTGTACCCAATCCGCCCCGCCGCATATGCCGCGGTGCTGCCGCCGTCGTGGCCGCGGGCGTTCCGTACGTCCCTCTCGAAACCTCCTCCCGCACACCCCGGAACCCCACGCAGCCACGCGAATCCGCCGCACCTGCCGCGGCACCGACACCGACACCGCGACACCTCAGCACGCCAGCACGTCAGCAAGCCGGTAGCCCAGTACCGCAGTCACAAGGAGAGTCGTCAGAGCGATGGCCGGTCCCGCGTTCCGCGCCGCCGCCGTACGGGTGCGCACCCCCGCCACCAGCGCCAACCTCGGCCCTGGCTTCGACGCCCTGGGCCTGTCGCTGGGGCTCTACGACGACGTGGTGGTCCGTGTCGCCGACTCGGGGCTGCACGTCGACATCGCGGGTGAGGGCGCCGAGACGCTTCCCCGCGACGAGGACCATCTGCTCGTACGGTCCCTCCGTACCGCCTTCGACCTGCTCGGCGGACAGCCGCGCGGCCTGGAGGTCGTCTGCGCCAACCGCATCCCGCACGGCCGAGGCCTGGGCTCCTCCTCGGCCGCGATCTGCGCCGGGATCGTCGCGGCCCGCGCCGTCACCATAGGCGGGGACGCCCGGCTCGACGACGCGGCGCTGCTGGAACTGGCGACCGAGATCGAGGGGCATCCGGACAATGTCGCCGCCTGTCTGCTCGGCGGCTTCACCCTCGCCTGGATGGACGGGGGAGCCGCCCGCGCCATCAGGATGGACCCGGTCCGTTCCATCGTTCCGGTGGTTTTCGTCCCCGCCAAGGCGGTCCTCACGGAGACGGCGCGCGGCCTGCTGCCGCGTACGGTCCCCCATGTGGACGCGGCGGCCAACGCCGGTCGCGCGGCCCTCCTCGTCGAGGCCATGACCCGGCGCCCCGAGCTGCTGCTGCCCGCCACGGAGGACCGTCTCCACCAGGACTACCGGGCCCCCGCGATGCCGGAGAGCATCGCACTGGTCAACCGACTGCGCGCGGACGGCGTCCCCGCGGTCGTCTCCGGCGCGGGCCCCACGGTGCTCGCGCTGGTCGAGGACGGTGCGGCCGACAAGGTCGCACGGCTGGCGGGCGAGGGGTGGGCCGCCAACCGGCTCACCCTCGACGCGGCGGGTGCCTGCGTGCTGCCGCTCGGTTCGTAGGCAGGGCTCGTGGAGCTGTGGAACTCGTGGAGCATTTGGCGAGAACAGCTCAGGAACAGCCAGAAGAGATTGCCGGTGAATGAGAGGGGGAATGTTTGTTGGAGCCGGTAGTGTTAACCTCAAGTCTGCAGCCGACGTCTTTCAGGCGCGGTGCATCGTGTCCCACATCGGGACCGCCCTTCTTCCGGGAGCCTCCCCAACTGCCTGAGCAGCCTGCCTGAGCAGTTTTGAGCACGCACCGGAACCGGCACGACACCCCCCGTTTTTCCCAGCGGAGGGCCGAGCAGGGGGACCTCGGGCCGGACCCATCGCTTGTTCGCACGTTTGCAGATTTCTCCGCCGTACCCGGCGGGACCACCGCCCCGGCACGGTCCACCACATGGGACCGCAGCCGGCAGCACAACCGGTCGCCGAGCCAGAAGGCCGACGTCCGCTCCAGGGAAGGACCCTTCGTGAGCGACACCACCGATCTGATGGGCGTGACTGCCGACAGCACTGTCGACACCACCGCGCCCGCCGAAGGTGCTGCCACTGGCACCACCACACGGCGCCGCCGCTCCGGCACCGGCCTTGACGGCATGGTCCTGGCCGAGTTGCAGCAGGTCGCGTCGGGCCTCGGCATCAGGGGCACCGCGCGGATGCGCAAGAGCCAGTTGATCGAGGTCATCAAGGAAGCACAGGCCGGAGGCGGAGCGGCGGCGAAGACCGCCGCCGGTGCCAACGGCAGCGCCGACGCCGAGACCAAGCCCAAGCGCCGGGCAACTTCCAAGGCCCGTACGGGCGAAGCCGCCGCGTCGGGCGGGGAGAACGCCAACCAGGCCGACCAGGCCGTGGCCCAGCAGCAGATCGACATCCCCGGCCAGCCCGCCAGCGACGACCAGCCCGCGGGCGAGCGCCGCCGCCGCAGGGCCACCGCGCAGGCCGGCAGCCCCGACACGAAGGCGGAGGCCGCGGTGGACGCCCCGGCCGACGTCAAGGTCGAGGAGCGCCCCGACGCCCGGACCGAGGCGGCCGTGGCCGCCTCCGCCGGCACCGTCACCCAGGGCGAGACCGACGGACGCCGCGGCGACCGGGACCGCGGCCAGCGCGGCGACCGGGACCGCGAGGGACGCCGCGACCGGCAGCGCGACCGCCGGGGCAAGGGCGACGACCAGCAGGGCGGCCAGAGCGGCCAGCAGCAGGGCGGCGGCAGCAACCGGCAGCAGGGCGGCCGGGGCGACCGCGACAACCGCGGTGGCGGCCAGGGCCAGCACGGCGGCCAGAGCAACGCCCCCCAGGACGACTTCGACGACGAGGCGGGCGGCCGGCGCGGCCGGCGCGGGCGCTACCGCGACCGCCGAGGCCGCCGCGGGCGCGACGAGTTCGGCCCCGGCGAGCCCCAGGTCGCCGACGACGATGTGCTGATCCCCGTCGCGGGCATCCTCGACATCCTCGACAACTACGCGTTCATCAGGACCTCCGGCTACCTGCCGGGCCCCAACGACGTGTACGTCTCGCTCGCCCAGGTCCGCAAGAACGGCCTGCGCAAGGGCGACCACGTCACCGGGGCCGTCCGTCAGCCCAAGGACGGCGAGCGCCGCGAGAAGTTCAACGCGCTCGTCCGCCTCGACTCCGCCAACGGCATGGGGGCCGAATCCGGCCGCGGCCGCCCGGAGTTCCAGAAGCTGACCCCGCTCTACCCGCAGGACCGGCTCCGCCTGGAGACCGACCCGGGCGTGCTGACCACGCGGATCATCGACCTCGTCGCACCGATCGGCAAGGGCCAGCGCGGTCTGATCGTGGCCCCGCCGAAGACCGGCAAGACCATGATCCTCCAGGCCATCGCCAACGCGATCACGGTCAACAGCCCCGAGTGCCACCTGATGGTCGTCCTCGTCGACGAGCGTCCCGAAGAGGTCACCGACATGCAGCGGTCGGTCAAGGGCGAGGTCATCTCCTCGACCTTCGACCGCCCGGCCGAGGACCACACCACCGTCGCGGAACTCGCCATCGAGCGCGCCAAGCGCCTCGTGGAGCTGGGCCACGACGTGGTCGTCCTGCTGGACTCCATCACCCGTCTGGGCCGCGCGTACAACCTCGCGGCGCCCGCCTCCGGACGCATCCTGTCCGGTGGTGTCGACTCGACCGCGCTCTACCCGCCGAAGCGCTTCTTCGGCGCCGCGCGCAACATCGAGGACGGCGGCTCGCTGACCATCCTGGCCACCGCGCTCGTCGAGACCGGCTCGCGCATGGACGAGGTGATCTTCGAGGAGTTCAAGGGCACCGGCAACATGGAGCTCAAGCTCGACCGGAAGCTCTCGGACAAGCGCATCTTCCCGGCGGTCGACGTGGACGCGTCCTCCACCCGCAAGGAGGAGATCCTGCTCGGCGGCGAGGAACTGGCCGTCGTGTGGAAGCTGCGCCGGGTGCTGCACGCGCTCGACCAGCAGCAGGCGATCGAACTCCTCCTGGACAAGATGAAGAAGACCAAGTCCAACGCGGAGTTCCTGCTCCAGATCCAGAAGACGACCCCGGGCTCCAACGGCAACGACTGACCGGACCCGCAGCGTCCCGTACGCCGTACGGCGAGAACCGCCCCGTCACGACAGGTGACGGGGCGGTTCCCGTTCGTGCGGCCCCGTCCGCAGGGTCCTCGCCCGCGCCCCGCGTCGTCGTACGGGCCCGTACGACGACGAGCCCGTACGGGCGACCCCCGCCGGAGACTTATCCCACACGCCCCGTGCGGGCCCCTGGACGCCCCCTGGGCGCCCCGGGCCCGGCGCGCGTGCCGAATGCCCAGGTGGGCGGCGGTACGCGGGGCAGGGCCCGGGTGGCGCGGAGGGCGCCGGGCCGCCGTCCGGCCGCGTTGCTTTTCCGGACATCTCCACCGCATGCTGTGCAACCCATCTTGGTGCTTCACTGTCTGTACAAGTGGCGACATAGTGCGCCTCGTCACCACGGCAGGAGGTAGCGGGACCCGCACGACGGACAGAGGGAGACCATGGGCGACGGGAACAGCAGCCGAATACGAGGCCGCGGCAGACGCCGCGGGAAGCCGGGCCGGCGCCGCCGCGCCACCGTCATCGCCGCGTGGTCCGCGGCGGCCCTCGTCCTCGTCGGCGGCTCCGGGCTCGGCTACGTCTACTTCAAGCTCAACGGCAACCTGAACGGTGTCGACATCAACGCCCAGCTCGGCCGCGACCGCCCCGCCGGCTCCGGCAACGGCTCCGAGAACATCCTCGTCCTCGGCTCGGACTCCCGCTCCGGCGCCAACGCGGAGTACGGCCAGGACGGCGGCGGCGCCCGCTCGGACACCGCGATGGTCGTCCACGTCTACAAGGGCCACCAGCGGGCCAGCGTCGTCTCCGTACCGCGCGACACCCTGATCGACCGCCCCGCCTGCACGGACTCCGACGGCGCCGCCGTGGCCGGGCAGCGGCTCGCCATGTTCAACACGGCGTACGAGGTGGGCGGCCCGGCCTGCGCGGTCAAGACCGTCGAGCAGATGTCCGGACTGCGCATGGACCACTACATCGAGGTCGACTTCACCGGCTTCAAGAAACTCGTCGACACGCTCGGCGGCGTGAAGATCACCACCACGCGGCCGATCGACGACCCCAAGAGCCACCTCAAGCTCGCCCCCGGCACCCACACCCTGAACGGGGAGCAGTCCCTCGGACTCGTACGGACCCGCCACAGCGTCGGGGACGGCAGTGACCTCGGCCGGATCCAGCTCCAGCAGTCCTTCATCAAGGCGCTGATCGAGCAGGTCAAGAGCGTCGGCGTGTTCAGCGACCCGAAGAAGCTCTACGACCTCGCCGACACCGCCACCCGTGCGATCACCCCCGACTCCCAGCTCGACACGGTCGACAAACTGGTCGGGTTCGCCGGCGGGCTCAAGGACCTCGGCGCCCAGGACGTCCACATGGTCACCCTCCCGGTCCGCTACGACCCGGCGGACCCGAACCGCGTCCTGCCCCTCCCGGCCGCCGCGCAGCAGGTCTGGACGGCCCTCAAGCAGGACAGGCCGGTCCCCGCCTCCGCCACCAGGGAATCGGCGGGCGACAAGGGCTCGGCCCACAGCGTCGTCAACACCGGCTGACGCGAACAGAGCCCCGGGAAGCCCGGGAATACGTGCGAGCGCCCCCCGGTTTTGGGAGATACGGCCGGTCCTGGCAGACTGGTACGTCGGCCCCGGTTCACGTCCGCGCAATCAGCGCGTACGACCCGGTGCCCTCCCGGAACTAGGAGAACCCCTTGAAGCGCGACATCCACCCCGCGTACGTCGAGACCCAGGTCAGCTGCACCTGCGGTGCGTCGTTCACCACCCGCAGCACGATCGAGTCCGGCACCATCCGTGCCGACCTGTGCTCCGAGTGCCACCCGTTCTACACGGGCAAGCAGAAGATCCTCGACACCGGTGGCCGCGTGGCCCGCTTCGAGGCCCGCTTCGGCAAGGCCGCCGGCTCCGCCAAGAAGTAGCGAGCCACCTGCGCCGGTCCTCGGCGCCCCGTACGCGCGGGGCGCCGGGACCGGCGCTTTGGCGTCCCGCAGCACGGCCGAAGCACCTGCCGCAGCATCTTCTTAACGCGAGCCACTTAACGCGAGCCACGTGAGCTACGCGAGTCACGCGAGTCACGCGAGAAACACAGGAGCCCCCGAATGTTCGAGGCGGTCGAGGAACTGATCGGCGAGCACGCCGGTCTGGAGAAGCAGCTCGCCGACCCGTCGGTCCACGCCGACCAGGCCAACGCGCGCAAGCTCAACAAGCGTTACGCCGAGCTGACCCCGATCGTCGCCACGTACCGCTCCTGGAAGCAGACCGGCGAGGACATCACCACGGCCCGCGAGTTCGCCGCCGACGACCCGGACTTCGCCGCCGAGGCCAAGGCCCTGGAGAAGCAGCGCGAGGAACTGACCGAGAAGCTGCGCCTGCTCCTCGTCCCGCGCGACCCCAGCGACGACAAGGACGTCATCCTTGAGGTCAAGGCCGGCGCGGGCGGCGACGAGTCCGCCCTCTTCGCCGGCGACCTGCTGCGCATGTACCTGAGGTACGCGGAGCGCGTCGGCTGGAAGACCGAGATCATCGACGCCACCGAGTCCGAGCTGGGCGGCTACAAGGACGTCCAGGTCGCCGTCAAGACCAAGGGCGGCAACGGCGCCACCGAGCCCGGACAGGGCGTCTGGGCACGGCTCAAGTACGAGGGCGGCGTGCACCGCGTGCAGCGTGTGCCCTCCACCGAGTCGCAGGGCCGTATCCACACCTCGGCCGCCGGTGTGCTGGTCACGCCCGAGGCCGAGGAGGTCGATGTCGAGATCCACGCCAACGATCTCCGTATCGACGTCTACCGCTCCTCGGGACCCGGCGGCCAGTCCGTCAACACCACCGACTCCGCCGTACGCATCACTCACCTGCCGACCGGAGTCGTCGCCTCCTGCCAGAACGAGAAGAGCCAGCTCCAGAACAAGGAGCAGGCCCTGCGTATCCTGCGCTCGCGGCTGCTCGCCGCGGCCCAGGAGGAGGCGGAGAAGAACGCGGCGGACGCCCGGCGCAGCCAGGTCCGTACCGTCGACCGGTCCGAGAAGATCCGTACGTACAACTTCCCGGAGAACCGGATCTCGGACCACCGCGTCGGTTTCAAGGCGTACAACTTGGACCAGGTGCTCGACGGGGACCTGGACGCGGTCATCCAGGCGTGTGTCGACGCCGACTCCGCCGCGAAGCTAGCAGCCGCCCAGTAACAGGATCCGCGGTCACCGCCCCCGGTGACCGCACTCGCAGTCCGGAGGAACCAGCGTGCAGCCACATTCTGGGGGGCCCAGCGACTCCCAGCGGCGCAGCCTGCTGCTCGCGGAGGTGGCCCAGGCCACCCAGCGGCTGGCCGACGCGGGCGTGCCCTCGCCGCGTTTCGACGCGGAGGAGCTCGCCGCGTACGTGCACGCCGTCAAACGGGGAGAGCTGCACCGCGTCAAGGACGCGGACTTCGACGCCCGCTACTGGGAGGCCGTGGCGCGCCGTGAGGCCCGCGAACCGCTCCAGCACATCACCGGACGCGCCTTCTTCCGCTATCTGGAGCTCCAGGTGGGCCCCGGTGTCTTCGTGCCCCGTCCGGAGACCGAGTCGGTCGTCGGCTGGGCCATAGACGCCGTCCGGGCGATGGACGTCGTCGAGCCCGTCGTGGTCGACCTGTGCTCGGGCTCCGGCGCGATCGCGCTCGCCATGGCGCAGGAGGTGCCCCGCTCGCGCGTGCACGCCGTGGAGCTGTCCGAGGACGCCCTGACCTGGACGCGGAAGAACGCCGAGGGATCCAGGGTCACCGTCCACCAGGGTGACGCCCTGAGCGCCCTGCCCGAGCTGGACGGCCAGGTCGACCTGGTCATCTCCAACCCGCCGTACATCCCGCTCACCGAGTGGGAGTACGTGGCCCCCGAGGCCCGTGACCACGATCCGGAGATGGCCCTCTTCTCCGGCGAGGACGGCCTCGACACCATCCGCGGCATCGAACGCACCGCGCACCGGCTGCTGCGGCCCGGCGGCCTCGTCGTCGTCGAGCACGCGGACACGCAGGGCGGCCAGGTCCCGTGGATCTTCAGCGAGGAGTCCGGCTGGGCGGACGCCGCGGACCACCCGGACCTGAACAAGCGCCCGCGCTTCGCCACGGCACGCAAGGCGCTGCCGTGACCGACTCGGTGAACGCCACGCCTGTGCCTCGTGCCTCTTCCGTACCTCACGATCCTTCCGCTTCGATGACCCAGACCGCGACGACCCAGACCGCGACGACCCGGACCGTGTTCGCGCACGAGGAGGCTTCCTAAAATGGCTCGGCGATACGACTGCAACGACGCGACCGACCGCACCACGGGTCTGCGGGAGGCCGCGTCCGCCGTGCGCCGCGGTGAGCTGGTCGTGCTGCCCACCGACACCGTGTACGGGATCGGCGCGGACGCCTTCAGCTCGGAGGCCGTCGCCGATCTGCTGGAGGCCAAGGGCCGGGGCCGCAACATGCCCACGCCCGTCCTGATCGGCTCCCCGAACACCCTGCACGGCCTCGTCACGGACTTCTCCGAGCAGGCGTGGGAACTGGTCGACGCGTTCTGGCCGGGCGCCCTGACCCTGGTCGCCAAGCACCAGCCGTCCCTCCAGTGGGACCTGGGCGACACCCGGGGCACGGTCGCGATCCGGATGCCGCTGCACCCGGTGGCGATCGAACTGCTCACCGAGGTCGGCCCGATGGCCGTCTCCAGCGCCAACCTCACGGGACACCCGGCCCCCGAGGACTGCGACGCGGCCCAGGAGATGCTCGGGGACTCCGTCTCCGTCTACCTCGACGGCGGCCCGACGCCGGGGAACGTACCGTCCTCGATCGTCGACGTCACCGGCAAGGTGCCGGTGCTGCTGCGGGCCGGCGCCCTCGACGCCGAGGAGCTCCGCAAGGTGGTACCCGACCTTGAGGTGGCCAATTGACCGCCCCTGAGGGGCGTGGCATAGCGGAGTCCTCGACCACCGGCACCACCTTCCGCATCCTCCACGTCAGTACCGGCAACGTGTGCCGCTCGCCCATCACCGAGCGGCTCAACCGGCACGCCCTGAGCGCCCGCCTGGGGGAGCGGCTGACCGGTGGCCTGATCGTGGAGAGCGCGGGCACCTGGGGGCACGAGGGCGCCCCCATGGAGGCCAACGCGGAGGCCGTCCTCGCCGACTTCGGTGCGGACGCCTCCGGCTTCGTCGGCCGCGAACTGCTCGACGAGCACGTCATCCGCGCGGATCTGGTCCTCACCGCGACCCGCGACCACCGTGCCCAGGTCATCTCGATGGGGCACTCGGCGGGGCTGCGCACGTTCACGCTGAAGGAGTTCACCCGTCTGGTGCGGGCCATAGACCCGGCGACGCTGCCCGACCCCCTGGACGAGGGTGTCGTGGAGCGCGCCCGCGCCCTGGTGCGCGCCGCGGCGGCGCTCCGCGGCTGGCTGCTGGCGCCGACGGCGGAGGCGGACGAGGTGTACGACCCGTACGGGGCGCCGATCACGTTCTTCCGCTCGATCGGCGAGGAGATCCACCAGGCCCTCGACCCGGTGGTCACGGCGCTCACCGGCGTATCCGCGAAGCCGTAGGACCTGTCCCAGGGTCTGACCGGATCGTCACGTCAGCTCCCCGGCGAGCAGATCCATCAGCAGTCCGTCGTGCCAGGTCCCGTCGGGCCCCCGCTCGTACTGCCGCATGATCCCCACCGGGCGGAAACCGACCTTGTGGTAGCAGCGGACCGCGGCGGCGTTGTCGGCCGCCGGGTCGATCACCAGCCGGTGGAACCCGTGGTCGTCGACGAGATGGCGGGCCAGGGTCCGTACGGTGTCGGTGCCCACGCCCCGTCCGTGCACCGCCGGGTCGAGGTAGATGTCGATGCTCGCGTGCCGGTAGTCCGGCTCCTTCTCGGCGCCCCACTGCACCGCGCCCGCCACCCGGCCGCCGTACTCCACCGCGAAGACCTCGGCCCCGGGGTCCGCCAGGTCGTCGGCGACCGCGGCGGTGTGGTCCTCGCCGCCCCGCCAGCGCGCGTACACCTCGGGTGTGGCCCGGATCGCCGCCAGTGCCGGAATGTCCGCCTCCATCACCGGACGCAGCGTCACCAGCTTCCCGCGCAGAATCGTCGTCATGCCCCCCATGGTCCCCGACGCACCATCGGGCGGGCCGGGTCCCCGCGGCCTACATTGGAAGGCGTCACGCCCCCGCCGAGGCCCGGAGCCCGTCATGCCGGTCGTCATCGAACCCCACGCGGAGCCTCACCCGGGCCCCCGCCCGGCCCGGAGCGCGCCGGAGGCGGCCCTGGAGGTCCTGCGCCGCCAGGATCCCGAGATGGCCGAGATCATGCTCGGCGAGGCGCGGCGCCAGGCCGACAGCCTCCAACTCATCGCCGCCGAGAACTTCACCTCGCCCGCCGTGCTCGCGGCGCTCGGCTCCCCGCTCGCCAACAAGTACGCAGAGGGCTACCCCGGCGCCCGCCACCACGGCGGCTGCGAGTTGGTGGACGCCGCCGAGCGGGTCGCCGTCGAGCGGGCCCGGGCGCTGTTCGGGGCCGAGCACGCCAACGTACAGCCGCACTCCGGGTCGTCCGCCGTGCTCGCGGCGTACGCCGCGCTGCTGCGGCCCGGGGACACCGTCCTCGCCATGGGGCTGCCGTACGGCGGGCACCTTACGCACGGCTCTCCCGTCAACTTCTCGGGACGCTGGTTCGACTTCGTGGGGTACGGGGTCGACGCGCGGACCGGGCTCATCGACTACGCGCAGGTCCGTCACCTGGCGCGGACGCACCACCCCAAGGCGCTGGTGTGCGGCTCGATCTCCTATCCGCGCCATATCGACTACGCGGCCTTCAGGGAGATCGCCGACGACGTGGGCGCCTATCTGATCGCCGACGCCGCGCACCCCATCGGGCTGGTCGCCGGGGGCGCGGCGCCCAGCCCCGTACCGTACGCGGACGTCGTGTGCGCCACGACACACAAGGTGCTGCGCGGTCCCCGCGGCGGGATGATCCTGTGCGGCGCGGAGTACGCGGAGCGCGTCGACCGCGCCGTGTTCCCGTTCACGCAGGGCGGCGCGCAGATGCACACCATCGCCGCGAAGGCGGTCGCCTTCGGGGAGGCGGCCACGCCGGCGTACGCCACGTACGCGCACCAGGTCGTCGCCAACGCGCGGGCGCTGGCCGAGGCGCTGGCCGAGGAGGGGTTCGGGATCACCACGGACGGCACGGACACCCATCTGCTCACCGTCGATCCCACGCCGCTCGGCGTGGACGGCAGAACCGCCCGCGGCCGGCTCGCGGCGGCGGGCGTGGTGGTGGACACCTGCGCGCTGCCGTCCGCGGACGGGCGCGGCGTACGGCTGGGGACGGCCGCCGTGACCACTCAGGGCATGCGTGAGGGCGAGATGGGGCGGGCGGGGGCAGTCATCGCCTCGGCGGTGCGGGAGGACGCTCAGGGGGCCGCTGGGACCTCTACGGCCCGCGGCGCGCTCCGTGACACGGTCAGGGAACTGGTGGGCCGTTTCCCGCCGTATCCGACCGTTTCCTGAATGGAACTTTCCGTACGGGGAACCCGTGCAACCGTTCCGCTCCGCCTCCGTGTCCTGTCTCATAGGCGACCGGATTTCCGTCCCGAGGTCCGGCGCGGGCTAATGTGTGGGGCTGAGATGGCCAGCGATTCCTGTGGGGCAGCCCGTGCGTGATTACCTGCTGACGCTCTGCGTGACGGCCGCGGTGACCTATTTGCTGACCGGGCCGGTGCGGAAGTTCGCCATCGCGACCGGAGCGATGCCGGAGATCCGCGCCCGCGACGTGCACCGCGAACCGACGCCGAGGCTCGGCGGTATCGCCATGTTCTTCGGCCTGTGCGCCGGACTGCTCGTCGCGGACAACCTGCAGAACCTCAACGGGGTCTTCGAGCTGTCGAACGAACCGCGCGCGCTGCTCTCCGGCGCCGCGCTGATCTGGCTGATCGGTGTCCTGGACGACAAGTTCGAGATCGACGCCCTGATCAAGCTCGGCGCGCAGATGATCGCCGCAGGTGTGATGGTCATGCAGGGTCTGACGATCCTGTGGATCCCGGTGCCCGGTGTCGGCACGGTCGCGCTGACCTCGTGGCAGGGCACCCTGCTGACCGTGGCGCTGGTGGTGATCACCATCAACGCGGTCAACTTCGTGGACGGTCTCGACGGCCTCGCGGCCGGCATGGTCTGCATCGCCGCCGCGGCGTTCTTCCTGTACACCTACCGGATCTGGTACGGGTACGGCATCGAGGCGGCGGCCCCCGCGACGCTCTTCGCGGCGATCCTGATCGGCATGTGCGTGGGCTTCCTGCCGCACAACATGCATCCGGCGCGGATCTTCATGGGCGACTCCGGGTCGATGCTGATCGGCCTGGTGCTCGCGGCGGGCGCGATCTCGGTGACCGGCCAGGTCGACCCGGACGCGCTGAAGATCTTCGAGGGCTCCACCCGCCAGGCCACCCACGCGGCGCTGCCGGTCTTCATCCCGCTGCTGCTGCCGCTGACGATCATCGCGATCCCCTTCGCCGACCTGGTGCTGGCGGTCGTACGCCGCACCTGGAACGGCAAGTCGCCGTTCGCCGCCGACCGCGGCCACCTGCACCACCGGCTGCTGGAGATCGGCCACTCGCACAGCAGGTCGGTGCTGATCATGTACTTCTGGTCGGCGCTGATCGCGTTCGGTGTGGTCGCGTACTCGGTGCACTCGGCGTCGATGTGGATCCTGCTGGTCGTGGTGGCGCTGAGCGCGGTGGGCCTGGTCCTGCTGCTGCTGCCGCGCTTCACCCCCCGGGCGCCGCTGTGGGCGCAGGCGTACGTGCCGCCCCGCTACCGGCGCCGCAGGCGTACGGCGGCGGCCGTGGAGGCGCCCGAGGCCCTGGAAGGCGCGGAGGGGGACGCGGACGGTGCGGCGGTCGGAGCCGCCTGTGTCCACGCACACGAGCACGAGCCGCCCGCTGAAGTTCGTACGCCCGTTCCGGCCGGCGTCAACGGGGCGACCGCCATCGGCGCTCGTTCGCGTCTACCCGATCGAAGGAAGGCCGGCTCACGGCAGTGACCCGCCCCTCATTTGCCCCGCCGGACCCCAATACCAGACAAGGTGCCCCCCTGTCGTGCACACACGCGCGGGCTCACTCTCATGTGTGACGGTCCGCACACCCCCATGGTAAAGACCTCATCAAATAGTTTGTGATACTGTTCACGAGACCCGGCGACAGAGCCGAAGGACCGTAGTGCGACGGTCCGTTGGCCCGAGAAACTCTCTCTCGGACCGGGCCTACGCTCGTCTGTGACGACACCACCTGCCCCACCCATTCAGCGGAGCTGCCGCCATGCCGTCCAACGACGTCCGGAACCTCCTTCACACCGCCGTGCCCACCGCTGCCGTCGGCGTCATCGCCGCGGCCGTCAGTGGTGTGGTCGCGGGCGGCAAGGGGGCGCTGGGAGCCGCGGTCGGCACATTGGTGGTGATCGTTTTCATGGGTATCGGGCTCGTGGTGCTCGAACGCACGGCCAAGTCACTTCCGCACCTTTTCCAGGCGATGGGTCTGATGCTCTACACGGCTCAGCTCCTGTTGCTGCTGATCTTCGTGGGTGTCTTCAAGGACACCACGCTGTTCCACCCGAAGACGTTCGCCGCCGCGCTCGTCGTGGCGACCGTCGTCTGGATCGCCGCACAGGCGCGGGCGCACATGAAGGCCAAGATCCTCTACGTCGAACCCGAGTCCTCGACGGCCGGAAAGGCCGAGAAGTCAGGGTCATCGGCGTGAGGGGTAGGGCCGGGATAAGTGCCCGTTCGGGAAACTGCTATCGTCCGGTGCCAACTGCGGCATTGCGGGCGCGGGCATCCGAGCTGACGCCTGTTCCTACGCGAGGCTCAACGCCCGACCGCCGTTCCCACATCCGTAACACCAGTCCAGTGCCGAACCGCGGCCGCGCGCCGCGCCGACACAACGAGGTTGCCGTACATATGCGCCACGCTGAAGGAGCCCGCGGTGAGTGCTGACCAGACCCAGCTCGCCTTTGACTGGAACTGCCGCATCCTGTCCGACAACGGCTGTGGCTTTCCGGCACCGGGCCTGCACTCCTTCCTGTTCCAGCCGATCTTCTCGGCGGGCGGGTTCGAGTTCAACAAGGTGATGCTGCTCGCGCTGCTCACGACCGTGCTCGTCGTCGGACTTTTCTGGGCCGCCTTCGGCAAGCCCAAGGTGGTGCCCGGCAAGCTCCAGATGATCGGCGAGGCCGGCTACGACTTCGTTCGCCGCGGGATCGTCTACGAGACGATGGGCAAGAAGGAGGGCGAGAAGTATGTCCCCCTGATGGTCTCGCTGTTCTTCTTCATCTGGCTGATGAACATCTGGTCCGTGATTCCGCTGGCCCAGTTCCCGGTGTCGTCGGTCATCGCCTACCCGATCGTTCTCGCCATCATCGTCTACGTGCTGTGGATGTCGGTGACCTTCAAGCGGCACGGATTCGTCGGCGGCTTCAAGAACATCACCGGCTACGACAAGTCGCTGGGCCCGGTGCTTCCGCTGGTCATGGTCATCGAGTTCTTCTCGAACGTCCTGGTCCGCCCGTTCACCCACGCCGTGCGACTCTTCGCCAACATGTTCGCCGGTCACCTGATGCTCGTGATGTTCACCGTCGCGAGCTGGTACCTGCTGAACAGCTACATGATCCCGGCCGCCGGTGTCTCGTTCGTGATGACCATGGCGATGATCCTCTTCGAGCTTTTCGTCCAGGCCGTCCAGGCGTACGTCTTCGTACTGCTGGCCTGTACGTACCTTCAGGGTGCTCTCGCCGAGCACCACTGACGACCACCCGCCCGAACACTTAATTCGTCCGGTGACCAACCCCCACCGGTTCGTACAGAGAAGGAAGATTTCAGCATGGCTGCCACTGAGACTCTTGCCGCCGTTTCCGGCTCCCTCGGCTCCGTCGGTTACGGTCTGTCCGCCATCGGCCCCGGCATCGGCGTCGGCATCATCTTCGGTAACGGCACGCAGGCCCTGGCCCGTCAGCCCGAGGCCGCCGGCCTGATCCGCGCCAACCAGATCCTCGGCTTCGCCTTCTGTGAGGCCCTCGCCCTCATCGGCATCGTCATGCCGTTCGTGTTCGGTCGCTAAACATCAGCCACCTGACACACATCCGACGAAAGGCACTGATGTGATCGCCAATCTGGTTCAGCTCGCGGCCGAGGAGGAGCAGAACCCGCTCCTTCCTCCGGGCCCCGAGCTGCTCATCGGCACCATCGCCTTCGCCATCGTCTTCTTCTTCCTCGCCAAGAAGCTCCTCCCGAACATCAACAAGGTTCTGGAGGAGCGCCGGGAGGCCATCGAGGGCGGTATCGAGCAGGCGGAGGCCGCCAAGACCGAGGCCCAGAGCGTCCTGGAGCAGTACAAGGCCCAGCTCGCCGAAGCCCGGCACGAGGCCGCCCGGCTCCGCCAGGAGGCGACCGAGCAGGGCACCGCCATCATCCAGGAGATGAAGGCGGAAGGGCAGCGGCAGCGGGAAGAGATCATCGCCGCCGGGCACGCCCAGATCGAGGCGGACCGCAAGGCCGCGGCCAGCGCGCTCCGTCAGGACGTGGGCAAGCTCGCCACCGACCTGGCCGGCAAGCTCGTCGGCGAGTCCCTTGAGGACTCCGCCCGGCAGAGCCGCACCATCGACCGCTTCCTCGACGAGCTCGAGGACGGCGCTTCGAAGGCCGAGGCCACCCGATGACGGTGCGCGGGGCGAGCCGCGAGGCGCAGTCCGCCGCACGTGAGCGTCTCGACGCGCTGACCGACTCCACGTCGGTCGACGCGGTGAAGCTCGCGGACGAGCTGGCCGCGGTCACGGCGCTGCTCCACCGTGAGGTGTCGCTGCGCCGGGTCCTGACCGACCCGGCGCGGACCGGCGAGTCCAAGGCCGAGCTGGCCGGCTCGCTGCTGCGCGGGCAGGTGGGCGGTTCCACCGCCGACCTGGTCACCGGCATGGTCCGCAGCCGCTGGTCACAGCCGCGCGACCTGGTCGACTCGATCGAGGAGCTGGCCTCCGTCGCCGAGCTGACCGGCGCCCAGCGGGCCGGCGGTCTGGACGACGTCGAGGACGAGCTGTTCCGGTTCGGCCGGATCGTCGAGTCCAGCCCCGCGCTGCGATCCGCGCTCACCGACCAGTCGGCGACGGACGCCGCCAAGACCGGGCTGCTGCGCAGCCTGCTCGGCGGCCGGGCCAATCCGGCCACGGAACGCCTGGTAGTGCGTCTTGTGACGCTGCCCCGGGGACGTAGCCTGGAAGCGGGTCTCCAGACCCTCTCCCGGCTCGCCGCGGCGCGCCGGGACCGGATGGTCGCGGTCGTCACCTCGGCGGTACCGCTCACCGAAGGACAGAAGCGGCGCCTCGGCGCGGCCCTGGCCAAGCTGTACGGCCACCCGATGCACCTGAACCTCGACGTGGACCCCGAGGTCCTCGGCGGGGTGTCGGTTCGCGTCGGTGACGAGGTCGTCAACGGCACGGTCGCGGAGCGTCTCGACGAGGCGACCCGGCGGCTGGCCGGCTGACGCCGGCAGGTTTTCAGAGCTACAGAGCGACAGAGCAGGACAGCGGCCCGGTTGGGCCGTGCAGAGAATTGCAGAAGATTCCTGGGGGTCGCCCCCAGAGGCAAGAACGAAGACCCCCAAGAAACTTCGGGCCCAACAAGGAGAGCAGGGAACCCAGATGGCGGAGCTCACGATCCGGCCGGAGGAGATCCGGGACGCGCTGGAGAACTTTGTCCAGTCGTACAAGCCGGACGCGGCCTCGCGCGAGGAGGTCGGTACGGTCAGCGTGGCCGGCGACGGTATCGCCAAGGTCGAGGGACTTCCCTCGGCCATGGCGAACGAGCTGCTGAAGTTCGAGGACGGCACCCTCGGTCTCGCCCTCAACCTTGAGGAGCGCGAGATCGGTTCGATCGTCCTCGGTGAGTTCAGCGGTATCGAGGAGGGACAGTCGGTCACCCGTACCGGCGAGGTCCTCTCCGTGGCGGTCGGCGAGGGATACCTGGGTCGCGTCGTCGACCCCCTCGGCAACCCGATCGACGGCCTCGGCGAGATCGCGACCGAGGGCCGCCGCGCCCTCGAACTGCAGGCCCCCGGCGTCATGGTCCGCAAGTCGGTCCACGAGCCGATGCAGACCGGCTACAAGGCCGTCGACGCCATGGTGCCGATCGGCCGCGGCCAGCGCCAGCTCATCATCGGCGACCGCCAGACCGGCAAGACCGCCCTGGCCGTCGACACGATCATCAACCAGCGTGACAACTGGCGCTCCGGCGACACGAAGAAGCAGGTCCGCTGCATCTACGTCGCCATCGGCCAGAAGGGCTCCACCATCGCGTCCGTGCGCGGTGCCCTGGAGGAGGCCGGCGCGCTGGAGTACACGACCATCGTCGCCGCCCCGGCGTCCGACCCGGCCGGCTTCAAGTACCTGGCGCCGTACACCGGTTCGGCCATCGGCCAGCACTGGATGTACGAGGGCAAGCACGTCCTCATCATCTTCGACGACCTCTCGAAGCAGGCCGACGCCTACCGCGCCGTCTCCCTGCTGCTGCGCCGCCCGCCGGGCCGTGAGGCGTACCCGGGCGACGTCTTCTACCTGCACTCGCGTCTGCTGGAGCGCTGCGCCAAGCTCTCCGACGAGCTGGGTGCCGGTTCGATGACGGGTCTGCCGATCGTCGAGACGAAGGCCAACGACGTCTCCGCGTTCATCCCGACCAACGTCATCTCCATCACCGACGGCCAGTGCTTCCTGGAGTCCGACCTCTTCAACGCCGGCCAGCGGCCCGCGCTGAACGTCGGTATCTCGGTCTCCCGTGTCGGTGGCTCCGCCCAGCACAAGGCCATGAAGCAGGTCTCCGGCCGGCTCCGCGTGGACCTCGCCCAGTACCGCGAGCTGGAGGCGTTCGCGTCCTTCGGCTCCGACCTGGACGCGGCCTCGAAGGCGTCGCTGGAGCGCGGCAAGCGCATGGTCGAGCTGCTGAAGCAGCCCCAGTACGCGCCGTACCCGATGGAGGAGCAGGTCGTCTCCGTCTGGGCCGGCACCACCGGTCGGATGGACGACGTACCGGTCGAGGACATCCGCCGCTTCGAGAGCGAGCTGCTGGAGCACCTGCGCCGTGAGCGCAAGGAGCTGCTGACCAGCATCGCCGAGGGCGGCAAGATGTCCGACGACACGCTGCAGTCCGTCGGGGACGCCATCGCCGCCTTCAAGCGGCAGTTCGAGACGTCGGACGGGCAGCTCCTCGGGGACGACGCGCCGGCCGTCAACGCCTCCAAGTGACGACGGAAGGGACCTGACTCATGGGAGCCCAGCTCCGGGTCTACAAGCGTCGCATCAAATCCGTCACCGCGACCAAGAAGATCACCAAGGCGATGGAGATGATCGCCGCCTCGCGCATCGTCAAGGCGCAGCGCCAGGTGGCGGCATCGACGCCGTACGCGACCGAGCTCACCCGCGCGGTGACCGCGGTGGCGACCGGCTCCACGACCAAGCACCCCTTGACGACCGAGGTCGAGCGTCCGACCCGGGCCGCGGTCCTGCTCATCACGAGCGACCGCGGTCTGGCCGGCGGCTACTCCTCGAACGCGATCAAGGCGGCCGAGCGTCTGACGAGCCGGCTCAGCAGTGAGCGCAAGGACGTCGAGACCTACATCGTGGGTCGCAAGGGAGTCGCGTACTACGGCTTCCGTGAGCGTCCGGTCGCGGACTCGTGGACGGGCTTCACGGACAACCCCACCTACGCCGACGCGAAGGCGGTGGCCGCCCCGCTCATCGAGGCGATCACCAAGGACACGACGCACGGCGGGGTGGACGAGATCCACATCGTCTTCACCGAGTTCATCTCGATGATGACGCAGACCCCGATCGAGAACCGGCTGCTGCCGCTGGCGCTCACCCCGAGCACCGCGGAGGAGTCCGCCGAGGTCCTCAAGCGGGGGGCCGAGGTCCTGCCGCTGTTCGACTTCGAGCCGTCGGCGGAGGACGTCCTCGACGCCCTGCTGCCGCGCTACGTCGAGAGCCGTATCTACAACGCGCTGCTCCAGGCCGCCGCTTCCAAGCACGCTGCCACCCGTCGCGCGATGAAGTCGGCGACCGACAACGCCGGGGAACTCATCAAGAGCCTCTCCCGGCTTGCCAACGCGGCCCGCCAGGCCGAAATCACCCAGGAAATCAGCGAGATCGTCGGTGGCGCGAGCGCCCTGGCCGACGCGACCGCGGGGAGTGAAAATTAATGACGACCACAGTTGAGGCGGCCACCCCGGGGAGCACGGCCGCAGGCCGCGTGTCCCGGGTCATCGGCCCGGTCGTCGACGTGGAGTTCCCCGTCGACGCGATGCCGGAGATCTACAACGCGCTGCACGTCGAGGTGGCCGACCCGGCCGAGGACGGCAAGCTCAAGACGCTGACCCTCGAAGTCGCCCAGCACCTGGGCGAGGGCCTGGTCCGCGCGGTCTCGATGCAGCCCACCGACGGTCTGGTCCGCCAGGCCCCGGTGACCGACACGGGCAACGGCATCACGGTGCCCGTCGGTGACATCACCAAGGGCAAGGTGTTCAACACCCTCGGTCAGATCCTGAACGAGCCGGAGGCCGAGGCGCAGGTCACCGAGCGCTGGCCGATCCACCGCAAGGCCCCGGCCTTCGACCAGCTTGAGTCGAAGACCGAGATGTTCGAGACCGGCCTGAAGGTCGTCGACCTGCTGACCCCGTACGTCAAGGGCGGCAAGATCGGTCTGTTCGGTGGTGCGGGCGTCGGCAAGACGGTCCTCATCCAGGAAATGATCATGCGTGTGGCCAAGCTGCACGACGGTGTCTCGGTGTTCGCCGGTGTCGGTGAGCGCACGCGTGAGGGCAACGACCTCATCGACGAGATGACCGACTCGGGCGTGCTGGACAAGACCGCGCTGGTCTTCGGCCAGATGGACGAGCCGCCGGGGACCCGTCTGCGGGTGGCGCTCTCCGCGCTGACCATGGCGGAGTACTTCCGCGATGTGCAGAAGCAGGACGTGCTGCTCTTCATCGACAACATCTTCCGCTTCACCCAGGCCGGTTCCGAGGTCTCCACGCTGCTCGGCCGCATGCCGTCCGCGGTGGGGTACCAGCCGACCCTGGCGGACGAGATGGGTGTGCTCCAGGAGCGCATCACGTCGACCCGTGGTCACTCGATCACCTCGATGCAGGCGATCTACGTGCCCGCGGACGACCTGACCGACCCGGCCCCGGCCACGACCTTCGCGCACCTCGACGCGACGACCGTGCTGTCGCGTCCGATCTCGGAGAAGGGCATCTACCCGGCGGTGGACCCGCTGGACTCGACGTCCCGCATCCTGGACCCGCGGTACATCTCGCAGGAGCACTACGACGCGGCCAGCCGCGTCAAGGGGATCCTGCAGAAGAACAAGGACCTCCAGGACATCATCGCGATCCTCGGTATCGACGAGCTGGGCGAGGAGGACAAGCTCGTCGTCCACCGTGCCCGTCGCGTCGAGCGCTTCCTGTCGCAGAACACCCACGCCGCCAAGCAGTTCACCGGCCTGGACGGCTCCGACGTGCCGCTCGACGAGTCGATCGCCGCGTTCAACGCGATCTGCGAAGGGGAGTACGACCACTTCCCCGAGCAGGCGTTCTTCATGTGCGGTGGCCTGGACGACCTGAAGGCCAAGGCCAAGGAACTCGGCGTTTCCTGAGCCTCCGGTTCGGGGAGGGGGGCGGGTTCGTCCCGCCCCCCTCCAATGCCCTCATCGACACCCCATAGAATTGAAGCCAACACCCGGCGATACGGCCGGGTGGTGACCCGAGGAGCCACCCATGGCTGCTGAGCTGCATGTCGAGCTGGTCGCCGCGGACCGGCAGGTCTGGTCCGGCGAGGCCACGCTGGTCGTCGCGCGTACCACCTCCGGCGACATCGGCGTCATGCCCGGTCACCAGCCGCTGCTCGGTGTGCTGGAGTCGGGCCCGGTGACCATTCGTACGAGTGACGGCGGAACGGTCGTGGCGGCTGTCCACGGCGGTTTCCTGTCGTTCGCCGACAACAAGCTGTCGCTGCTCGCGGAGATCGCCGAGCTGGCGGACGAGATCGACACCCAGCGCGCGGAGCTGGCGCTGGAGCGTGCCAAGTCGGGCGAGGACGACGCCGCCGAGCGTCGCGCCGCCGTCCGGCTGCGTGCGGTGGCGGCCCATTAGGGGTCGTCGCAACGGATTCACCCTCAGCCGCGGCTCGCTCCGGACCCCTCCGGACCGGGTCGCGGCTGAGGCGATGCGGGTGCGGTACAGCGGTATGCGGTTCCTGTTCCGGTAACTGGATGAGGCGAGGAGGTCGGTGTTGATGGTCCTCGCTCTGCTTGTCTGCGGACTGGTCGTCGTACTGGTTGCGGTGGGGCTCTTCGTCTTCGGGCTGCGCCGGCGGCTGATCCAGCGTTCCGGTGGCACCTTCGACTGCAGTCTGCGGTGGAACGTCCCCGAGGAGCCGGACCTCTCCGGCAAGGGCTGGGTGTACGGGGTGGCCCGCTACAACAGCGACCGCATCAACTGGTTCCGGGTCTTCTCGTACGCCCCGCGCCCCCGCCGTACGCTGGAGCGCTCCGCCATCGAGGTGCTGGCCCGCCGGGCCCCCGAGGGCGAGGAGGAGCTGGCGCTCCTCTCCGACGCGGTGATCCTGGGCTGTACGCACGACGGCGTCAAGCTGGAACTGGCGATGAGTGACGACGCGCTCACGGGCTTTCTGGCCTGGCTGGAGGCGGCGCCGCCGGGACAGCGTGTGAACGTCGCCTGAGCAAGACGTCGCCGGAGCGGATGTCGCTCCACGGGCGCGGGAAGGGGCGGCACCGCGTGCGCGGCACCGCCCCTGTCGTACCTGGTCATCCGTGTGAGTCGGATGTGCGAGCGAGCGGTCAGCCGAGTCCGCTGTTGATCGCCGTCACCAGTTCACCGTCGGCCGTGTCCCCGGTGAAGTCCCAGAAGAACGCGCCGCCCAGGCTCTGCTGGTTGGCCCAGGTCATCTTGGACCGGATCGTCGCCGGGGTGTCGTAGCTCCACCAGTTGGTGCCGCAGTACGCGTACGCCGTACCGCCGACCGTGCCGTTGGCCGGGCAGCTGGTCTTGAGCACCTTGTAGTCCTCGATGCCCGCCTCGTACCTGCCGGGCGCCGGTCCGGTCGCGGTGCCGCCGGGGGCGGCCTGGGTGACCCCGGTCCAGCCGCGTCCGTAGAAGCCGATGCCGAGCAGCAGCTTCTTGGCCGGCACGCCCTGCGCCTTGAACTTGGCGATCGCCTCGGCGGAGTTGAAGCCCGCCTGCGGGATGCCCGGGTACGAGGTGAGCGGGGAGTGCGGGGCCGTCGGACCCTGCGCGGAGAAGGCGCCGAAGAAGTCGTACGTCATGACGTTGAACCAGTCCATGTACTGCGCCGCGCCCGCGTAGTCGACCTTGTCGATCTTTCCGCCGGCCGAGGCGTCCGCCGTGACGGCGGCGGTGACCAGGTTGTTCGCGCCGAACTTGGCGCGCATCGCCTGCATCATGTTCTTGAAGACGGCCGGACCGCTGGTGTCGCAGGACAGGCCGCACCCGTTCGGGTACTCCCAGTCCAGGTCGATGCCGTCGAACACGTCGGCCCAGCGCGGGTCCTCCACCAGGTCGTAACAGGACTGCGCGAAGGCGGCCGGGTTCTGCATGGCCTGGCCGAAGCCGCCGGACCAGGTCCAGCCGCCGAAGGACCAGAGGACCTTGATGTTCGGGTTCTTGGCCTTGAGCTTGCGCAGCTGGTTGAAGTTGCCGCGCAGCGGCTGGTCCCATGTGTCGGCGACGCCGTCGACGGACTGGTCGGCGGTGTACGCCTTGTCGGTCGCGGCGTAGCTGTCACCCATGACGCACTTGCCGCCGGTGACGTTGCCGAACGAGTAGTTGATGTGCGTGATCTTGCTCGCCGACCCCGATGTCACCAGGTTCTTGACGTGGTAGTTCCGGTCGTAGACGCCCCACTCGGTGAAGTAGCCGAGCTTGACCTTGGCGCCCGGGTTGCCCGGGTCGGTGGAGCCGGTCGTACGGACCGCGCGGGCGCCGCTGGCCGGACCCGTCTGGTCGGCGGTGTCGCGCGCCTGGACGGTGTACGAGTAGTCCGTGCCCGCGCTCAGCCCGGTGTCCGTGTACGTCGTGCCGGTGACGGTGGCGACCTTCGAGCCGCCGCGCAGCACGTCGTAGTTCTTGATGCCCTTGTCGTCGGTGGCCGCGCTCCAGCTCAGCTTCACCGAGGTGTTGGTGATGTCGCTCGCGGTCGGGGTGCCCGGGGCGGAGGGCGGGTTGTCGCCCGGCACACTGGGACCGCCGTCGCAGGAGGCGCCGTTGAGCTTGCAGCCGGTGGGGGAGCCGGCGCCGGAGCCGTTGAAGCCGAAGCTGATCGAGGCGCCGGCCGCGAGCGTCCCGTTCCAGGACTTGTTCTTCGCGGTCCAGTGGTTGCCGGAGCCGGTGATGTCGGCGTCCCAGCCGGAGGTGACGGCGGTGCCGGAGGGGAAGTCCCACTCGACCGTCCACGAGCTGAGGGCGGTGGTTCCGGTGTTCTTCACCGTCCACTTGCCCTCGAAGCCGGTGCCCCAGTCGGAGACCTTGGTGTACGTGGCGGTGGCGGAGGCGGCGGCCTGGGCCGGGGTGGCCAGACCGACCAGGGCCGCGAGGGGGAGCAGCAGGGCGGTCAGGGCGGCGACGCCGCGGGAACCGCGTCTGCCTCTGTCTCTGCCCGGGTCTCTGTCTCCGGGTCTGTGGGGATGGGGGAAGAATCGGGTGTTCAAGGCGCGCTCCTGGGGTGAGTACCGGAGTACGGACCGGACCGGGCTCACACCGCGGGGCTCACCGCGGTGTGTGCGGTGAGAGTAAGAAGGTCTGGACCACTCGTCAATAGGTCCAGACCAAAGCCGAGGTCCCGGCGCAGTCGCCGGCCGGCCCCGGCGCATCCGCCGGTCGGCCCCCGGTGCATCCGCCGCCGGGGTTCCTCAGACGCCCAACTCCTGGGCGAGCACGGCCGCCTGGACCCGGCTGCGCAGCTCCAGCTTGCCGAGGATCCGGCTCACATGGGTCTTCACCGTGGCCTCCGCCATGTCGAGCCGCCGCGCGATCTCCGCGTTCGACAGCCCTTCGCCCAGCCGGGAGAGCACCTCGCGCTCACGGCGCGTCAGCACGTCCAGGATCGCGGGATCGGGCCCGCCGGGCGCCCGCACCGGCCGGGGTGCCGCGAACTCCGCGATCAGCCGCCGGGTGACCGCGGGCGCGATCAGCCCCTCGCCGCGCGCCACCGTCCGTACGGCGGTGAGCAGTTCACCCGCCTCGGCGTTCTTCAGCAGAAAGCCGGAGGCACCCGCCCGCAGCGCCCCGAAGACATACTCGTCCAGGTCGAACGTGGTCAGTACGAGCACGTCGGCCAGCCCCTCCGCGACCACCCGCCCCGTCGCCGACACCCCGTCCAGGCGCGGCATCTGCACATCCATCAGCACCAGGTCGGGGCGGAGCTCACGGGCGAGCTCGACCGCCCGTTCACCGTCCGCGGCCTCCCCGACCACCTCGATGTCGGGTGCGCTGCGCAGGATCAGCACCAGCCCCGCCCGTACCGCCGACTGGTCCTCCGCGACCAGAACCCGGATCGTCATCGCGTCGTGTCCCCTTCCCCGGCCTGCCCGGCCGGTCCGACGGGCAGTTCCGCCCGTACCACCCAGACCTTGTCCGCTCCGCCCCCGGTGGTGACCGGGCCCGCCTCGAACACCCCGTCCAGCAGGGCGACGCGCTCGCGCATCCCCACCAGTCCGGCGCCGGACCCCGGGGCACGCGGCCCCGGCCGGTCGCCGAACGGGCTGGTGACCCGTACGTCCAGGGTGCGGCCCGTGAGCCCCAGTTCGACGGCGACCGTCCCGGGCGCCGCGTGCTTCAGCGCGTTGGTCAGCGACTCCTGGACGATGCGGTACGCGGCCAGCCCGACCGGTGCCGGCAGCACGCCCCGGGGCTCCGTGCCCCCGGCGCCCGTGCCTCCCGCGCCCGCGCCCGCTCCGTCCCGCCGCCCGGCGTCGCGCCGGTCGGTCAGTGTGAAGCGGAGCCCACTGGAGGCGCCGTTCGTACGGGCCTGCTCCAGCAGGGCGTCCAGCGCGTCCAGGGCCGGCGCGGCGGCCGGCTCCCGCTCCCCGTCGCCCTCCCGCAGCAGCCCGATCAGCCGCCGCATCTCGGCGAGCCCCGCCACGCTGTTCTCCCGGATGACGGCGAGCGCGTCCCGGCTGGTGCGCGCGTCGTCGAGGGAGAGCGCGGCGGTCGAGTGGATCGCGATCGCCGAGAGATGGTTGGCGACCATGTCGTGCAGCTCGCGCGCCATCCGCGAGCGCTCGGCGGTCACCGCCTGCGTCCGGTCGATCTCCGCCAGCAGCGCCGTCTGCTCCGCCCGGAGCCGGGCCGTCTCGGCGGCCTCGCGGTGGTTGCGTACGAGGGCGCCGGTGGAGGCGGGGACGAAGGTGACCAGACCGGTGGCCACACCGATCAGCAGGCCGTCCGCCGTCCGGAACCAGGCGGTGAACCCGACCGTCATCGCCACCGTGACGAACACGGTGGTACGGGGGATACGGCGGGCGGCGGCCGGAGTCCCGTACAGCACGGCCGCGTAGATGATGTCGGTGAACATCAGCACCGTCGCCACACTGCCCGTCGTGAGCAGGTCCGCGATCAGCGCGACCGTCCCCACGATCAGCGCCACCCGCGGCGCGGTCCTGCGCAGCAGCTCCAGGCCGGCCATCACGACCAGGGGGACCAGCACCCACGCCCCGGGCAGCAGCCGCACCCCCTGCGTGTGCAGCCCGACGCCCCACAGGGCCAGCCCGCCGCACAGCCCGCCCGCGGCGAGCAGCATGTCCTCGCGGTGCGGTCGCGGGACACGCGGCGGGCGTCCGGGGGAGCGAAGCCGGGGCGGGGAGGCGATCACCCCTCCATCCAACACGGCCCGCCGCGCCCCGGCCTCCGCACTCCGGCGGAGCCCGCGCTCCGACGACGTACACCGAAGGATGCAGTCCCCTTTCGTCACCGCCGACGACGCGGGGCGCGGACGCCGCCGGGAGGCTGGAGTGGAAGAGGGAAAGGGGAGGTCATCGTGATCGTCACGCTGATCGTCATCTGCGAGGTCGGCTTCTGGGTGCTGCTGGCCGGCGGGCTCGCGCTGCGCTACCTGGCGGGGATGAGGCGCCTGGGCGCGGCGGTCCTGCTGCTGGAGCCGCTGCTGGAGGTCGTCCTGCTCGTCGTCACGGCCGTCGACCTGAGGAACGGCGCGGAACCGGACTGGAAACACGGTCTCGCGGCGCTCTACATCGGCTGCACCGTCGCCTACGGCCACTCCACGGTGACCTGGCTCGACGGCCATGCCGCGCACCGCTTCGCGGGCGCCCCGCGCCCGCCGAAGCCCCCACGGTACGGCGCGGCGCGCGCCCGTCACGAGGGCGCGCTGTGGCTCCGTACGCTGCTCGCCGCCGCGATCGCGATCGGGCTGCTCCAGCTCGCGATCGCGTACGTGGGCGACGCGAACGACACCGGGTCCCTGACCGCCTGGCAGGGCACCGCGCTGCGGGCGGCCGGGATCCACGGTGTGATCGCCCTGACGTACGCGCTGTGGCCGAAGAAGCCCCCGGCGGACTCCGGCGACCCGACCCGGGTGGAGCGCCCCGATCGGTTGACGAAGCGCTGACCCGCGGGACGCCGGCCCGCGGGCCCGTCAGCGTTCGCCGCCCGGCACCCAGAGCACGTCCCCCAGCTCCTTGTTGGCCACGCGGGCCAGGATGAACAGGAGGTCGGAGAGGCGGTTCAGATACGTCGCCGCCAGCGGGTTCATCACCTCGCCGTGCGCCTCCATCGCCGCCCACGTCGAGCGCTCGGCCCGTCGCACCACCGTGCAGGCCTGGTGGAGCAGCGCCGCGCCGGGGGTGCCGCCGGGGAGGATGAAGCTGCGGAGCTTGTCCAGGCCCGCCAGGAAGTGGTCGCAGTCCGCCTCCAGCTTGTCGATGTACGCCTGCTCGACCCGCAGCGGCGGGAACTCCGGCGCCTCCACCACGGGCGTCGAGAGGTCGGCGCCCACGTCGAAGAGGTCGTTCTGGACGCGGACCAGGACCTTCACGACCTCCTCCGGGAGCTGCCCCAGGGCGATCGCGGTGCCGATGGCGGCGTTGGCCTCGTTGGCGTCGGCGTACGCGGCGATCCGCGGATCGGTCTTGGCGGTACGGCTCATGTCGCCGAGCGCCGTGGTGCCCTGGTCGCCGGTACGGGTGTAGATGCGCGTCAGTTTGACCATTCGGCCAGCCTAATCAGCCACCGGCCCCGGCGGGCGGCGGCCCGGCGCGGGCGTCGGCCTTTCCCGGGGAACGGCGCTCAAGTACGCCGCGCGCGCCGCGTGATGGGGGCGCGCGCCGGGCGGAAGTGTGAGGACGGTGTGCGCGGACGGGGCGCGTCGGTGTGATGTCCGTCATGTGAGACGTGACGCGCATCTCTTCGCCGTTACACGGCGCTCCGTGACCGCTAACCTCCGGCAGGGACAGCGAAAGTAAATATGCGCTAAAGCTGAACAGATGCCGAACGGGAAACGTGGGGTGCGTTGTGGCCAGGAAGCTCGCCGTCGTCGGAGCCGGACTCATGGGGTCCGGTATCGCGCAGGTCTCGGCCCAGGCGGGCTGGGACGTCGTCCTGCGTGATGTGACCGATGAGGCCCTGGCCAAGGGAGTGGCCGGCATACGGGCCTCGTACGGCAAGTTCGTCGCCAAGGGCAAGCTGGAGGAGGCGGACGCCGACGCGGCGCTCGCCCGGATCACCGTGACGACCGATCTGGACGCCGTGGCCGACGCGGACATCGTGGTCGAGGCCGTCTTCGAACAGCTCGACGTCAAGCACGAGATCTTCCGCGCGCTCGACAAGCTCGTACGGGAGGACACCGTCCTCGCCTCCAACACCTCGGCCATCCCGATCACCAAGATCGCGGCGGTCACCGGGCGCCCGGAGCGCGTCGTCGGCACGCACTTCTTCTCGCCGGTGCCGATGATGCGTCTGTGCGAGCTGGTACGCGGCTACAAGACCAGCGACGAAACCCTCGCCACCGCGAGGGAGTTCGCCGAGTCGGTCGGCAAGACCTGTGTCGTCGTCAACCGCGACGTGGCGGGGTTCGTGACCACCCGGCTCATCTCCGCGCTCGTCGTGGAGGCGGTGGAGCTCTACGAGTCGGGCGTCGCGTCCGCCGAGGACATCGACACCGCGTGCAGGCTGGGGTTCGGGCACGCCATGGGCCCGCTCGCCACCGCCGACCTGACCGGGATCGACATCCTGCTCCACGCGGCGGGCAACATCTACACCGAGACGCAGGACGAGAAGTTCGCACCGCCGGAGCTGATGCGCCGGATGGTGGACGCCGGTGACATCGGCCGGAAGAGCGGGCAGGGCTTCTACAAGCACTGAGGTCCCGCCGGCGCCGGGCACGGCACCGGCCGCGTCGGCCGTTTCCCTCACCCCACGGGGTGAATTCGGTATCGGTTCGCCAACGGACGGCAACTTCTCGGGCCGTCGCGCAGTCAGTTGTTGGAAGACCGGAACAGAACCGCAAGATCAGACAATTCCAGAACAGACCAGAACAGACCAGAACAGACAGATACCGACCGGAGCACGGAAGCATCCTCGGGGAGAGCATATGCACATCAGGGGCGACCACGCCGAGCTGGTCGTCGGGGGCCGCCTCGACGTACGCAGCGCGGCGGACGCCCGTACGGTCCTGCACTCGGCCGTCGACGACGGAGCCGGCGATCTGGTGCTGGACCTGACCGAACTGGACTCCTGGGACGCCACCGGACTCGGCGTCATCATGGGAGCCCACCGACGCGCCGGGCGGTGTGGCCGGAGGCTTGTGCTGAGGGGTGTCCCGCCGCAGATGCAGCGTCTGCTGGTGGCCACCCGACTGCACCGCATCCTCGCCATCGAGGGCGGCATCGCCGCGGAATCGCTCCCTCGGGTCTGACCCGGCCCCACACCGGCCCGGCCCCCGGCGGGACGCGCGACCACCCCACGCACAATCCTCACGAGACCGTGATGTCCAGAACACGGTGCCACCCCGGCTGTTCGTAGATACTGGGCGGAGGTTTAGGGTCGGGCGGCAACGGATCGACGGACCCTACAGAGCAGGCACCGGACCAGAAGCAGCAGATGGGCGTGTGAGGCCGGGGGCGACGGCACGCCATGATCTGGGGGGCTTTTCACCATGGACCCGATGGACCCGATACACCGGGGGCCGGAGGAGCACGGCCGGCGCGACGTCGCGCGTGACGACGACGGGCGCGGCGACGGCGCGCGGAACGACACCCCGCGTGGTGACAACGCGCCAGGTGACCACCTGTCCGGTGACGGGCGGTACGGCGCCGAACGCGCCGTGGTGAGCGTGCACGAGGGCGAGTCCGCCAGGAGCGGCGGCGCGGCGGCCGAGCCGCCGCGCCCGCCCCGCCTGGAGATCACGCTCGGCGAACCCCCGGCCCCGGCGGCCGGCGCGCCCCCGGCCGTCGCCCACATCAAGGGCGCGGGCCCCATCACCCCGGCGCAGCCCGTCCGTACGGTCCAGCTCGTCTCGGGCGACCTCCTCCTGACGGTCAACCCCGTCGACGGCAGCGAGATCGAACTCCGCCCGCCGGGACGGGAACACACCGCCCCCGCCCGGCGTACCGCCGAGGAGCGCGCCGACGTCCAGCGGGCCGGCCGGCCGCCCGTACCGCCGGGGCCCGCCGCGCCCGCCCTCCCGCTGCTGGAGCGGCACGAGGAGCGCGCGAGGCTGGCGGAGCTGCTGGGACGCGGCCGTTCCGTACGGCTCACCGGGCCCGCCGGCTCCGGGCGCACCGCGCTGATGGAGGCGGTGGGCGCGGAGTGCGCGGAGCTCGCGCCCGACGGCGTCGTACGGCTCTCCGGATACCGGCGCACCGCCACCGAGCTGCTGTACGAGCTGTACGCGGCCGTCCACCGCTCGCCGCTCGTCCGTCCCGACCGCGCCGAACTCCTCGCGCGCGTCGGGGACATCGGCGCGATCGTGCTCCTCGACGACCTGGAGCTGGGCGGTGAGGCGCTGGACGAACTCCTCGCCGCCACCCCGGAGTGCGCCTACCTGTGCGCCGCCACCCCCGAGACCGCCGTGCCCTCGCCGGACGCCCGCCTCGAAGAGGTCGTCCTCGGCGGTCTGGGCCGCGGCTCCTCGCTGGAGCTCCTGGAACATGTCGTCGAACGGCCCCTCACCGACGAGGAGGCGAACTGGGCGGGTGACCTCTGGTTCGAGTCCGAGGGGCTGCCGCTGCGCTTCGTCCAGGCCGGTGCGCTGCTGCGCCGGCGCGACCAGGTGCGCGCCGGAGCCGACGCTGTTGACGAGTTCGAGCCCTTCGTGCGCCCCTTCGAGCGCACGCCGGAGCGCACCTCCGGCGCCCCGGGCGCCGCGAGCGCGCCGCCCGCCGTCCCCGGTGGTTACGACGTCCCGCTGCCGACCCTCGGCGAGGGGGCCGCGCCCGTCGCGCCGCTCGCCGCCCGGCTGAGCGAGTCCGCGCGCGCCACACTGCGCTTCGCGGTCGCGCTCGGCGGTGAGGTCCCGCACCAGGCGCACCTGCCCGCGCTGGTGGGCGACACCCACGCGGACGCCGCCCTCGGCGAGCTGATGAGCTGCGGGCTGCTCACCCCGGTCGGCGGGCGCTACCGTCTCGCGCCCGGAGTCGCCGCGCAGCTGGAGGCGCAGGGGTACGGCGACGACGCCGTGGCCCACGCCCTCACCGCCGCCCAGCACTACGCCTGGTGGGCGGGGCACCCCTCGGTCACCCCTGAGCGCGCCGCCGCCGAGGCGGACGCCATCCTCGCCGCGATGGGCCCGCTGGTGCCCGGCACGGAGGCGGGCCACCCGAGCGCCGCGGTCCTGCTGGCCCGCAGCGCGGCGCCCGCGTTCCTCGCGGGGCTGCACTGGGGCGCCTGGGAACGGGCCCTGCGGGCCGGCTCCGAGGCCGCCAGGATGGCCGGCGAGGTCGCCGAAGAGGCGTACTTCCACCACGAGTTGGGCGTGCTCGCGCTCTGCGTCGGCAGCCTGGACCGGGCCCGCGCCGAGCTGGAGGCGTCCATCGGGATGCGCGGCGCCCTCGCCGACAAGATCGGCACGGTCGCGGGGCGCAGAGCGCTGGCCCTGGTCACCGACCGCGAGGCCGCGCTGTCGGGGGCGAAGCCGGCCGTGCCCGTCCCGCCCGTACGGCACGAGGAGTCGGCGGCGCGGGCGGCCGGACTCCCCGAGCTGCCGGGGCTGTCGAAGCCCGCGCACCCGGGGACGGGACCGGCCGCCGGCCACGGTTCCGGGCCGGGCTCCACCCCGGCGTCCGGCGCCGGGGCGATCGCCGCCTCCGGGGCCGGTTCCGGGACCGGTTCCGGCGAGAACATGACGCTGGTGACCCGGCGCGACACCCCCGTCCTGCCGCCCGGCCCGGGTCTCCGCCCGGCCCATGCCGCCCGGTCCGGGGCGGGCGGCTCCGGCCGCCGCCCGGCGCTGGGCGGTGCCCGCCGTAACCTGGTCGCCGCGGGCGCGGGCGCCGTACTCGCGGCCGTGCTGGGCACGGTGGTGACCCTCGGCGCGACCTCCGGCGGCGACGACGCGCCGCCGGACAAGGTCCGTACGGAACAGTCCACGGAACCGGACGACAGCAACGGCGACGACGGCCAGCCGGTCGAGCAGCCGGTCGACACCTCGACCCGTAACCCCGGTGGCGTCCCCGCCGGACCCGAGTCCCCGAGCCCGACGGGCCCCACGGACAGCGCGTCGCCCTCCGACTCGTCCTCGCCCTCGGGCACCCCGTCCGACGACACCAGCTCGTCCCCCGGCGACTCCCCGTCCGCCTCGGAGGAGCCGACCGATCCGTCCGGCGAGCCGTCGGACACGCCCAGCGAGTCCTCGGAGGCCCCGTCGCCCTCGACGCCCACCACCCCGCCGACGGACGACCCCACCGGTGAGCCGTCGGACTCGGACACGGCGCCTCCGCCGTCGGCCCCGCAGACCACGGTGAGCGGCCCGGACCCGAGCCTGAGCGAGGAGAGGACCGCCGACCCGAGCGTCGTCGCGTGACGGCGTGATGGCGTGACGACCTGGCGGTGAGGCGTTGTCACGCCGCTACGGCACAACGGCGGGAGGTCCGGCCGGGCGCGGTGTGCGCGCCCCGCCGGACCTCCCGCCGTACGAGTTGGTGCGAGCCGGTGCGAGCCGGTCCCCGTGGGGTACGAACCGGCCGGGCGGCTCAGAACAGGCGCAGCTTGTCGTCCTCGATGCCCCGCATACCGTCGTAGTCCAGCACCACGCAGCCGATGCCCCGGTCCGTCGCCAGCACCCGGGCCTGTGGCTTGATCTCCTGCGCCGCGAACACACCCTTCACCGGCGCCAGATGCGGGTCGCGGTTCAGCAGCTCCAGATAGCGGGTGAGCTGCTCCACCCCGTCGATCTCGCCGCGCCGCTTGATCTCCACCGCCACGGTGGCGCCGTCGGCGTCGCGGCAGAGGATGTCCACGGGGCCGATCGCCGTCGGGTACTCGCGGCGGATGAGGCTGTACCCCTCGCCCAGCGTCTCGATGCGGTCGGCGAGCAGCTCCTGGAGGTGTGCTTCCACGCCGTCCTTGATGAGACCGGGGTCGACGCCCAGCTCATGGGACGAGTCGTGGAGGACTTCCTCCATCGTGATGATCAATTTCTCGCCCGCTTTGTTGATGACGGTCCAGACGCCGGTGTCCTCGTCCGTACCCTCCTTCAACGTACAAGGCGGAGACATCCAGTTGAGCGGTTTGTACGCCCGGTCGTCGGCATGGATGGACACACTGCCGTCCGCCTTGACCAGGATGAGACGGGGGGCGGAGGGCAGGTGGGCGGTGAGCCGGCCCGCGTAGTCGACGGAGCAGCGGGCAATGACGAGACGCATGGTCCGCACGCTACTCGACCGCCGCCGCCGCGCGCGATTCGCCCTGGAAGCCCCCGTTCGTTATTGGCCGGTTGTGGTCCCATTCTCCTGGTGCCGTCCCCCCGGCGCGCCTAACGTGGATGCGGGAGGTCGCCGGTCGTGCACGCTGCGTCGTCGTCGCCTCCTTCCCTGCCCGTAAGGCCCCGTGCCCCGCGGGGTCGCGAGAGGAGAACCCATGTCGCTCGACGTCTCACCGGCACTGTTGGATCAGGCCGAGCGAGGCGAGGTCGACGAAGCGGAATTCGTCGACTGCGTCCGGACCTCCCTGCCCTACGCATGGGAGATGGTCAGTTCTCTGGTGGCTCAGCTGAAGGTGGACGGTGGACAGTTCGCCGACAACCAGACGCCCCCGCCGGACGAGCAGGCACGTGGTCAACTGCTGCGCGCGCTCGCGAGTGATGCCATTCGCGGTGCGCTCCAGCGTCACTTCGGAGTGCGGCTCGCGTTCCAGAACTGCCACCGCGTCGCGGTGTTCCCGTTGGACCCCTCGGTCGACGAGCGGCTCGCCCTCTTCACCTCCGTGAGGGCGCAGTTGCTCAACCAGTCCCCTGAGCTCCGGGACTGCTGACGGTTTCGGCTGCCGCTCCCGCGCCGTGGGTGAGACCACGGTGCCGGAGCGGCAGCGTCCCTGACGTCCCGTGAGTCCTCCGGCGCTCCGGCCCTCCGGCCCTCCGCTCCCGCGCCCCTAGGTGAGCAGCGGCAGCACCTCCGTCCCCAGGCGCCGTACGTTCTCCTCCGTCGCGGCGAGATCGCCGGAGCCCTCCACGAGCAGCGCGAAGCGCGTGATGCCCGTACGCTCCGCCGTGGCCGCGAGCCGGTCCGCCGCCAGCCTCGGTGAGCCCACCGGGTGCAGGGCGCAGAGCAGTTCCGTGTACCCCAGCGGGTCGCGCATCGAACGCGACCGGCCGTCGACCGTCACATGAGCGCCGAGCCCCTGGCGCAGCCAGCCGGGCATCGCCTTGACCAGCGTCTCCACCGCCCCGGCGCGGGCGTCGGCGATCTGCGCCACGCCGGCCGACACATGCGGGGCGCGCTCGATCTCGGCGGGCGCCAGGCCGCACGCGCGCGCGTGCGTGCGCCACAGGGCGACCATCTCCGCCTTCTCCTCGTCGCCGCAGTGCATGCCGAGCAGCATCGGCAGCCCGTGCCGGGCGGCCAGCCGTACGCTCCTGGGCGACGTACAGGCCATGATCGTCTCGGGTCCCCGGCCGGGGCGCGTCAGCTCGTCGGTGCGCGGTACGACGGGGACCTCACGGAAGGCGTACCGCTCCCCGGAGGCCGCCACCCGCGGCTCCCGCAGCCAGCGCAGCAGCAGCTCCAGGGCCTCCGGGAAGTCGCGCTCGTAGGCGCTCAGCCCCGTCCCGAAGACCTCCAGGTCGACCCAGGGGCCGCCCCGTCCGACCCCGAGGGTGAAACGCCCGCCGGAGAGGACGTGGAGCAGCGCGGCCTGTTCGCCGAGCGCCACCGGATGCACGTTCGGCAACACGCTGACCGCCGTACCCACCCGGATGTGTCGCGTACGGCCGAGCAGCAGCGCGGCCAGCGTCACGGCCGACGGGCAGACGCCGTACGGCACGAAGTGGTGCTCGGCGAGCCAGACCGCGTCGAGCCCGGACTCCTCGGCCTGCTCCGCGGTGCGCACCGCCCGGTGCAGCGCTTCCCCTTGTCCCTGGCCCGGGAACTGGGCGGCCAGTACAAAAGCTCCAACACGCATCGCCTACTGCCTCCTTGCGGCCGACGCGACTCCCCCTACTGGCAACAACGCCTGACACGTGCCAAAGGCACGGCCGGACACAAAACTCGTGCGATTGTCCGGTAAGTGGCTTCTGTGCAGACGGGGTCCGGGCGTCTCGCAGGGCGTCTGCCCGGTGGAGCGGGCCGTAGGCTGGAATAGGTCCGTGCTGTCTGCCCCGTGAGGTGTCCCGTGTCCCCGCGTCGCAACCGCCCCCGAGGCGGCGAGAAACCGACCGACCGAGCCGCCGAGTCGGGCGACCGGTACGGCGGCTTCCAGCGATCGGAAACCTGGCAGGGCGAGAATTGGTCAGTTCGCCACGTGGCCGGGGCAAGTGCCGTCGGCAAGCGGTACCGCTGCCCGGGATGCGACCAGGAGATCCCCTCCGCCGTGGCCCATGTGGTCGCCTGGCCCGAGTACGGCGGAGTCGACGACCGGCGGCACTGGCACCAGTCCTGCTGGAACGCGAAGGACCGCCGCACCTCGCGGGTGCAGCGGTCCCGTAACGCGCCGAAGTACTAGACGGGGTCGGTGGAAGGGCTTACGCGTCGCGCCGGTCCAGTGAGAGGTACGCGCCCGCCATCGCGATCGCGGTCATCCCCAGGATGATCCACAGTGGGGTCCAGCCGCTCGGCCCCCCGTCGCTGAAGGCGGTCCCGTAGAACTGGATGAGCTGGCTCGGGATCGAGTACGCGAACAGGAACTCCTGGACGCCGCTGAGCGATCTGGAGAACATGAACATCGCGAGGACGAGCGGCACCAGCACTAGGCCGACCATCACGGTGATCGCGCCCGCCGAGTGCTTGACCAGAGCGCCGACCGCCATGGAGAGCAGCCCGAGCAGCGACAGGTAGAGGCTGACGCCGACCGTCGCGCGGAGCCACTCGGAGGTGGCGGGCGCGGTCGCGTCGATGATCGTGGTCTGGAGCGCGGCGACGACCAGCGTGGTCAGGGTCGAGACGGTGAAGACCACGGCGAAGAAGACCAGCGCCTTGGCGGCGAGCACCCGGCCCCGGCTGGGGCAGGCGGTGAGCGTCGTACGGATCATGCCCGTGCCGTACTCGGAGGACATGGTCAGCACCCCGAGCGTCATCACGCAGAGTGAGCTGAGCAGCACCCCGAAGAAGCCGAGCGTGAGCACGTTCTCGCCGGTGGCGTCGACGTCGCCGCCGACGGCGTTCCGCGTGGCGGCGACGACCGCCGCCGCGAGCAGCCCGATGCCCACCATCAGCAGGATCATCACGCCGAGGGACCACATCGTGGACCGTACGGAGCGCAGCTTCGTCCACTCGGAGGCCAGGGCGTCGCCGAGGTGGGCCCGCCGCGCCGGGATCGGCGAGGCGTACGGCACCGGCTGGTGCGGAACGTGTCCCTGGGACGGGAAGGGCTGCTGAGGGGCCTGGGGTTGCTGCGGCGGCTGCGGCTGAGGCTGCTGGTACGGGGTCGACGGAGTGGTCACTGGGTGTCCTCGTTGCTGTCGCGCTTCGGCATCGGCTCCGCGACGGGGGCCGGGACGTCCTGCTGGTACGGGTTCGGTCCGGGCGGCGGCGGGGGGAACCAGCCCTGCTGCGGCACCTCGGGGACCACGGGCGGCACGGCGCCGTGCTGACCCGGCCCGGGGGCCCCGTACCCCTGCGGAGGCCCGTAGCCGGGCGGCTGGGGCGGCGGGACGAAGCCGGCGAGGGCGTCGGCCGTGGAGCGGTAGTCCACGGCGCTCTGCGTCAGCCGCATGTACGCCTCCTCCAGCGACGCCTGGTGCGGGGAGAGCTCCCAGAGCCGTACGTCCGCGCCGTGCGCCAGCTCGCTGATCCGGGGCAGCGGCAGCCCGGTGACCCGCAGCGCCCCGTCCGGCTCGGAGAGCACCTGGCCGCCCGCGCCGGTGAGCGCGGAGATCAGCTTCTCCCGCTGCTCGGGCCCGTCGCCGTCCGGCGTGCGGAGCCTGGCGAAGTCGGCCGAGTTGGCCGAAATGAAGTCCTTGACACTCATGTCGGAGAGGAGCTGACCACGGCCGATCACGATGAGGTGGTCGGCGGTCACCGCCATCTCGCTCATGAGGTGCGAGGAGACGAAGACCGTACGGCCCTCGCTCGCGAGCTTCTTCATCAGATTGCGGACCCAGAGGATGCCCTCGGGGTCGAGACCGTTGACCGGCTCGTCGAAGAGCAGCACCTGAGGGTCGCCGAGGAGCGCCGCCGCGATACCCAGCCGCTGCCCCATACCGAGCGAGAAGCCCTTGGAACGCTGCTTGGCGACGCCCTGGAGGCCGACGACGCCGAGGACCTCGTCGACCCTGGCCGCGGGGATCCCGGAGAGCTGGGCGAGCGAGAGAAGGTGGTTGCGCGCGCTGCGCCCGCCGTGCACGGCCTTGGCGTCGAGGAGCGCGCCGACGTGCCGGGGCGCGTTCGGGAGCTGCCGGAAGGGGTGGCCGCCGACCGTGACATGGCCGCTGGTGGGCCGGTCGAGCCCGAGGATCATCCGCATCGTCGTGGACTTGCCGGAGCCGTTGGGGCCCAGGAACCCGGTCACATGACCCGGTCGTACCTGGAAGGAAAGGTTGTACACGGCCGTCTTGGCGCCGTAGCGCTTCGTCAGGCCGACTGCCTCGATCATTCTCCAGCCCCATCGACAGGTCAGGTCGTCGGGGCAGTCGCCGGTCCGGGCCGAAGGCCCCCGTTTGAGTAAGGAGGATATCCACGCGTTGACGGTTCCGGCCAAGTCGTTCCGGCGGAGAGTCCGCCCCGAGCACCGCTCCCGGCGCCGCCCCCCGGCGCTCGCCCGAACGCCGCTCCCCGTACGTCGCCCTACGCGTCGCGCTTCTTCAGTACGGCGTAGCCGCCCGCCAGCGCGGCCACCACCCACAGGGCCATGATCCCCAGCCCCTCCCACGGGCCGTACGGCGCCGCGGACGAGTTCACGGCGCCCGGTACCACCTGCGTGATCTGGCGTCCCGCCTGGTCGGGGAAGTAGCGCGCGACGGTCCTGGTGCCCGGGACCGCCGCCAGGATCTGCGAGACGAGGAAGAAGAACGGCATCAGGACGCCGAGCGAGAGGACCGAGCTGCGCAGCATCGCGGTGACCCCCATCGCGAAGAGTGCGATCAAGGTCATGTAGAGACCGCTGCCGATCACCGCGCGCAGGACGTCCGGCTCGCCGATCCCCGTGCCGTGCGTCCCGAGCAGCGCCTGGCCGAGGAAGAACGCCGCGAAGCCGGTGATCACCCCGACCACCAGGGCCGGCACCCCGGCGACCAGGATCTTGCAGAAGAGGAACGTGCCGCGCCGCGGCACGGCCGCCAGCGAACCGCGGATCATGCCCGAGCTGTACTCGGAGCCGACCACCAGCACCCCGAAGACCACCATCGCGAGCTGCCCGAGCACCATCCCGGAGAAGCTGGTGTACGTCGGGTCGAAGGCCGCCCGCTCCATCTCGGAGAGGGTGCCGAACTGGGAGTTCACCACCGCCGAGAGCGCCCCGCCCAGGGCCACCGTCACGACCAGGGCGCTGATCAGCGTCCACGTCGTGGAGGAGACCGTACGGATCTTGGTCCACTCGGAGCGGAGGACCGCGGGAACCGATGCCATGGTCAGGCCCCCTCGCCGGCCCCGCGGGCGTGGTACTCCACCGACTCCGCGGTCATCCGCATGAACGCCTCTTCGAGGGAGGCGCGCCGGTCGCTCAGCTCGTGCAGCACGATCCCGTGCCGGGCGGCCAGCTCGCCCAGCTCCTCCGTCGTCGCCCCGTCGATCTCCAGCGCGCCGCCGCCCGCGTCGAGCGCCCGGAAACCCGCCCCGTGCAGCATGTCCTTCAACTCTTCGCGCTGCGGGGAACGCACGCGCGCGTAACTCCGGGAATTCGCGTGGATGAAGTCCGCCATCGAGGTGTTCGCGAGCAGTCCGCCCTGCCCGATGACGATCAAGTGATCTGCGGTCAGGGCCATTTCACTCATCAGATGACTGGATACGAAGATCGTGCGTCCTTCATGTGCGAGCGCCTTCATAAGATTGCGGATCCAGTGGATTCCTTCGGGGTCCAGACCATTCACCGGCTCGTCGAACATCAAGATCTTCGGATCGCCGAGCAGCGCCGCCGCGATACCGAGCCGCTGCCCCATCCCCAGGGAGAACCCCTTCGGTTTCCTCCGCGCCACCGCCGTCAGCCCGACCACGTCGAGGACCTCGGCGACCCGGCTCTCCGGGATGCGGTTGCTCTGCGCCAGGCAGCGGAGGTTGTCGGCGGCGGTGCGGCCCCCGTGCACGGACCCGGCCTCCAGCAGCGCCCCGATGTGCTTGAGCGGTTCCGCGAGCTCCCGGTAGTGCCTTCCGTCGATCCGGACCGAGCCGCCGGTCGGATGGTCCAGAGCGAGCATCATCCGCATCGTGGTCGACTTGCCCGCCCCGTTGGGCCCGAGAAAGCCCGTCACCACCCCGGGCCGGACCTGGAAGGAGAGGTGATCGACCGCGACCTTGCGGCCGAAGTGTTTGGTCAGCCCCTCTACCTCGATCATGCGGCCAACGTAAGCGCGCACGAAGCCCCCCGCCACCGGAGTGACGGGGGGCTTCGTGCGATCAGGCCCGTACGCGGCGGGCCCGGGTGTTCAGCGCGACTGCTGCGCCGGGACCCCGCGGGAGATCGGCTCGTCGTCCGCCGGGGAACCGGCGGCGGCCACCGCGGCACCCGTCAGCGTCGCCAGCATCTCGCGGACGTTGGTGAGCTGGGCGTTGATCGAGTCGCGGCGGTTCGTGAGCGCCGCCAGCTCGCGCTCCGATTCGCTGCGGATCCGGTCGGCCTTGGCGTTCGCGTCCGCCACGATGTCCTCGGACTGACGCTGCGCCGTCTCGACGGTCTGACGGGCCCTGCGCTCCGCGTCCGTACGCAGCTTCTCGGCCTCCAGACGAAGCTGCTCGGCGCGGTGCTCGATCTCCGCCAGGCGCTTCTCGGCCTTCGCCTGACGGGACGCCAGGTCGCGCTCCGACTGCTCACGCCGCTTGGCGAGGTTCGTCTCGAAGTCCGCGGCGGCCTGGGCGGCCTTGGCACGGGTCTCCTCGAAGAGCGCGTCGGCCTCCTCGCGCTTGGACTGCGCGTCCTTCTGCGCGTCCGAACGCAGCGTCTGCGCGTCGCCCTTCGCCTTGTCGACGATACGGACGCCCTCGTCCTCGGCCTTCGCCTTGCGCTCGGTGGCGAACGCCTCGGCGTCGTTGCGCACCTGCTGGGCCGCCGACTCGGCGAGCTCACGGTGCTGTTCCGCCGCGCGACGGGCCTCCTCGCGCAGGTCCTTCGCCTCCTCCTCGGCGAGGCGGAGGATCTTCTCGACGCGGGCGCCGAGGCCGGCGTACGACGGCTCCGCGTCGTTGACCTGCGCCTGGGCGTTCTGCGTCTCAAGGTGGAGTTCCTCGATGCGCTTTTCGAGAGAGGTGATGCGGGCCAGTGCACTGTCACGGTCGGCGACGAGTTTGGTAATGCGGTCGTCCACCTGACCGCGGTCGTAACCACGCCGCACGAGCTCGAAGCCGAATGGGGAGGAAGTGTCGCTCATGGGGTTCCTGTCGAATGAGACCGGTGAGGTGATAGGGGGAATCCTAGGGGCCTAAGCGGCGTGTCATCGAGCCGATGCAGGTTTGATATGGAGAATGTCCAGCCTTTTGAGTGGCAAGTCGCCCCCCTGCGGCACTAACTGTCAGAAGACTTGCTACTCGAACGGGTGGTTCCGGCCGTAGCGCCCGCCTTGACGGGATTGTCCTTCCCGCCTCCTGACGGAGCCTCGAACGACTCCAACGCCTCCAGCACATCCTGGACACGGGAGATCTCGGCCTGGATGTCCTCGCGCCGGCGCACCAGGACTTCCAGCTCTCGTTTGCCCTCGTCCACCATCTGTTTGGCCTCCGAGGCTGCCTCGGCGCGCAGTTGCTCCGCCTCCCTGACCAAGGTGGCCTTCTTCTGCTCGGCCTCCTTGAGCAGCCCCTCCGCCTTGCGCACCGCCGAGATCCGGACCGAACTCGCCTCCGAATTGGCGTCCGCGACCAGCTCCTTGGCCTTCTGCTCGGCCTCGGCGCGCTGCTCGTCGGCGGCCTTCATCAACTTGTCGACGCGCTCGCCCGCCGTCCTGAGCTGCTCCGACGTCTCGCGCCGCGCCCGCTCGTGGAGTTGCTCGATCTCGTTCTCGACGCGCCGGCGCAGCTCCTCGCCCCGCTCCCGGATCGCCGTCGCGTCCCGGCGCGCCCCGACCAGCAGCTCGTTCGCGTCCGAACGGGCCTGCTCCACCAGGGAGTTGCCGTCGACCGTGGCGTCCGAGGTGATCCGGGCCGCCTCCTTGCGGGCCGCGCCCACCAGCGCGTCGGCCTGCTTCTCGGCCTCGGTGGCGGAGCGCAGCCCCTCCTCCTGGGCCTTGTTGACGAGCTGGTCCGCCTGCTCGGCCGCGTCGGAACGGCGCTTCGCCGCGTCCTTGCGCGCCTCGTCCAGCAGCCAGTCCGTCTCCTCCTGCGCCTCGTTCCTGACCCGCTCGGCCGTGGCCTCGCTCTCCCGCTTGTGCTGCTCGGCCTCGGCGCGCATCCGCTCCGCCGCCTGCTGCGCCGCACCCACCGTCTCCGCGGCCTCCGCGCGCATCCGCTCGGCCTCGCCCGACGCCTCACCGATGAGCCGGTCGGCCTGCCCGGCCGCGTCGCTCCGCATCCGGTTGGCGTCCTCGCGGGCCTCGGCGCGGCTGCGGGACGCGTCCTGCTCCGCCGCCGACAGCGCGTCCGAGGCCTCCGTCCGTACCCGCTGCGCGTACTCGGCGGTGTCGGCGCGCACCCGCTCCGCCTCGCCGATCGCGTCGCCCACGGTGCGCTCGGCGAGCGCCTGCGCGGCCTCCGACTCCTCCTGGGAGCGGGTACGGAGCCGGTGCGCCTCCTCGGCGGCCCGCTCGCGCTCCGCGTAGGCCTCCGCGCGGACCCGCTCCGACTCCTCGCGCGTCTCCGCCCTGAGCTGGTCCGCGGCCTGCTCGGCGGCGACCCGCTGCGCCAGGATCTCCTGCTCGGCCTGGTCGTGCAGCCCCGCGACCGCGTCCCGTACCTGCTGGGCGGTCTGCTCCGCGGCGGCCACCAGCTCCGTGGCGCGGTAGTCGGCCTCGCCGACCAGCCGCTGTGCCTCGGTGGCCGCGTCCTCGACGCGTTTACGGGCCGACGCGAGCAGCTCCTCGCTCTGCTCGCGGGCGCGCTCGCGCTCCTGCTCCGCCTCCGCGCGGGCGCCCGACAGGGTCTCCTCGGCCTCACGGCGCCGGCGGCTCGCCTCCTCCTGTGCGGCGGCGAGCGCCTCGGCGGCCTCGGCGCCGACCCGCTCCGCGGCGGCGCCCGCCTCCGCCCTGATCCGGTCGGCGGTCTCCTGCGCCTCGGTCCTGAGCCGCTCCGCCTCCGTGGCGGCCTCCGTACGCAGCCGTACCGCCGCGTTCTCCGCCTCGGCGCGGGACTCCGAGGCGTCCTGGGCCGCCTGGGTGCGCAGCCGCTCGGCTTCCTCCTCGGCCTGCGCCTGGAGCGTACGGCTGCGCTCCGCGGTCTCGGCGCGCAGCCGCTCGGCCTCCTCGGCCGCCTCGCGGCGGATCCGCTCGCTCTCGGCGCGCGCGTCGGCCAGCGCCTCCTCGGCGGACGCGAAGCGCTGCTCGGCCTCGGTGTGCAGCCGGGTCAGCTCGCCGGCCGCCTCGGCCTTGCGTGCCTCGACCCCCCGCTCGGCCTCCTCGCGCAGCTCGGTGGCGGCCTGCTCGGCGGCGGCCCGCATCACCTCGGCGAGGTCCTCGCCCTCCTCGCGCAGCCGCTCCGCCTCGGCGCGGGTGCGCTCCAGGGTCTCCTCGGCCTGGCGGCGCAGCGTCGAGGCGCGCTCGATGGCCTCGGTGCGTACCCGCTCGCTCTCGGTCGTCGCCCCGTTGCGTACGTCGTCGGCGTCGGCCTTCGCCTTCGTCAGCAGTTCCTCGGCGGACCTGGCCGCCTCCTCGATCTGCTGGACGGCCTCCCTGCGGGCCTCGCCGCGGATCCGCTCGCCCTCGGCGACCGCGTCGGCCCTGAGCTGCTCGGCCTCGCCGCGCAGCCGGCGCGCCTCCTCCTGGAGCTCGACCGTCTTGGCGCGGTACTCCTTCGTGTCGTCCTTGGCCGCGCCCTTGAGCTGGTCGGCCTGCTCGGCCGCCTCGCCGCGCAGCCGGTCCGCCTCGGCCTCCGCCTCACGGCGGATCCGGTCGGCCTCCTCGCTCGCCGAGTGGGTGGTGGCCTGCGCGTCGTCGGACGCCTTCGTCAGGACCTCTTCGGCGGTACGGGCCGCCTTGGCGAGCTGGGCCGCGGTGTCCTCCGCGGCGACCGTACGGGCCTTCTCGGCGGCCTCCGCGACCAGCTTCTCGCCCTCGGCGCGGGCGTCGGCGAGGGCCTGCTCGGCCTCCGCCTTCGTGGCCTCGGCCTCCTTGGTCGCCTCGTTGACCAGCCGGGCGATCTCGGACTTGGCCGTACGGGTGCGCTGCTCGTTCTGCGACTCGGCGCCCGCCAGCCGCTTGGCCGCGGTCTCCTTCGCCTCCGTGACGACCTTGTCGGCCTCGGCGCGGGCCTCCCGCATCCGCTCCTCGGCGGCCTGCATCCGCTGCTCGGCGGCGCGGCTCAGCTCGGTGGCCTGCTGGCGGGCCTGGTCGGCCTCGGCGGTGGTGGAGGTGCGCAGCTGCTCGGCGTGGCTGCTGGCCTCCTGCGCCTGCGTGGACGCGGCGTTCAGCATCCGCTCGGCGTCCCTGCGGGCCCGCAGCAGCAGCTGCTCGGCCTCGCCCCGGGCCGACTCGGCCTCGGAACCCAGCCGGCGCCGCGCCTCGTCGGCGACCCGCGCGGCCTCCGCGCGCGCCGCGGCGAGCGACTGCTCGGCCTCGGCGCGTGACTCGTCCATCAGCCGCCTGGCCTGGGCCTCCGTACGGGCACGGAGCTGCTCGGCCCAGGCGACGTTCTCGTTGACATGGGACTCGACGGTCTGCCGGCGCTCCGCCAGCTCCTGGTCGAGCCGCTGGCGCCGCTGGACGGCCTCCGTGTGCAGCTCCGCCTGAAGCCGCGCCTGGTGCTCGGCGTGCTCCTGGAGGATGCGCTGCGTCTGGGCGCGCGCCTCCCGCAGTTCGCGCTCGGCCTCCTGGCGCATCTGCTCGGCCTGCATCTGGGCGTTCCGCAGATGCTGTTCGGCCTGGTAGCCGAGGTCGCCGCTGTCGTACGAGGACGAAGGACGGGTCGCCAGAGCGCGCCGTGCCTCGTGGAGCTTGGCGCGCAACACCTCGACCTGGTAACCGAGGTCCTCGGCGTGCTGGACGGCCTTCTCCCGCGCGGTCTTCAGCCGGTCCATCTCGGCTTCGAACCGCGAGAGGTGGTCGTCCTCAGCTCGGTGGCCCTGCTGGCTTTCGTAGCCCCGCACTGCGCGGTCCCATCCGTCCCCTGGTCGCAACTGCCCTATTGGGCACCGTTCTCGGCGAACGGACCCCCGGGGGAATGGTGACAGATAGACGACAGGGGCGCGGCCCCGGCCCGGCCCCGGCCCGGAAGCGCCACTCTACCGGGCCGGGAATCCTTAAGGTCAGTGCTCCGGGCGGGAGGTGACCAGTTCTGTGAGTACACCGTGGCAGTCCTTGGGGTGGAGGAAGGTGATGCGCGACCCCATCGAGCCGGTGCGCGGCTCGTCGTAGAGGACCCGTACGCCCTTGTCACGCACGGCCTGAGCGTCCCCGTCCACGTCCGCGGTCCCGAACGCGATGTGATGGACGCCCTCCCCGTTCTTCGCCAGCCACTTGCCGACGGGCGAATCCTCCCGGACGGGTTCGAGGAGCTGAAGGTACGAAGCCCCGCCGTCGGACGTCTCGTTGATCTTGAGCATGGCCTCGCGTACGCCCTGCTCCTCGTTGACCTCGGTGTGGAAGACCTCGAAGCCGTAGGTGGCCCGGTAGAACTCGACCGTCGCGTCGAGGTCGAAACAGGCGATTCCGATGTGGTCGATTCGCGTCAGCATGGTGACAGTGCAGCGGTACGGGGGGTGATTACGCAACGTGCGCGCGATCACACGCGCCGCCGGGTGACCCGGGGGTACGCGGCTCAGTACATTTGAAGTGAACCGTCGTTCACACGACTGTCCGCCCGGTTCCTTCCTCCTCCTTCCGTCCGCTCCCGCAAGCTTCCTCCTCACGCCGCTCACCGCCGCACACAAAAGGGGATCGCGTCCCATGTCTGGAACGAACACCACCACCTCCGTGATCGTCGCCGGTGCCCGTACCCCCATGGGACGGCTCCTCGGCTCGCTCAAGACCTTCTCCGGCGCCGACCTGGGTGGATTCGCCATCAAGGCCGCCCTGGAGCGGGCCGGTATCGGCGGCGACCAGGTGCAGTACGTGATCATGGGCCAGGTGCTCCAGGCCGGTGCGGGGCAGATCCCGGCCCGCCAGGCCGCCGTCAAGGCCGGCATCCCGATGGACGTTCCCGCGCTCACCGTCAACAAGGTCTGTCTCTCCGGACTCGACGCGATCGCGCTGGCCGACCAGCTCATCCGCGCGGGCGAGTTCGACATCGTCGTCGCCGGTGGCCAGGAATCGATGACGAACGCGCCACATCTGCTGCCCAAGTCCCGCGAGGGCCACAAGTACGGCGCGATCGAGATGCTCGACTCGATGGCGTACGACGGGCTGACCGACTCCTTCGAGTCCATCGCCATGGGGGAGTCCACGGAGAAGCACAACACCCGCCTCGGCATCGCCCGCGCCCCGCAGGACGAGTTCGCCGCGCTCTCCCACCAGCGGGCCGCCGCCGCCCAGAAGAACGGCGTGTTCGACGCGGAGATCACCCCGGTCGAGATCCCGCAGCGCAAGGGCGAACCGGTGCTCTTCTCGCAGGACGAGGGGATCCGCGCCGAGACCACTGTCGAGTCGCTGGCCCGGCTGCGCCCCGCGTTCGCGAAGGACGGCACGATCACGGCGGGCACCTCCTCGCAGATCTCCGACGGCGCGGCCGCGGTCGTCGTCATGAGCCGGGCGAAGGCCGAGGAGCTGGGCCTGGAGTGGCTGGCCGAGATCGGCGCGCACGGCAATGTCGCGGGCCCGGACAACTCCCTCCAGTCCCAGCCGTCGAACGCGATCTGGCACGCCGTGGAGAAGGCCGGTCTCGGCGTGGACGAGCTGGACCTCATCGAGATCAACGAGGCGTTCGCGGCGGTCGCCGTGCAGTCGATGAAGGACCTCGGGGTGTCCCCGGAAAAGGTGAACGTGAACGGCGGCGCGATCGCCCTCGGCCACCCGATCGGGATGTCGGGTGCCCGGCTCGTCCTCCACCTGGCGCTGGAGCTGAAGCGGCGCGGCGGCGGCACCGGAGCGGCTGCGCTGTGCGGGGGCGGCGGCCAGGGCGACGCGCTGATCGTCCGCGTGCCGCGCCGTTGACGGGACGCCGACCGTACGCGGACGAGCTTCACGCGGACGAGCCGTACCCGAACGAGCGTGACCCGAACGAGCGAGAACCGAACGGGCCATGTGGTGGCCGGCCGTACCGGAGAACGACAGGAACGGAGCTGTGATGCAGGACGTCCCCGGGCTGGTGGCTCAGGCACGCGAGGGCCGGCCGCGGGCCGTGGCCCGACTGATCTCTCTCGTCGAGGGGGCGTCCCCGCAGCTCCGCGAGGTGATGGCGGCGCTGGCCCCCCTCGCGGGCAACGCGTACGTCATCGGCCTGACCGGGTCGCCGGGCGTCGGCAAGTCGACCTCGACCTCGGCACTGGTCTCCGCGTACCGCCGGGCGGGCCGGCGCGTCGCCGTACTGGCGGTCGACCCCTCCTCCCCCTTCTCCGGCGGCGCGCTCCTCGGCGACCGGGTCCGGATGTCCGAGCACGCCTCCGACCCGGGCGTCTACATCCGCTCGATGGCGACCCGCGGCCATCTCGGCGGGCTGGCCTGGGCGGCCCCGCAGGCGATCCGGGTGCTGGACGCGGCGGGGTGCGACGTGATCATCGTGGAGACCGTGGGGGTCGGCCAGTCTGAGGTCGAGATCGCCTCGCAGGCCGACACCTCGGTGGTGCTGCTCGCGCCCGGCATGGGCGACGGGATCCAGGCGGCCAAGGCGGGGATCCTGGAGATCGGCGACGTGTACGTGGTCAACAAGGCGGACCGCGACGGGGCCGACGCCACGGCCCGCGAGCTCAACCACATGCTGGGCCTCGGCGAGTCCCGGGGTCCCGGCGACTGGCGCCCGCCGATCGTGAAGACCGTCGCCGCGCGGGGCGAGGGCATCGACGAGGTGGTGGAGGCGCTGGAGAAGCACCGCGCCTGGATGGAGGAGCACGGCGTCCTCGCCGAGCGCCGGGCCCGCCGCGCGGCCCACGAGGTGGAGACCATCGCGGTCACCGCGCTGCGCAGGCGCATCGGCGACCTGCACGGCGACCGGCGCCTGGACGCCCTGGCCGAGCGCATCGTGGCGGGGGAGCTGGACCCGTACACGGCGGCGGACGAACTGGTCGCGGGGATCACCTCGTAGCCCGGTCCGTCAGGCCTCGGTCCGTCCGGCCCTTCCGGCCCGTCGCCTTCGCGGCGTCCGACGCGCCGGACGGGCCGTCACATCGAGCCCGTCCGGCGCACCGGCCGGCGTCAGTCGTCGTCCCCGTCATCGTCGCGGTCCACCGTCACCTTGCCGGTTGTCGAGTTGACGTTCAGTTCGTGCGTACGGCCGTCCTTGCCGCGTACGTCGACCTCCCAGGGCCCGCCCCGGTCGTCGTCCAGCTCCGCCGAGGTCACCGTTCCGGGTACGGAGGCGAGCGCGGCGGTCATCGCCCGCCGGACGTCGACCGTGGCGGCGCGCAGGGCCGCGCGGTCGTCGCTGTCATCGTCGTCATCGTCAGCATTGTTGGCGTCCCGATCCACCCGAACCGTCCCCGTCGCCGCGTCGATCCGCAGTTCCAGCCAGCGGCCGTTCTCGGCGAGCAGATCGATCTCCCACCGGTCGGCGGCGCCGGCCGCCACGTCGTCGTCCGCCTCCACCGAGGACACCGCACCCGGATGCGCCGCGAGCGCCACCGCGACGGCCTGGGCCGCGGAGAGGTCCGGCCGGGGCGCGGTCGGCGCGGGGGCCGGGGCCGCGGTCGCCGTCCGCGTCGGGGCGGGGGCCGGCGAGGAGTCGTCGTCCGCGCCGCCGCCCCGGCCGCCGCGGTCGTCCCCGGGGTCGTCCGACGCGCTGTCCGAGGGCGACGGCGTCGCGGTGACCACCGGCAGTACCGGTGCCGCGTCGTCGCTCCCGCGGTCGCCGCTCAGTGCGACCGCGGCCGTGTACGTACCCCCGCCGATCAGGGCCGCCGCGGTGATCGCTGCGATGACGATGTTGCGCTTCATGAGGAGGGCCTCCCGAGTCGATCCGTGTCGAACGCCTTCAATCTGCCGTACCGAACCTGAAGCCAGGCTGAAGTCAGCTGAAGTGATCTTCAGGTTCCGTTTGCGAAGCTGTGCGCATGCGCCTGTTGATCGTGGAGGACGAGAAGCGGCTCGCGGTGTCACTCGCCAAGGGCCTGACCGCCGAGGGATTCGCCGTCGATGTCGTCCACGACGGCCTCGAAGGGCTGCACCGCGCCGGTGAGGGCGTCTACGACCTGGTTGTCCTCGACATCATGCTGCCGGGCATGAACGGCTACCGGGTCTGCGCCGCCCTGCGCGCCGCCGGCCACGACGTACCGATCCTGATGCTCACCGCGAAGGACGGCGAGTACGACGAGGCGGAGGGGCTCGACACGGGCGCCGACGACTACCTGACCAAGCCGTTCTCGTACGTCGTCCTCGTCGCCCGGGTCAAGGCCCTGCTGCGCCGCCGCGGTACGGCCGGTGCCTCGCCCGTGCTGCGCATCGGCGCCCTCAGCGTCGACACGGCCGCCCGCCGGGTCTTCCGCGACGGTACGGAAGTGGCGCTCACCGCCAAGGAGTTCGCCGTACTGGAGCAACTGGCGGTACGGGCCGGGCAGGTGGTCGGCAAGCCGGAGATCCTGGAGCATGTCTGGGACTTCGCCTACGAGGGCGATCCCAACATCATCGAGGTCTACGTCAGCGCGCTGCGCCGCAAGCTCGGCGCCGCGTCCATCCAGACGGTGCGCGGCGCCGGATACCGGCTGGTCGCGCGGTGAGCGGCCGGTTCTCGTCCGTACGGGCCAAGGCGTCGCTCGGCGCGACCGCGGTCGTCGCGGTGGCGCTGGTGGCCGCGGGCGTCGCCGTCCTGCTCTCGCTGCGCGTGAACCTCACCGGCCAGGCGGAGCGCGCCGCTGACCGGGCGGCCCGTGAGGTCGCCCTGGACATCGCCGCGCAGGCCCCCGACCGGACCCCGTACGCCAAGCTGGAGCTGCCGGACGCCGAGGACAGTCCCGTACTGGTGACCGACGAGGACGGGCGGCTGCTCACCCTCAGCGAGGGGCTGCAGCGGATCAGCGGCTCCGGTGTCCCCGCGGTCGACACGGCGCGGTCGGCGCCGGATCCGTCGGGGACCGCCCGCACGGGCGGCTCCGGCACCGACCGGTCCGGCAGCTCCGGCAGCTCCGAGGATGATGACGACTCCGACGACGACGGCGGCGACGACCACGGCGGCGGGAAGGGCGGGGACGACGACCCCGCCGTGGGGGAGATCGACGACACGACGGAATACAGCGACGGGAGCGCGACGGTCGAGGGCACGGCGGGCGACTACCGCTTCGCGACCGTCGAGGCCACCGACCGCACCGGCCGGACGGTCGTCGTGCACGCGGGCGCGTCCCTCGCCGACCGGCGGAGCGCGGTGAACACGACCGCCGCCGCGATGCTGCTGGGCCTGCCGGTCCTGCTGCTGGTCGTCGGGGGAGTGACCTGGCTGGTCACGCGGCGCGCGCTGCGGCCGGTGGAGGGCATCCGGAGCGAGATGGCGGCCATCACCGCCTCCGAGGACCTGTCGCGGCGGGTGCCCGAGCCCGCCACCCGGGACGAGGTGGCCCGGCTGGCCCGGACCACCAACGAGACGCTGACCGCGCTGGAGGCGGCGGTGGAACGGCAGCGCCGCTTCGTCGCGGACGCCTCGCACGAACTGCGCAGCCCCATCGCCTCCCTGCGCACCCAGCTCGAAGTGGGGCACGCGCACCCGGGGTTGCTGGACGTGCCGGGCGCGGTCGCGGACACCGTACGGCTCCAGCAGCTCGCCGGGGACCTGCTGATGCTGGCGCGGCTGGACGCGGGGGAGCGGCCGGGGCGTACCAGGACCGACCTGGGCGCGCTGGTCCGCGAGGAGGTCTCCCAGCGGGCCACGGACCGCTTCCCGGTCGCCGTGCGGGCCCGGGAGGGGTTCGACGTGGTGGGCTCGCGCGGTCAGCTGGCGCGGGTCCTCGGCAATCTCCTCGACAACGCCCAGCGGCACGCGGCCGGTTCGGTCGAGACGTCGGTGCGCCGGGTGGGCGCCTGGGTGGTGCTCGCGGTCGCCGACGACGGCGCCGGGGTGCCGGAGGCGGAGCGCGAGCGGATCTTCGAACGGTTCGTCCGGCTCGACGACGCCCGCAGCCGTGACGACGGCGGGGCCGGTCTCGGGCTGGCCATCGCCCGCGATGTGGCCGAGCGGCACTGCGGCACCCTCACGGTCGGCCGGGCGCCGTCCGGCGGCGCCCTCTTCGAACTACGGCTGCCCGCCGTGACCGGCCCCGGTGAGGCCGGCGCCCAGGTCCTGTAGCACGCCGGGGCCGGGGCGGCCCCGGGTCCGGCCCTCGCTCCCGCTCCCGCGGGCTCAGATCTTGCCGCGCCGGCCGCGGAGCTGTTCCGCGACCGGGGCCAGCGACGTCCGCAGCTCCGCCAGCGCCTCCGGTGAGAGCAGATCGATGAAGTGGCGCCGTACGGACTCGACATGGTGCGGGGCGACCCGCTGCATCGTCTCCATGCCCTGGTCGGTCAGGACCGCGAAGAGCCCGCGCCGGTCCGACTCGCAGTTCTCCCTGCGCACCAGCCCCGCGGTCTCCATCCGGGTGATCTGGTGGGAGAGCCGGCTCTTGGACTGGAGGGTGATGGCGGCGAGATCGCTCATCCGCATGCGCCGCTCCGCCGACTCCGAGAGATTGACCAGGATCTCGTAGTCGTTCATGGTCAGTCCGAACGGCTGGAGATCCTTCTCCAGCTGGTGCGTCAGCAGCTTGCTGACATCCAGGTGGGTGCGCCAGGCGCACTGCTCCGCATCGCTCAGCCAGCGGGTGGCCGTCTCGGTCTCCATGTAATCGATTCTACCTAAGAAGTTGAATTCTGGACGAAATGTAAGGAGGGTGGTACGTGTGACGCCAGGCACCCGAAGCGCCGCGCGGACGCACCACGGGAGGGGTGCACGCGTTCGACGTCACACTCCGCAGACTACCGCTCACAGACCGAAGCGGCGCTGGAGATCACCAAGTCCTCCCTGTCCGGAGGAATGGCCGCCGCCGGGCACCCCCTGCTCCGGGGGCGCCGCACCCGTCGGCTGCTCCGCCATCAGCGTCTCCGTCGACTGCAGCAGCACCGTACCGGCCCCCACGAACTCGAATTGATGCTCCTCGCCCGAGACGCCCCCGATCCCCGTCAGTGAACGGATGCCGCCGAGCACACCGGACATATAGCCATGATCGTAATGGTGGCAGGGGGAGGGGCAGTCCGCCCAGCCGACCAGCGCCTGCGGATCCACCCGCAGCGGCGGCTCCATGAAGACCACGGGCCCGTTGGACGCCGCCACGAACTTCCCCGTCCCGATCAGGGTCAGAAAGCCCGGCACGATCGACTGCTTGAGCGCCAGCGACGGCTGGTACGCCAGCAGATTCCCCGAACGGATCGTCAGATTGCCTTCCTCCAGGTCGAAGGAGTTGACGTCGAAGGCGCGGTCGGCGAGCAGCATCTTCCCGCTGCCCTCCGCGACCACCCAGTCCGCCGCGTGCAGCGGCGAGTGGAAGCTGCTGCGCACCAGCGGCTCGAAGCGGCCGTGGCCGATCCCGTCGAAGTTGATCTGCCCGTAGTAGGCGATCATCTTGCCCTTCTGGAGGAACCACTGGCTCCCCTTCAACTCCACACAGAAGGTGTACGCGTTGACGTTGTCGTCGCTCGGCAGCGTCACCGGATCGAAGATCACCGGAGCGCTCGTCACTCCCCCGCTCACAGCTTCTCCTCCGACGCCTGGACGAACACCGCACCGCTGCCGCTCAGCTCCAACTGGAACGCCTCACCCGAGCCCCGCCCCACCATGTCGCGCCAGCCGAGCGCGGTGGAGAGCTTGTTCCGTACGTCGCCGTGGTGGGCGACGTACGCCTGCGGGTCCACATGGATGTCCCGCCCCGGGGAGATCGGCACCTCGATCACCCCGCCGTGCGCCATCACCGCGACCGCGCCGTGGCCCTTGAGCGTGGTCGTGAACAGCCCCTGGCCGGTCACCTGGCCGCGCACCATGCCCATCACGCCGCCCTGCGACCCCATGAACATCGTGCCCTGTTGGAGGGTGCCGTCGAAGGCGAGCAGCCGGTCCGCCTCCACGTACAGGGTGTCGCCCGCCAGGTTGATCACCTGGATGTGGTGGCCACCGTGCCCGAACATCACCGTGCCGCTGCCCTCGACCGTCATCAGCGGGGTCGCCTCGTTGGCCACCCGCCGTCCGATCATCGACATCAGCCCGCCCTGGCCGCCCTGGATGTTCGGCGTGAAGCTGACCTCGCCCCGGTACGCGAGCATCGCGCCCCGCTGGCTGAACAGCTTCTGCCCGGGCGCCACCGTCGCCTCGACCATCTTCGCGTTGATCTCGCGGAACGGCATCAGACATCGCCCCCGATCGTGTTCCGCTCGCTCGGCTGCACGTAGACCAGACCGTCGCCCTCGAACCGGATCTGGAAGGACTCGCCCGAGCCCTCGCCCATGAAGGTCCGGAAGTTCACCCCCGACTGGAACTTCTGCTGGAGATTGCCCTGGTGCGCGATGTACGCGCCGGGGTCGACGTACAGCGGGTACTGCGGTGCCACCCGCAGGACCACCGCCTCACCGTCCGACATGATCGCCGCCTGCCCCGTGCCCTCGACCGTGGTCGTGAACAAGCCATTTCCCGTCGCGCCCCCGCGCAGCCCCGTGAAGGCCGTGCCCGTCCGCAGTCCGGCGTCCGTGCAGAGGAGATTGCTCGCCTCGACATAGAGCTTGTCGCCGTGGAGCGAGACGAGGTTGATCTCGCTCGCCCGGTCGGCGAAGAAACACGTGCCCTGGCCTTTCACCTCCATCACGGTCATCTGTTCACCGGTGAGGCGGCGCGTCACCATCCCGCGCAGTCCGTCACCGCCCCCGGTCATCTTCTTGAAGGTCATCCGGCCGTCGTACGCGACCATCGAGCCGTTCTTCGCTTTCACGGCGTCGCCGGTCAGGTCGACGGCGAGCACCTTGCTGCCTTGCAGTCGGAACTGAGCCACGCGTCGACGGTATCCGGCGCCGCCGACCCGGAACAGGGCCCGTGCCCCCGACACGTCCCGGAACGATCCCGGAGCCGACCCGACCCTGAGACGGGCCGCCCCGACCCGGACAGGGGCCGACCCGACCCCTGATAACGGTCGGGCAAAGCGGGGCTGTCACAATGAGGAAACGCTTGTGCGCGCATTCACAAGATCGTGTGCGCCACGGAGCGTGCTGCTTCCGCCCTCACGTTGCCCCCGAAGACGAAGGTGCCTTCCTCGTGGACATCAAGACCGCCTCCTCCCTCCACCGCCTCCGCCTGGTCTCCGCGCCGGAGGCCGTCTCCTTCCTCCTGCTGCTCGTCTGCTCGGTCCTCAAGCGGACGACGGAGTTCAACGCGGTCCCCGTGATGGGTGCCGTCCACGGCCTGCTCTTCGTCCTCTACGTGATCTTCTGGCTCGACGCCTGGAACCGCACCAAATGGTCCTTCGGCACGGCGGCCCTCTACTTCGTGCTCTCCGTCCTGCCCGCCGGCGGCTTCTTCGCCGAGCGCAAGCTCAAGCGCGCCGCCGACGACGCGGTCATCGCCTCCCGCGCCCGTCGCGAGGGTACGGTGAGCGCATGATCGTCGCCTTCTCCGTCTCGCCCCTCGGCGTCGGGGAGGACGTCGGCGAGTACGTCGCCGACGCCGTCCGCGTCGTCCGCGCCTCCGGACTGCCGAACCGTACGGACGCCATGTTCACCTCGATCGAGGGGGAGTGGGACGAGGTGATGGACGTGGTCAAGCGCGCCGTCGCCGCCGTCGAGGCCCGCGCCGGACGCGTCTCGCTCGTCCTCAAGGCCGACATCAGGCCCGGCGTCACGGACGGCCTCACCTCGAAGGTCGAGACGGTGGAGCGCCACCTCTCCGCCTGACGCGGTCTCCCCGCCCGACGCGGTCTGTCCGCCGGGCGCGGCCTCCGTACGGGCGAACCCTCGAACGTACGGCCCCTCGCACGGACGCCTCCAGTCGACACGCCGGTAAATGTCCCCTTTTGTGGGGTCATCGACCGCGCGAGAACGCTGGAGGCATCGTGCGCCCGGAGAGCTTCGAGTACGACTACGACGTCCACAGCTGTCTGGCCGGCCCCCTCATGGAGCCGGGCCGGAAGGCCGCCTACCGGGTGCAGTACCGGAGTCTGCTCTCGCGGGAACCCCGCCGAATACGTGCCGTCCTGCTGATGGCCCTGGCGCCGCTGCTCTCCGGGGTCCTTCTCGTCTATCTGGTCTGGCCCACCCACCGCACCGTCCGCGAGGGCGGCGACCGCTGGCTCATCGTCTTCGACCACGTGATGCTCGGCTCGATCGGGCTCATCGCCTTCTTCATGCTGGTCAACGTGGTCTCCGTGGCCCATGCCACGATGGTCGCCCAGGACCCGGTGCCGGTACCCGCCGAGACGGGCACCCGCGTCGCGTTCCTCACCACGTACGTCCCCGGCAAGGAACCGCTCGCCATGGTGCGGGACACCCTCGAAGGCGCCGGGCGCCTGCGCCACAGCGGCCCGCTCGACATCTGGCTGCTCGACGAGGGCGACAGCCCCGCCGCCCGGGCGCTCTGCGAGGAGCTGGGCGTACGCCACTTCACCCGCCGCGGGGTGCCCGAGTGGAACCGCCCGAGCGGCGTGCACAAGGCCCGCACCAAGCACGGCAACTACAACGCCTGGATCGCGATGCACGGCGACGACTACGACTTCTTCGCCTCCGTCGACACCGATCACATACCGCTTCCCAACTTCCTGGAGCGGATGCTCGGTTACTTCCGCGACCCGGACATCGCCTTCGTCGTCGGTCCCCAGGTGTACGGGAACTACACCTCGCCGGTCACCAAGGCCGCCGAGTCCCAGCAGTTCCTCTTCCACGCGCTGATCCAGCGGGCCGGGAACCGCTACCGGGCGCCCATGTTCGTCGGCACCAACAACGCCGTACGGATCACCGCGCTCAAGCAGGCGGGCGGCCTGTACGACTCGATCACCGAGGACATGGCGACCGGTTTCGAGCTGCACCGCCGCAGGAACCCGCTCACTGGCCGGTTCTGGCGCTCCGTCTACACCCCCGACGTGCTGGCCGTCGGCGAGGGGCCCGCCTCCTGGACGGACTTCTTCACCCAGCAGCTGCGCTGGTCCAGGGGGACCTACGAAACCCTCTTCAAGCAGTACTGGAAGGCACCCTTCCGAGTGCCGCCGGGGCGGCTGTTCAGCTACACGATGATGCTCGTCTACTACCCGATGACCGCGGTCAACTGGTTCCTGGGCATCCTCAGCTGCGTCCTGTTCCTCTGGCTCGGCGCCTCCGGCACCCAGGTCTCCTCCTCGGTCCTGCTGATGCTCTACAGCGACGCCGCCGCCCTCCAGATCGGCCTCTACCTCTGGAACCGGCGCCACAACGTCTCGCCCCACGAGCCCGAGGGCTCCGGCGGACTCGCCGGGATGGCGATGTCCGCGCTCTCCGCGCCGATCTACCTCAAGTCGCTGGGGTCGGCCGTGCTGCGTACCCATGGCCGCTTCGTCGTCACCCCCAAGGGCGGTGAGGCCAGCCCCGACCGGCTGCTGACGTTCCGGGTGCACTTCTTCTGGGCCGCCGTGCTCGTCGCCTCGCTCCTCGCCTCCTTCCTCCTCGGCCACTCCCATGTGGCGATGCGTACCTGGGCCCTTCTGGCGCTCGCGACAGCGCTGGCCCCCATCGCCGTCTGGGCGTGGACGGCCCGTCAGGAGCGCGCCGACGCGGCACGGGCCGCGACCACCCTCATGGCCCTCGCGGCCCCCGAGACACGGCATGTCCCGCAGCCCGCGCCCCAGCCCGCGGCGGTGCCCGCGATCCCGCCCAAGACGACGACCGGAGGGAACTGAGAGATGCCCGAGCAGTACCGGCCCCGGCGCCGGCCGTCGAACAAGTTCAGGAAGACCCTGATGGGCGGGGGAGCGGTGGTGGTGCTCGTGGGGCTCAACGCCCCCGCGGCCGTCTCCTTCGCCCAGGAGAAGTACCACGCGTACAAGATCGCCCAGCCCGGCTACAAGCGGCAGTACGGTTCCTGGGAGCCCCTCGCCGTGCCCAAGGAGTACCGCACGAACGCGATCCACGCGGCCCTGCTGCACACCGGCAAGGTCCTGATCATCGCGGGCTCCGGCAACAACCAGAAGAAGTTCGACAAGGGCTCGTTCGACACGATCCTGTGGAACCCGGCCGACAACTCGTTCAAGAAGATCCCCACCCCCGAGGACTTCTTCTGCTCCGGCCATTCGCAGCTCCCCGACGGCCGGCTGCTGGTCGCGGGCGGCACGGCGCGCTACGAGGTGCTCGACGGCTCGATCGAGCGCGCGGGCGGCGGGATGCGCGTCAAGAACGAGAACCCGGACCGTGACCACACGTTCAGGAAGGGCACGCGCTTCCGCTCCCCGTCGGGCGTCGAGTACATCAGCAAGTTCGATGTCACCGTCCCCAGGGCGAAGCGCGAGTTCAAGATCGCGTACGGGTCCGGCGGCCGGATGCTGCCCTGGAAGACGAAGATCACGGCCGGCGAGGCGCGTGTCTTCGTGGAGGCGGCGGAGAAGGGCCCGCGGGCGCTGACGACCCAGGCGGCGCAGTACCGGATCGTCGGCCTCACGGGCAAGGACGCCGACAACCTCTACGGCCTCGCCCAGAAGATCACCACGGAGAAGCAGGACTTCCAGGGCATCAAGGCCGCGTACGAGTTCGACCCCAGAGCCGAGAAGTACATCCCCGTCGCCCCGATGAAGGAGGCCCGCTGGTACCCCACGCTGGTCACCCTGGAGGACGGCAAGGTGCTCGCCGTCTCGGGCCTGGACGACGTGGGCGCCGTACTCACCGGGGACAACGAGCTGTACGACCCGGAGACCAAGGAGTGGTCCAAGGGCCCCACCCGCTACTTCCCGACCTATCCCGCGCTCTTCCTCACCAAGGGCGGCAAGCTCTTCTACTCCGGCTCCAACGCCGGGTACGGCCCCGCCGACCAGGGCCGCCAACCGGGGCTGTGGGACGTGAAGACCAACACGTTCACCGGGATCGGCGGGCTCACCGACCTCGACCAGACCGAGACCTCGGCGTCCCTGCTGCTGCCGCCCGTGCAGGACCAGCGGGTGATGGTGCTCGGCGGCGGCGGGGTCGGCGAGTCCTCCAAGGCCACCGCCCGTACGGCCGTGGTCGACCTGAAGGCGGACAACCCGGCCTTCCAGGAGGGCCCGAGGCTCCCGCAGGGCACCCGGTACCTGAGCAGTGTGCTGCTGCCGGACGACTCGGTGTTCACCACCGGCGGCTCCTCCGACTACCGGGGCCGCAGCGCCAGCGACATCCTGAAGGCGCAGTTCTACGACCCGAAGTCCAACACCTTCCGCCCCGCCGCCGACCCGACCGTGGGCCGCAACTACCACTCGGAGGCGCTGCTGCTGCCGGACGGCCGGGTGGTGACCTTCGGCTCCGACCCGCTCTTCGACGACGCGGACAACACCAAGCTCGGCACGTTCGAGCAGCGCGTGGAGATCTACACCCCGCCGTACCTCCAGGGCGACCGGGCCCAGGAGAAGCGCCCGAAGCTCGGCAGGGGCCCACAACAGGTCGGCGCGGACGGCCGGGCCACGTTCCGTACGGACCACCCGGAGGCGATCGCCACGGCGCGGCTGATGCGCCCGAGCGCGGTCACGCACACGACGGACGTCGAGCAGCGCTCGGTGGACCTCACGATGGCGAAGACGAGGAACTCGGTGACGGTGGAGGTCCCGAAGGACCGCGCTCTGGTGCCGCCCGGCTGGTACATGCTCTTCGTCACGGACGCGTCGGGCGTCCCGTCCGAGGCCAAGTGGATCAAGGTGGAGTGAGGGCGGGCGGCGTCGGTCGGTGCCGGGGGAGGGAGGAAGAGGGAAGGCGGGGAGAGGATCCTCTCGTTGACAGGTCTGGTTAATGGGATTAGCTTTTAGCTAATGACGTTAGCCAGACCTGGAGGGATCATGACCGAGTACCTCGCCGTCGACGGCGGCACCCTCGCCTACGAGGTGGCGGGGGCGGCGGGTTCGGGCCCGCTGATCGTGCTCGCGCACGGCATGGGCGACAGCCGCGCCGCGTACCGCGCGGTGATCCCGCAGCTGGTGGCCGCGGGCCACCGGGTCGCCGCGGTCGATCTGCGCGGCTGCGGCGAGTCCAGCGCCGACTGGCCGGCCTGGAGCCGCACCGCCCTCGCCGACGACCTGCTCGCCCTGATCCGCCACCTGGGCGGCCCCGCGGTGCTCGTCGGCCACTCGATCTCCGGCGGCGCCGCCACCATCGCCGCGGCGCGCGAACCCTCCCTGATCTCCGCGGTCGCCGAACTGGCGCCGTTCACCCGCAAGCAGTCCATCCGCCTCGGCGACCTGCGGGTACGGCGCTTCCGGCAGGGCATGCTGCGGCTGCTCGGCGCGGGTGTGCTCGGCAGCGTCCCGCTCTGGCGCGGGTACCTCGACGTGGCCTACCCCGGCGCGAAGCCCGCCGACTGGGCCGAACGGCTCGGCCGTATCGACTCCCTGCTGCGCGAGCCGGGCCGGATGAAGGCATTCCAGGGCATGGGCCGCGCCAACCCGGCCGACGCCGGCGCGCGGCTCGGTGACGTCCGCTGCCCGGTCCTGGTCGTGATGGGCACGCTCGACCCCGACTGGGCCGACCCGCACGCCGAGGGCTCGGCGATCGTCGACGCCCTGCCCTCCGGCCTCGGCCGCCTGGAGATGATCGAGGGCGCCGGCCACTACCCGCACGACCAGTTCCCCGACGAGGTGGTCTCCCTCCTGCTCGCCTTCCTCCGGTCGGAGACCGCCCGTGCCTAGGGTCGGCCTGGACCCGGCGGCCGTGGTCGCGGCCGGCGCCGCCCTCGCCGACGAGGTGGGCCTCGCCCATCTGACGATGGGGCTGCTGGCCGAACGGGTGGGCGTGCGCACCCCGTCCCTCTACAAGCACGTGGGCGGCCTGGACGACCTCAACCGGCGCATCGCGGCCCTGGCGCTGAGCCAGGCCGCCGACGCCGTCGGCGGCGCCGCCCAGGGATACGCGGGCCGCGACGCCCTGGTGGCCGCCGCGTCCGCCTTCCGCGCCTTCGTCCTGGAGCACCCCGGCCGGTACGCCGCGACGATCGGCGTGGAACCGACGGGACCGGACGACCCGATGGCCGCCGCGGCCCAGCGGCTGCTCGACGCGTTCTCGGCGGTCCTGCGCGGCTACGACATCGCGGAGCCCGACGTGGACCACGCCCTGCGCATGCTCCGCAGCCTCTGCCACGGCTTCGCCACGCTGCAGGTGGCGAACGGCTTCCAGTGGAGCGCCGACATCGACGAGAGCTTCGAGTGGCTGATCGCCTTCGCCGACCGGGGGTTGCGCGCGGTCGAACCCGGGCGGTGAGCCGGGGAGCCGGACGCGGGCGGTGACTCGGCCCCGGACCCGGGCGGTTGGCGGTGGATCAGACCCGGGCGGTGAATCTCACCTCGACCAGCAGCTCGGGGAAGGCCAGCCGCGGGGTGCCGATCATGGTGCTCGCCACCTGCGGGTCCGGCCGGCCGTACGCTTCCTTGCGCACCGGCCCCGCCGCCGCGTCGGCCGCGTCGACATCGACCGCGTAGATGACTTCTTCGACGACATCGTCCAGCGATGCGCCGAAACGCCGTAGCAATTCGGCCGCGTTGGCATAGCACTGGCGCATCTGCTCGCCCGTGTTGGCGAAATCGGTGACCGATCCGGCTGCGTCGACCGGCGCGGGGGCGACGAGTTCCGTTCCGTCGTGGGCGACTTGGCCGGAGAGATAAACGGTGTCGCCGCTCCGGACCGCCTGAACGTATCCGTAACCCTTTTCCCAAGGGACTCCGAAGCTTTCGACCTGATCCGCGTCGCTCATGGCGCTCCGATCATCAGAAGTGAATTCCACCGGTACGGGAAAGACGATAGGAAGCCATGCCGGGGCGGGCCAGGCACGGTTGTGCCAGCAACCGCAAGGATCGTGCCGGCGCCAGGGTGCCCGGTCGGACGGTCGCGTACGTAGGGTGGACAGGAAGCGCGCAGGCGAGGGAGTCCACTTGCGGAACGGATCGCGGAACGGATTGCCGAACGGATCGCGGAACGGGGAGGGCGGGACGACGGTCGTCGCGATCCTCGCGGTACCGCGGGCGTATCCGCTCGACGTCACCATTCCGGCCTATGTGTTCGGCCGGCATCCCGGTTATCGGGTCTTCGTCTGCGGAGATCACGATCCCGCCCCGGCCCTCGACGCGGAGCTGCCGTCGCGCGTCGACGTGGCCGCGGACATCAGGCCGACTCGCTCCCTCGCCGCTCTGGAGGAGGCCGATATCGTCGTGGTCCCGGGCTACGAGGATCTGAGTGTCCCTGTCCCGGAGGACCAGCTGACGGCGCTGCGGACCGCCGTCGAGCGGGGTGCGCGGGTTCTCGCCGTCTGCACGGGCGTATTCGCGCTCGCGGCTGTCGGGGCGCTGAACGGCAGGACGGCCACGACGTATTGGCGCAACACCGATCAGCTCCGCGCCGGGTACCCCGAGATCGATGTCGTCGAGAACCGGCTCTTCGTCGAGGACGGGGCGCTCATCACCTCCGCCGGCGCGGGGTCGGGAATCGATGCCTGTCTCCATGTCGTCCAGACCGACTTCGGGACCACCGCCGCGGACGGCGTGGCGAAGGACGTCGTCTTCTCCGCCGCCCGTGGCCCGCACGAGCCGCAGTACACGGACGCGCCCACCCCTCCGCGCGCCGACCTGGGCGCGACACGGGAATGGGTGCGGGAGAACATCGGATCGCCCGTCACCGTGCAGCGGATGGCGGACCACAGCCTGCTCTCACGGAGAACCCTCGTCCGGCGTTTTGTGAGCGAGACGGGAATGCCGCCCATGCAATGGGTCGCCGCGCAGCGGATTCTCGCTGCGCGCCGGCTCCTCGAAACATCCGACTGGTCCGTCGAGAGGATCGCCGGAGCGACGGGTTTCGGCACGGCCTCGAATTTCCGGAACCTTTTCCGGAGGGAAGTGGGAATGACGCCGAGCGCCTACCGCAAGGCGCACGGCGGTTGAGGCGGGAGGAGGATGCGGACGGCGGGATCCGGCGCGCGTCAGCCCTTGAGCCCTTCGCGCTGCGTCAGCCCTTCGCGCGGCGCGCCAGGCCCAGCGCGTACTCCGGCCACCATGTGCCCGCCGCCGGGCCGCCCCGGCAGGGGCCGTCCGACTCGCCGGGGCGTTTGATCCAGAGGAACGCGTCGACCAGTTCGTTGCCGGTGTTCGTGGTCGGCGGGGTGCCCAGGGCGCGCCCCGGGGGGTTGCACCAGGCCTCGTCGCGGTTGCCGGGGAGCGGGCCCGCGCCGTTTCTGCTGGTGTCCACCGTGAAGTGGGTCTCGCCGAGCAGGCCGGCGAGCCGGGTCCCGTACGCCTTGACGGTGTTGTTCGTCTGGAAGTTGGACACGTTGAGCGAGAAACCGTCCGCCGCGCCGACCCCCGCCCGCTGGAGCGCGTCCGCGATCTTGGCCGGGTCGGAGATCCAGTCCGGGTTGCCGGCGTCCACGTAGACGCGGGTGTGCGGCTGCCGCTTCAGACGGCCGACCGCGTGGGTGAGGAGTTCGTACCGCTCGGCGTGGTGCTCGGACGGGGTGCAGCCGTCCGCGACATGCGGCACCGCGTCCGGCTCCAGTACGACGATGGCCTCGGCGTCGCCGATCGCCGCCGCGAAGCCGTCGATCCAGTCGCGGTAGGACGGCCCGTCGGCGGCGCCGCCCGCCGAGTAGAGCCCGCAGTCGCGATGCGGGATGTTGTACGCGACGAAGACCGCCGTCCGCTTGCCGGCGGTCGCGCCCCGTACCGCCCGGCGGATCTGCGGCTCGGGGTTCTCGGCGGCGGGCCAGACGGCGACCGCGCGGTCCGCGATCCGCTTGAGCGCCTTCGCGTCGGCCGAACGCCCCTCCTGCTCCCACCGGCTGACCTGCTGGGCCGCGTCGCTGTCCGGGTCGATCCAGAAGGGTGACGCCGCCGTCGGGGCCGCCTCGCCCTGGACCGCCGGCGCCGTCCGCGCGGCGCGCGGCACCGGCGCCTCGGGCCGGGACGCGGACGGGGCGCAGCTCACCAGCGCGGCGAGGGTGAGCAGGGCCGCGACGACGGTCGTCGGCGCGGGGCGCGCGCGGCGCGACGGCGGTGCCGGTACCCGTACCGGTGCGGGTACCGGCATCGGCATCGATGAAGACGGTGATTGCGGTCTGCGGCCGGACATCCAGACCCCTCGGAAGTCGACTGGGCGACGATGGGAATGGCAAGACCGGCATATCGTTACATAGCGCTCAATCGGTTGTGCTCTGCGACACCGGGGCGGATGCCGACGCCGACAGCGGAGCCGACGCCGACGCCGACAGGGCGATGCCGAGCGGCGTCCGCTCGTACAGCACCTGGTGCCCGTACCGCCGCGAGGTCAGCAGCCCCGCCCCGCGCAGCGCCGACAGATGTGCCGACACGGACGACGGGGCCAGTCCCAGCAGCCGCGCGAGCGCCGTCGTCCCGGACGGCTCGTCCAGCGCGCACAGCACGTCCGCCCGCGCCCGGCCCAGCAGCCGGGCCAGCGCGTCGGGGGTACGGTCCGACGGCCGCGTCCACAGGCCGCCGATGCCGCGCACCGGATAGATCACGGCCGGCTGCCACGGCGGCAGATAACCGCTGACCACGCGCGGCCAGGAGAACACACTCGGCATCAGGACCAGCCCCTCGCCGCCGAGTACGCGGGTGTGGCTGCCGTTCGTTCCCGTGATCGTCAGGGTGGAGCCGTCCGTCCAGGAGAGCTGCGGACTCAGCTCCCCCAGCAGCCCCTGGAGACCGGTCTCCGCCAACCGCCGCGAGTGGTACGACACATCGGCCTCCAGCAGGGTGCGCAGCCGGGGCCACTCCGGCTCCACCAGTTCGTGCCACACCCGTTCCAGCAGCCCGGCCAGCCTCCGCACCGCCTCCACCGGATCCGCCGCCATCGCCCGGCCCTCGGGGCGCGCCGCGGCGCCCGGGGTGTCGGCGAGCGCCAGCGTGATGTCGGTTCTGACCAGCTCCGGATCGGTGGCGCGGACGGCCGCGATCTCCTCCTCGAAGGTGGGGAGGGGTACCGACGGCGGGCGGCTCAGGAAGTCCGGGTTGTGCCCGTGCTCGGGCATCAGGAGATGCAGCGGCGCGAGATCGATCGCCGCCACCGCAGCCCGGATCCGGCGCAGCCACGGCAGGTGGTACCCGTGTCGCTCGGGGCGCGCGAGGGTGCGTACCGCCTCCTGCGTCTCCCAGAGCGGCGACACGGCGAACCGGCAGCGGAGCAGATCGCTCTCGTCGAAGTGGAGCTGGAACGGCATGGTGCGGGCGGCCTCCCATTCGGTCCGAAGGCTTCCGTCGCTCCGGGCTCCGGGCCGCGGTCCGTGGTCTGCGGTCCGCGGTCCGCGGTCCGCCGAAGATTCGGACTCGTCCGAATGACTGTGGCCGTGGCTCCTACCCCGTCAGTCTGCCTCCATGCCCCAGAACGCTCCCCGTGGGTACGGCGCCGTCTTCGCCGTCCGTGAGTTCCGGTTCGTCTTCGCCGCGCACCTCCTCTCCCTCCTCGGCGTGGTCGTCAGCGAGATCGCGCTGACCTTCCTCGTCTACGACCTCACCGGATCCCCGCTGCTCAGCGCCCTCACCTTCGCCCTCGGGCTGCTCCCGTACCTCGTCGGCGGGACCCTCCTCGCCGGGGTCGCCGACCGCTACCCCGCCCGCCGGGTGCTGGTGGTCTGCGATCTGCTCTGCGCCCTCTGCGTGGGGGTGATGGTGCTGCCCGGCACGCCGATCGCCGGGCTGCTGGCCCTGCGCTGCGCCGTCGCCGCGATCGCGCCCGTCTTCACCGGGACCAGGATGGCCGCGCTGACCGACATCCTCGGCGAGGGCGATCTGTACGTACTCGGCCGCTCCCTGCTGCGGATCGTCTCGCAGAGCGCGCAGCTCGCCGGGTTCGGGCTGGGCGGGGTGCTGCTCGCCGTCGTGCCCGCGCGCGGCGCGATCTGCGTCACGGCCGTGACGTTCCTCTGCTCGGCCGCGCTGCTGCGCTTCGGGACGGCCGACCGTCCGGCCCGCGCCACCGCACGTCCGGGTGACGCGGGGGCCGCCGGGCCGGCGGGCCACCGCCACGGCGGCTCCCTGCTGCGGGAATCGCTCGGCGGCGCCCGGCTGCTGCTGGGCGACCGGCGTACGCGGGCGCTGCTGCTGCTCTTCTGGCTCCCCGCGATGTTCGTCGTCGCGCCCGAGGCCCTGGCCGCCCCGTACGCGGACTCCCTCGGGCTCGGTCCGGCGGCGCTGGGGCTGATGATGTGCGCGATGCCCGTGGGGCACATCGTGGCGGAGCTGTACGTCGGTACGGTGCTCTCGCCGCGCGCCCGCCCCCGCGTCGTCCTGCCGGGCGCCGCCCTCGGACTGCTGCCCCTGCTGGTGTACGGGGCCGAGCCCGGCCTCGGCTGGGCACTGGCCGCGCTCACCCTGTCCGGTGCGGCGGCCGCGTATGTCATCGGCCTCGACCAGTGGTTCGTCGCGGCGGTCCCCGAGGAGCTGCGCGGCCGGGCGATGACCCTGCTCACGGCGGGTCTGATGACGCTCCAGGGGCTCGGCATGGCGGCGGCGGGAGCGGCCGCCGAATTCCTTCCCGTACCTCAGGTGGTGGCCGGGGCGGGTGCGCTCGGCACGCTCTGCTGCCTCGTCCTCGTACGGGAGGTCCACCGCACCGGACCGCACGCCACGGCGGCGCGGGAGGCGCGCGGACGGACGGGCGGCCGGCTGCGGAGCCTGCCCCGCCGGGGGCGACGGAACGTACGACCGAAGGGCGAGACGGTGCTGACCCGCGAGTAACCAGTGGGTAAGGTCGATGGCGTGTCCAAGCCGCTCAGCCTGCCTTTCGACCCCATCGCGCGCGCCGACGAACTCTGGCAGCAGCGCTGGGGACCCGTTCCCTCCATGGGCGCGATCACCTCGATCATGCGCGCCCACCAGATCCTGCTCGCCGGGGTGGACGCCGTCGTCAAGCCGTACGGCCTCACCTTCGCCCGGTACGAGGCGCTGGTGCTGCTCACCTTCTCCAAGGCCGGCGAACTGCCGATGTCCAAGATCGGTGAGCGGCTGATGGTCCACCCGACCTCCGTCACCAACACCGTGGACCGGCTGGTGACCGCCGGTCTCGTCGACAAACGGCCCAACCCCAACGACGGGCGCGGCACGCTCGCCTCCATCACGGACAAGGGCCGCGAGGTGGTGGAGGCCGCCACCCTCGACCTGATGGAGATGGACTTCGGACTCGGCGTCTACGATGCGGAGGAGTGCGCGGAGATCTTCGCGATGCTGCGCCCGCTGCGGGTGGCCGCCCAGGACTTCGAGGATTGAAGGTGGAGGGAGGGGCGCCGGAAGATCGCCCCTTGTGCCCGGTTAGGCTCAGCCGCATGAAGTCGAATGTGCTGTCCCGCTACCGGGTGATGGCGTACGTCACCGCCGTATGGCTGCTGGTCTTCACCGTGGCGATCATCCTGAAGTACGGGTTCGATACCGGCAACACGATGGTGATCTCGCAGATCCACGGTGTGCTCTTCATCATCTACGTGATCTTCGCCTTCGATCTGGGCTCCAAGGCGAAGTGGTCGTTCGGCAAGCTGCTGTGGGTGCTCGCCGCCGGCTGCATCCCCGTCGCGTCGTTCTTCGTCGAGCCGAAGATCACTCGCGAGATCCAGTCCCAGCTGACCGACCGCGCCCCGGAGACCGCGAAGGCGTAGCGCGTTGAAGGCGTAGCGCGTGAAGGTGCAGCGCCTGAGGGCGCAGCGCTCCTGCGGTCGGCTGACCGGCAGGCCCATCCGCTGATCTCGCTCACCCGGCTCACCGGCCGCCCGCACTCGTTGCCGGCGGCCGTTTTGTCTGTGTTCCTCGGCCTTTGTTCGCCGTCCCCCTGTGATTTCGGCGTCGTTCCTCCCCTCGCCCCCCTGTCGTCATCGACATTTACTTGGACGTCCTAGTAAATTGGTCGTATGAACGCTGACGCCATCGAGGAGGGCCGCCGGCGCTGGCAGGCCCGGTACGACAAGGCCCGCAAGCGTGACGCGGACTTCACGACACTCTCCGGGGACCCCGTGGACCCGGTCTACGGGCCACGGCCCGGCGACACCTACGACGGCTTCGAACGGATCGGCTGGCCCGGGGAGTACCCGTACACCCGCGGCCTGCACGCGACCGGCTACCGCGGCCGGACCTGGACCATCCGCCAGTTCGCAGGCTTCGGCAACGCACAGCAGACGAACGAGCGCTACAAGATGATCCTGGCGGCGGGCGGCGGCGGGCTCTCCGTCGCCTTCGACATGCCCACACTCATGGGCCGCGACTCCGACGACCCCCGCTCGCTCGGCGAGGTCGGCCACTGCGGGGTCGCCATCGACTCGGCCGCCGACATGGAGATCCTCTTCGCGGACATTCCGCTCGCCGACGTCACCACCTCGATGACGATCAGCGGCCCCGCCGTCCCCGTCTTCTGCATGTACCTGGTGGCGGCGGAGCGCCAGGGCATCGACCCGGGCGTCCTCAACGGCACCCTCCAGACCGACATCTTCAAGGAGTACATCGCCCAGAAGGAGTGGCTGTTCCAGCCCGAGCCGCATCTGCGGCTGATCGGCGACCTCATGGAGCACTGCGCCACCACCATCCCCGCGTACAAGCCGCTCTCCGTCTCCGGCTACCACATCCGCGAGGCGGGCGCGACGGCCGCGCAGGAGCTCGCGTACACCCTCGCGGACGGCTTCGGCTACGTGGAGCTGGGGCTCAGCCGGGGGATGGACATCGACACCTTCGCGCCGGGGCTCTCCTTCTTCTTCGACGCCCATCTCGACTTCTTCGAGGAGATCGCCAAATTCCGCGCGGCCCGGCGGATCTGGGCGCGCTGGATGAAGGAGGTGTACGGGGCGCGCACCGACAAGGCGCAGTGGCTGCGCTTCCACACCCAGACCGCGGGCGTCTCGCTCACCGCGCAGCAGCCGTACAACAACGTCGTACGGACGGCGGCGCAGGCGCTGGCGGCCGTCCTCGGCGGCACGAACTCCCTGCACACCAACGCGCTCGACGAGACCCTCGCCCTGCCCAGCGAGCAGGCCGCCGAGATCGCGCTGCGCACGCAGCAGGTGCTCATGGAGGAGACGGGGGTCGTCAACGTGGCGGACCCGCTCGGTGGCTCCTGGTACGTCGAGCAGCTCACCGACCGGATCGAGGCCGACGCCGAGAAGATCTTCGAGCAGATCAAGGAGCGCGGCCTGCGCGCCCATCCGGACGGCCGTCACCCGATCGGCCCCGTCACCTCGGGCATCCTGCGAGGGATAGAGGACGGCTGGTTCACCGGTGAGATCGCCGAATCCGCGTTCCAGTACCAGCGGGCGCTGGAGAAGGGCGACAAGCGGGTCGTGGGCGTCAACGTCCACCACGGCTCGGTCACCGGCGACCTGGAGATCCTGCGGGTCAGTCACGAGGTCGAGCGGGACCAGGTCCAGGTCCTGGCGGCGCGCAGGGCCGCGCGGGACGACGCGCGGGTGCGCACGGCGCTGGCGGCCATGCTGGCGGCGGCGCGCGACGGCTCCAACATGATCGCCCCCATGCTGGAGGCGGTACGGGCGGAGGCGACGCTCGGCGAGATCTGCGACGCGCTGCGGGACGAGTGGGGGACGTACACCGAACCGCCCGGCTTCTAGGCTCCAGAGGTGCGGCTTCTGGGCTCCAGAAGTGCGGCGTTCACTCGTGCGGGTGAATTACCTCGGAGTGAGAGCTAAAATAGGTGGTATGGCCACCGAGGAGTTCTCCGGGGAGTTTTCCAGGGAATTCCCTGACCCCGGGGAGTTCCCCGACTCCCTCGCGGACGCGCTGGCAGGAGTCCAGCGCACGATCCGGCGGCGGCTGCGCGGCACCATGGCGGCCGCGCCGCTGCGGGGGACCCAGGTCGAGCTGTTGCGGCTGGTCGCGGCGTGCCCGGGGATCCGGGTGTCGGACGCCGCCCAGGAGCTGTGGCTCGCGGGCAACTCGGTCTCCACCCTGGTCAACCAGCTCGTGGCGGCCGGATGCGTGCGCCGGGAGACCGACCCGGCCGACCGGCGCTCCACGCTGCTGCTGCCCACCCCGGCCGGCGCGGCCCGGCTCAGCGACTGGCGGGCGCGCCGTTCCGCTCTCGTACGGGCGGAAGTGGCGCGGCTGACGGACGAGGACCGTGAGGCCCTGGCGGCGGCCCTCCCGGCGCTGCGCAGACTCGCGCGCAACCTCCACGGGGAACCCGAGGGAGGGGAAGGACCCGGGGGAGGGGAAGAGAAGGAGGACAGATGAGCGACACCTCCGAATCCGGCGCCCCGCCCGCCGTGCGGTGCGAAGGGCTGGCCTACTCCTTCGGTGAGACCAGGGCCGTCGCCGAGCTCGATCTCTCGGTCGGCGTGGGCGAGGTCTTCGGACTGCTCGGGCCGAACGGCGCGGGCAAGACCACCGCGATCCGCTGCATCACCACCCTCCTGCCCGTCCCCGCGGGCATGGTCCGGGTCTTCGGGCACGACGCGGCGAAGGAGAAGATGGCCGTCCGCAGGCTGCTCGGGTACGTACCGCAGCAGCTCTCCGCTGACGCCGCGCTCACGGGCCGCGAGAACGTGACCCTGTTCGCCCGCGTCTTCGACGTACCGCGCCGCGAGCGGGCCGAGCGCGTCACGCAGGCGCTGGAGGCCGTGGGCCTGACCGGCTCCGCCGACCGGATGACCAAGACGTACTCCGGCGGCATGATCCGCCGCCTCGAACTCGCGCAGGCCCTGGTCAGCGCGCCCCGGCTGCTCATGCTCGACGAGCCGACGATCGGCCTCGACCCGATCGCCCGCACCAGTGTGTGGGAGCACATCAACGCCGTACGGCACGCCACCGGCATGACCGTCCTCGTCACCACGCACTACATGGACGAGGCCGACCGGTACTGCGACCGGGTCGCGCTGATGCACCGCGGGCGCATGCACGCCCTCGGCACCCCCGACGAACTGCGGGCCGACCTGCGCGCCCGCCGCGTGGCCGGAGGCATCGCGGGCCGGGGGGACCCCGTACCGACGCTGGAGGACGTCTTCCGGGACGTCGCCGGCAGCGGTCTGGACGAAGAGGGAGGCGACTTCCGTGATGTCAGGTCGACCCGCCGCACCGCGTCCCGCGTCGGCTGAGACGGTCGAGCGCGCGGGCACAGGCCCGGACTCCGGACCCGATCCCGGGCGGTTCGCCCTGCTGCTGGCCCCGCCGAAGGCCCGTACCGGCTGGCGGGTGCTGCCCGCCCGGGTGATCGCGATGTGCGTCGTGGAGCTCCAGAAGCTGCGCCACGACCAGACGGAGCTGTACACCCGCGCCGTCCAGCCCGCGCTCTGGTTGCTGATCTTCGGCGAGACGTTCACCCGGATCAAGGCCATCCCGACCGGCGGCATCCCGTACATCGACTATCTCGCGCCCGGCATCATCGCCCAGTCCGCGATGTTCATCGCGATCTTCTACGGGATCATGATCATCTGGGAGCGCGATGCGGGCATCCTGACCAAACTCCTGGTCACGCCCACCCCGAGAGCCGCGCTGATCAGCGGCAAGGCGTTCGCGTCCGGGGTGAAGGCGCTGATCCAGGCGGTCGTGGTGATCGTCATCGCGGCGGCGCTCGGGGTGGGGCTCACCTGGAACCCGCTGCGGCTGCTCGGAGTGGCCGTCGCGGTGATCCTCGGCTCGGCCTTCTTCTCCTGCCTGTCCATGACGATCGCCGGGATCGTGCTGACCCGCGACCGGCTGATGGGCATCGGGCAGGCCATCACGATGCCGCTGTTCTTCGCCTCGAACGCCCTCTACCCGGTGGCGATCATGCCCGGCTGGCTCCAGACGGTCAGCCGGATCAACCCGCTGAGCTACCAGGTGGACGCCTTGCGCGGCCTGTTGCTCGGCACGCCCGCGCATCTCGCCCTGGACTACGGGGTGCTGCTGGGAGCGGCGGTGCTGGGAATCGCGGCGGCCTCGTCACTGCTGGGCCGACTCGCGCGGTGACTCGGGGGTGGGGGACCCCAGGCCATTCAGCAGCAGTGCTGTGAACGCGCGAGTCCACTCCTCGTCCGCCGGTTCCGCGCTCACCAGTGTGCGGTGGACCACCGCGCCGGCGATCACGTCGAAGATCAGGTCCGCCGTGCGTGCCGCCGTCGCGGGGTCCGGCTCGCGGGGGAGTTCGCCACGGGCCTGGGCGCGCTCGCGGCCCAGCAGCACCAGGCGTTTCTGGCGGTCGACGATCGAGATCCGGATGCGCCGCCGCAGCGCCTCGTCCCGGGTGGACTCCGCGACCAGCGCCATGAGGGACGTCTTGTTCTCCGGCCGCTCCAGCAGCGCCGCGAACTGGAGGACGGCGCTCTCGACATCGGCGGCCAGGCTGCCCCGGTCGGCGAGTTCCATCCCGTCGAAGAGGACCGCGACGGCGTCCAGGACCAGCTCGCTCTTGGAGGGCCAGCGCCGGTAGAGCGTCGTCTTGGCCACGCCCGCGCGGGTCGCGACATCGCCCATCGTCAGCTTCGTCCAGCCCAGCTCGCCCAGGGCCGCCCGGGTCGCCTCCAGGATCGCGGCGTCGGCCTCGGTGCTGCGCGGGCGGCCCCCGCGCGGCCCGGAGTGGCTGTCGCCGTGTCCGGGGCGGCCGTCGCCGCCTCTGTCCGCGCACATGCCCGCGACCATACCGGCCAGTAGGGGTGTGAGCCGCCTCACCGGGGGAGTCTGTACACGTCACTGACGCGCCGGTTACGCTACGACTCGTAGCGGAAGCCGTACGCGACCGGTACGCGGCCGGTGTACGACCAGCGTGTGGCTGGTGCGGGGCGGGTCCGGGCCCGGCGCGCGGCCGGAGTAGGCCCACCGCTTTTCTCAAGTGCGCGCGGAGGGGGGAGGATGTACTCATGCAGCCTAGGAACATGTCCATGAGCGGCGTCGTCGACCTCGCCGCGGTGAAGGCGGCCGGTGAGGCCAAGGCGAAGGCGGAGCAGGCCCGCGCCGAAGCCGCCCGGCAGGGCGGCACCGGCGCCGTACCCCCGTCCAGCCTGGTCATCGACGTCGATGAAGCCGGCTTCGAGCGCGATGTCCTCCAGCGTTCCACCGAGGTCCCGGTCGTCATCGACTTCTGGGCCGAGTGGTGCGAACCGTGCAAGCAGCTGAGCCCCGTACTGGAGCGGCTGGCCCGTGAGTACAACGGCCGGTTCGTTCTCGCCAAGATCGATGTCGACGCCAACCAGATGCTGATGCAGCAGTTCGGGATCCAGGGCATCCCCGCGGTCTTCGCCGTGGTGGCCGGGCAGGCGCTGCCGCTCTTCCAGGGCGCGGCCCCGGAGACCCAGATCCGCCAGACGCTGGACCAGCTCATCCAGGTCGGTGAGGAGCGCTTCGGGCTCACCGGGATCGCGGTCGACGCGGGCGCCGAGGGCGTGGGCGACGACGGCGCGGAGCAGGAGGACGCCGTACCGGAAGGGCCGTACGACGCCCTGCTGGAGACGGCCGTGCAGGCGCTGGACGCCAATGACTTCCCCGCCGCCGTCGAGGCGTACCGCAGTGTCCTGGCCGACGACCCGGGCAACCCCGAGGCCAAGCTCGGCCTCGCCCAGGCCGAACTGCTCGCGCGGGTCCAGGGGATGGACCAGGCGCAGGTGCGCAAGGACGCGGCGGACCGGCCGGCCGATGTGCCGGCGCAGATCGCCGCCGCCGATCTGGACCTGGTCGGCGGGCATGTGGAGGACGCGTTCGGCCGGCTCGTGGAGGCCGTGCGGCGTACGGCCGGTGACGACCGGGAGGCGGCCCGGGTCCGGCTGCTGGAGCTGTTCGAGGTGATCGGCGGGGACGACCCGAGAGTGACCGCGGCGCGGTCGGCCCTCGCCCGGGTCCTCTTCTGATTCCAGGGTGTTGACGTGTCCGGTCCGGCCGTCCCGTACGGCGGGACGGCCGGCAGGCTGGGCACGGAGTCTGCCGGTCCGTACGGCGGGACGGCCGGCAGGCTGGGCACGGAGTCTGCCGGTCCGTACGGCGGGACGGTCGACTCCGCGGTCACGGTGCGGAATTGGCAACACGTCAACAAAACGGCAACAGGAGACACGCTTTACCAAAACTTGGTAAAAGCAGCTACTGTTACCCACAGTAAATCAACTCCCTTGCTCTGTCCCGCTATGGGGGGCAATCACCGCTTCTGACGCATCGGTGCGCGGCACCCTGTGTGGTCGCGCGGTACCGCCTGGTCGCGTACCGGTTATCAGGTCGTTACTAGCCAGTAACGAACCCCCTTGTGTCATCAGCGGGAATGCACCACGATCGGCGACGCTCGGTCCATTTCCGTATCAGCACGGCAGCCAGTCGCGCCCTCGGTCCGTGGGTCCCCACCGAGCGGTCCGGCGGCAGCGTCGCCGGCCCGGACAGGGGGGTTCCTGCCCACCCGGCAGGGCCTGTCCAGAGGTTGCGCGAACGCGTGGCCAGTGGTTGTCGCTCGGGGGTGATCGCCGGTGATTTCGGACGCGGTTGACGCCTCCGGAGCAGGCGCTCTCCTTCCCGAGGACGTAGCACTTCTCCCATCCCAGGACGGGCTCCCACCCGATCCGGAGATGTACGTCCGAGAAGGAGGACATTCATGGAGTCCCAAGTTCGTGGCGGGACCAGATGGAGGCGGTTCGCCGTCGTCATGGTGCCGAGTGTGGCCGCGACGGCAGCGATAGGTGTCGCGCTGGCACAGGGCGCACTCGCCGCCTCGTTCAGTGTGTCGGGCCAGAGCTTCAAGGTCAGCGCGGACCAACTGGTCGGCTACGACTTCATTCAGTACGGCAGCATCGACTCGGGCACGGACCTCAAGGGGAACAAGACGGCCCACCCGGTCGCCGTCTCCGGGTTCAGCTCGGCCACGATCACCAACATGTGCCAGTCGGTGGTCACCCCGGACGTGCCGATCTTCGGCTCCGTCAGCCTGGAGCTGAGGGCCGGCACGAACGCGACGAATCCGGTCAAGGCGACCAACATCTACATCGACATCGCCCAGCTGGACGCGGAAAACGCCAAGTTCGAGAACATCGACATCGGTGTGGCGGCCGGCGACAAGAGCAACAAGACCGGCATCAACCCCGGTGACCAGGCCAACCCGTACGGCTTCGGGCAGCGTTCGGGCAAGGCCACCTTCACCGGGGTGGAGCAGACGGCATGGGCGACCACAGCCGGCACCTTCACGCTGAGCAACCTGAGCCTGAAGCTGCACAAGGGCGTCAAGGAGTGCTACTAGGCACCGCCCGGGCGGGCGGGTTCCGGCACGACACGGGCCCGTCCGCCCACTCCGAACTCTTTCTCACGGCAACACCGGTACCAGGGAGCTGTTTTCCATGAGCGCCGAGTCTTCAGATCCCCGAGGCTCCTCGGATTCCCCCGGTTCTCCCGGCCCATTCACGTACTGGCGCCTGCGCTTCCGGGCCTGGCGCGGTACCCGGCCCTTCTGGGCGGGGCTGTTCACGTTGCTCAGCGGGCTGCCGATCGCGTACTTCCCTTACGCGGAAGTGAAGATCGGGGCTCTCACCCTGGCGATGGCGACGACGGCCGGCGCCGGGTCGCTGATCATCGGCGTACTGCTGGTGACACTCGGTCTGACGATGTGGTTCCACGCGATCGTCCGGGTGTTCGCGGGCGTCGCCACGATCCTGCTGGCCCTGGTGTCGCTCCCGGTCTCCAACCTCGGTGGCTTTCTCATCGGTTTCCTGCTCGCCCTGATCGGCGGCGCGCTCTCGATCTCCTGGATGCCCGGCGTACCGGCCGCTTCCGGCGCCGAGCAGCGCACTCCCCACGGGGAACCGGGGCCGGACGGCGCCGGTGACCGCTCCCCCTTCCCCGGTTCACGGGGCGGGGAGGACCCGAACGTGACGGAAACGACTGCCCACGCCAACGGCGGGAGGAACAGTGCGGGGTGACGACGCTCAGCGCAACGCGGTCGGTGGCGATGGTCCCAGGGTGAGAAAGGGGCCGCGGCACGCGGCTCCCAAGAAGTCCCTTCTGACGAAGTTCCAGATACCCGCCGGTAAGGCGATGGCCCTGGCGGCGATGCCGACCGCGGTCTTCGTGGGCATGGGGCTGACCCCTCGGCTCGCGATGGCCGAGGGCAGCGACGACATCCCCTTCGCGCCGGGCCCGTGTGTGACCCGCTCGGACGAACCGTCCGCCTCGGCGTCGGAGACGCCCTCGCCGTCGTCGTCCGCGACGAAGCCGGGCGAGGACGCGGGCGAGGACGCGGAGAAGCCCGGCACGTCCCCGTCGCCCTCGGCCTCGGACACCGCGGAGGCCGAGCCGGGTCCGTCGGCGTCGGAGCCCGGCTCCGGCGGCGAGAACGACGCCCAGCGGCCCGTCGACCCGGAGCCGACGGGCGGCGCCGACTCCACCGCCACGCCCGCCCCGTCGGAGTCCACCAACCCGCTGGACCCGCTGGGGCTGGGTGACGCGCTGGGCGACCTCCTCGGGGTGTCCGGCAAGGACAAGGACGAGGAGAAGGACAAGGACGAGAAGGAGAAGGACGCTACGGGCAGCCCCTCGCCGGACGCCGACTCCTCCGCGAAGGAGAAAGCCGAGGGCGAGAAGGACGCGGACAAGAAGGACAAGGCCGAGAAGGACAAGAGCGGGAAGGACGACGATTCCGGGGCCGCCGACTCCGACTCCGACTCGGACGACTCCGACTCGGATGACGACGACGCGAAGGCCACGAAGGACGCGATCAAGGAAGCGGCCCGGAAGGCCGGTGCCGAGGTCGAGGAGCTCGACGACGACGCCAAAGGGCTCACGGCCCGCGAGGACGACGACATCCCGGCGGGCGCGAACGGCAAGGAACCCTTCCCCTGCCCGACGGCCGACCCCGATGCCCTCGCCGCGGCCACGGAGGAGCCGGGTCTCCCGCTGCTCCCCGACGACCCCTGGACGCTGCACAGTTCGCTGCTGACGCTGAACGGTCTCGACTACAAGGGCATCGTCGAGGTACGGACCTACAGCGGCAAGGTCAAGAAGGTCCTGAAGTTCACGGCCTCGTCCCTGGACATCAAGGATCTGAACCAGACCGTCGTCTACCCCCAGGGCCGTACCGCCCATGTGGAGACGACACCGGGCTCCACATCGACGATCCGCGACGGCGAGGTGACGATGTACACGGAGGAGCTGAAGGGCAACCTCTTCGGCCTGATCCCGATCACCTTCAGCCCGCAGACCCCGCCCCCGCTGAACGTCCCGTTCGCCTTCTTCACGGACGTCAAGGTCACCCAGGCAGGCCAGTTCGGCGGCACCCTGACCCTCGACGGCCTGCACAACTACATCACGGGCTGACCCCGGGCCTCCCGTCCGGATCCCGCCCGGCGCTCGCGCCGTGGCCCCGCCGGCGGAGCGCCGGCGGGGCCACGGGACGTGCGGGTGGGTCAGGCGGAGGCGCCGCCCAGGTGGTGGACGCGGACCATGTTGGTGGTGCCGGGGACACCGGGGGGCGAGCCCGCGGTGATGATCATGGAGTCGCCCTCGCTGTAGCGCTGGAGCTTCAGCAGCTCCTCGTCCACCAGGTCGACCATCTCGTCCGTGCTGTGCACCCAGCGGACGATGAAGGACTCCACGCCCCAGCTCAGCGCGAGCTGGTTACGGGTCGACTCGTCCGTCGTGAACGCCAGGATCGGCTGCTCCGCGCGGTAGCGGGAGAGCCGGCGGGCGGTGTCGCCGGACTGGGTGAAGGCGACCAGCGCCTTGCCGCCCAGGAAGTCCGCGATCTCGCACGCCGCGCGGGCCACGGAGCCGCCCTGCGTACGGGGCTTCTTGCCGGGGACGAGCGGCTGGAGGCCCTTGGAGAGCAGCTCCTCCTCGGCCGCCACGACGATCTTCGACATCGTCTTGACCGTCTCGATCGGGTACGCGCCCACCGACGACTCCGCGGAGAGCATGACCGCGTCCGCGCCGTCCAGGATCGCGTTCGCCACGTCGGACGCCTCGGCGCGGGTCGGGCGGGAGTTGGTGATCATCGACTCCATCATCTGGGTCGCCACGATCACCGGCTTGGCGTTGCGGCGGCACAGCTCGATGAGGCGCTTCTGCACCATCGGGACCTTTTCGAGCGGGTACTCGACGGCGAGGTCACCGCGGGCCACCATGACGCCGTCGAACGCCGCGACGACGGCCTCCATGTTGGCGACCGCCTGCGGCTTCTCGACCTTGGCGATGACGGGGACCCGGCGGCCCTCCTCGTCCATGATCTTGTGGACGTCCAGCACGTCGTGCGCGTCGCGGACGAACGACAGCGCGACCATGTCGCACCCCATCCGCAGCCCGAAGCGCAGGTCGTCGATGTCCTTCCCGGAGAGCGCCGGGACGTTCACCGCCGCGCCGGGCAGGTTGATGCCCTTGTGGTCGGAGATCACCCCGCCCTCGATGACGATGGACTTGACCTCGGGCCCTTCGACCTCGACGACCCGCAGCTCGACGTTGCCGTCGTTGATGAGGATCTGGTCGCCCTTGGACACGTCGCCCGGCAGGCCCTTGTAGGTGGTGCCGCAGATCGACTTGTCGCCGGCGACGTCCTCGGTGGTGATGGTGAACTCGTCACCGCGCACCAGCTCGACCGGGCCCTCGGCGAAGGTCTCCAGGCGGATCTTGGGGCCCTGGAGGTCGACGAGCACGCCGACCGCGCGACCGGTGTCCTCCGCGGCCTTGCGGACGCGGTGGTACCGCTCCTCGTGCTCCGGGTGGCTCCCGTGGCTCATGTTCAGACGGGCCACATTCATGCCGGCCTCGATGAGCGACTTCAACTGCTCGTACGAGTCGACGGCTGGGCCCAGGGTGCAGACGATTTTGGAACGGCGCATGAGGCGGATCCTATCGGTTTGTTTCGATGCGGAATATTCCGTCTGGTGGAAAGCACAAATGGGCGGGTGTGCGCTCAGGCGATAGGGGTTCGAATGGTGGACTTCCGGTCGCCGCCCGCCTGTTCCACCGGCCGTTCCACCAGCGCGAAGGTTCCCCGCGCGATCTCCAGTTCCTCGTCGGTCGGCACCACGGCCACCACCACCCGGGCGGAGTCCGGTGAGATGACCCGAGGTTCGTCGGAACGTACGGTATTGCGCTCGGCGTCCACCGCCAGGCCCAGGTTCTCCAGGCCCGCCACCGCAGCCTCCCGTACGGCCGCCGCGTTTTCCCCCACACCCGCCGTGAACGCCACCGCGTCCACCCGGCCGAGTACCGCCGTATAAGCGCCGATGTACTTCTTCAACCGGTGGATGTAGACGTCGAACGCGAGCCGCGCCCGCTCGTCGCCCTCGTCCACCCGCCGGCGGATCTCGCGCATGTCGTTGTCCCCGCAGAGGCCGACCAGACCGCTTTTCTTGTTCAGAAGTTCATCGATCTCGTCCACGGACATGCCCGCCACCCGCTTGAGATGGAACGTGACCGCCGGGTCGATGTCCCCGGAGCGCGTCCCCATCACCAGCCCCTCCAGCGGCGTCAGCCCCATCGACGTGTCCACGCAGCGGCCCCCCTCGACCGCCGACGCGGAGGCGCCGTTGCCGAGGTGCAGCACGATGACATTGACCTCGGACGGGTCCTTGCCCAGTAGCTCGGCCGTCCGGCGCGAGACGTACGCGTGCGACGTGCCGTGGAAGCCGTAGCGGCGGATACGGTGCGCGTCGGCCGTCGCCGTGTCGATCGCGTACCGCGCCGCGTGCTCCGGCATCGTCGTGTGGAACGCGGTGTCGAAGACGGCGACCTGCGGCAGGTCCGGGCGGAGCCGCTGGGCGGTACGGATCCCGGTGAGATTGGCCGGGTTGTGCAGCGGGGCGACCGGCACCAGCCGCTCGATCTCCGCCAGTACGGTGTCGTCCACGACCGTCGGCGCGCTGAACTTCAGCCCGCCGTGCACCACCCGGTGGCCGATCGCCGCCAGTTCGGGGGAGTCGAGACCGAGCCCGTCGTGCGCCAGCTCCGCCGCGACGGCCTCCAGCGCCGCCGCGTGGTCCGCGATCCTGCCCGTACGCTCGCGCTTCCCGCCGGGGCCGGCAGCCAGCGGGGTGTGCACCAGCCGGGAACTCTCCTCGCCGATGCGCTCGACCAGCCCGACGGCGAGCCGGGAGCCGTCCGCCATGTCCAGGAGCTGGTACTTCACCGACGAGGAACCGGAGTTGAGGACGAGGACACGGGTGGGGCGGGGAGTCACTGGCTGCTTGCCTTCTGCTGGATGGGGGCATGGATGGGTACGCGGATGGTTACGCGGGTGGGGATACGGACGGGTGTGGTACGGGGAGTGCGGGGAGGCGGGGTCATGCCGGGGCGTCCTGCGCCTGTATCGCCGTGATCGCGACGGTGTTCACGATGTCCTGGACCAGGGCGCCGCGCGACAGGTCGTTGACCGGCTTGCGCAGCCCCTGGAGCACCGGCCCGACGGCCACGGCGCCCGCCGAGCGCTGCACAGCCTTGTAGGTGTTGTTGCCGGTGTTCAGGTCCGGGAAGATCAGCACCGTCGCCTGCCCGGCCACCTCCGAGTCCGGCAGCTTCGTCGCGGCGACGGAGGGCTCGACCGCCGCGTCGTACTGGATCGGGCCCTCGATCCGCAGCTCCGGCCGGGCCTCGCGGACCAGCTTCGTCGCCTCGCGCACCTTGTCGACGTCCGCGCCGGAGCCCGAGGTGCCCGTCGAGTACGAGAGCATCGCGATCCGCGGCTCGACCCCGAACCGGGCGGCCGTGACGGCCGACTGGACGGCGATGTCCGCGAGCTGCTCCGCGTTCGGGTCCGGGTTGACCGCGCAGTCGCCGTACACCAGCACCTTGTCGGCGAGGCACATGAAGAAGACGGACGAGACGATCGACGCCTCCGGCTTTGTCTTGATGATCTCGAAGGCCGGGCGGATCGTCGCCGCCGTCGAGTGGACCGAGCCCGAGACCATGCCGTCCGCGAGGCCCTGCTGGACCATGAGCGTGCCGAAGTAGTTCGGGTCGGACACCACGTCGTACGCCAGCTCCACCGTGACGCCCTTGTGCGCGCGCAACTGCGCGTACCGCTCCGCGAAGTCCTGGCGCAGGTCGGAGGTGGCCGGGTCGACGAGCTGCGTCGGGGACAGGTCGATGCCCAGGTCGGCGGCCTTCTTGCGGATGACGTCGACATCGCCGAGCAGCGTCAGGTCGCACACGTCGCGGCGCAGCAGCACATCGGCGGCGCGCAGCACACGCTCCTCCGCGCCCTCGGGCAGGACGACGCGGCGGCGGTGGGCGCGCGCCTGCTCCAGCAGATCGTGTTCGAACATCATCGGCGTGACGTGCCCGCTGCGCGCCACCGACATCCGCGCCAGCAGATCGGCGGTGTCCACATGGCGCTCGAAGAGGCCGAGCGCGGTCTCCGCCTTACGGGGCGTCGCCGCGTTCAGCTTCCCCTCCAGGCCGAAGAGTTCGGTGGCGGTGGGGAAGGAGCGGCCGGGGACGGAGACCACCGGTGTGCCGGGCGCGAGCCGGGCGGCCAGGGTGAGGACCGTGTCGTCGGGCCGCTCGTCGAGGGTGAGCAGGACGCCCGCGATGGGCGGGGTGCCGGCCGAGTGCGCGGCCAGCGCGCCGACCACCAGATCGGCCCGGTCGCCGGGGGTGACCACCATGCAGCCGGGGGTGAGCGCGCCCAGGAAGTTCGGCAGCATCGCACCGCCGAAGACGAAGTCCAGCGCGTCCCTGGCCAGCCCGGAGTCGTCGCCGAGCAGCACCGTGCCGCCGAGCGCCTGGGTGATCTGCGCGACGGTCGGGGCGGCGAGCGCCGGCTCGTCCGGCAGGACGTGGCAGGGGACCGGCAGCTGCGCGGACAGGGCCTCGGCGATGGGCGCCCGGTCCTCGGCGGCGACCCGGTTGACGACCACGGTCAGTACGTCGCAGCCGAGCACCTCGTAGGCGCGGTACGCGTTGCGCGCCTCGGCGCGTACGGATTCGGCGCCCTGGCCCTTGCCGCCGACGACGGTGATCACGGAGGCGCCGAACTCGTTGGCCAGCCGGGCGTTGAGCGACAGCTCGTCGGGGAGCTGGGTCGCCGCGAAGTCCGTGCCCAGGACGAGGACGACCTCGTACCCCCGCGCCACCGCGTGGAAGCGCTCGACCAGCCGCGACACCAGCTCGTCGGTGCCCCGCTCGGCCTGGAGCGCGGCGGCCTCGTGGTAGTCGAGCCCATAGACGGAGGACGGGTCCTGCGACAGCCGGTAGCGGGCGCGCAGCAGATCGAAGAGGCGGTCGGGGCCGTCGTGGACCAGGGGCCGGAAGACCCCCACCCGGTCCACCTGGCGGGTCAGGAGTTCCATGACTCCCAGCTCGACGACCTGGCGGCCGTCGCCCCGGTCGGTCCCGGTCACGTACACGCTGCGCGTCACGCGTGCTCTCCCGTTCCTGTTCGTGGTCCGCCCCGCGGCGCGTGGTGAGGGGATCGTCCCCGTGGGCCCGCGGGTGTCGGGTCCCGGTTCGTGTGCACCGGGGGAGTTCACGCCCCCCGGTGAATGGCGCGTGGATGGCGTGATCCCGTTGGGGTGGCCATTCCCTCTTGACAATACCCGCGGCGATGGATAGTGCGCCCGGGGAGTACCGAGGCGTACGGTGGGCCACGGGGCGGAAGAAAGCCCAGGTCGGAGCGTTTCTGCCGACTGCTTGAGGTGCTTGGGACGACTACCCCGGAGCCCACGGGCGAAACGAACAGTGACGCGGTCAACAAGACGGACGGCCGGTACGTGGCCCCGATCACCCGTGGGAGGATCGGAGGCGCAGGAGGACGCGTCCGGGGGCGCGCACGAAGGAGTGCGCGCGACGTGCCGGACACGACGCGGTACGCGGCGCCACGAGCGGTACGGAGCGGGGGCGCGGCACACGGCGACACGAGCGAGCGGGAGACACAGCACGATGCGTATCGGAGTTCTCACGGCAGGCGGCGACTGCCCCGGCCTGAACGCGGTGATCCGTTCGGTCGTGCACCGCGCCATGACCGGCCACGGCGACGAGGTCATCGGCTTCGAGGACGGCTTCAAGGGGCTGCTCGACGGCCACTACCGCCCCCTCGACCTCAACGCGGTCAGCGGCATCCTGGCGCGCGGCGGCACGATCCTCGGCTCGGCCCGGCTGGAGCGCGGCCGGCTGCGCGAGGCCGCCGAGAACTGCGCCGAGCTGGCCCGCCAGTACGGCATAGACGCCCTCATCCCGATCGGCGGCGAGGGCACGCTGACCGCGGCCCGGCTGCTCTCCGACGCGGGCATGCCGGTCGTCGGCGTACCGAAGACCATCGACAACGACATCCACTCCACGGACCGCACCTTCGGCTTCGACACCGCCGTCACGGTCGCCACCGAGGCCATCGACCGTCTCAAGACCACCGCCGAGTCCCACCAGCGGGTGATGGTCGTCGAGGTCATGGGCCGGCACGCGGGCTGGATCGCGCTGGAGTCCGGGATGGCGGGCGGCGCGCACGGGATCTGTCTGCCGGAGCGCCCCTTCGAGGTCGACAGCCTGGTGAAGATGGTCGAGGAGCGCTTCTCGCGGGGCAAGAAGTTCGCGGTGATCTGTGTCGCCGAGGGCGCGCACCCGGCCGCGGGCTCGATGGAGTACGGCAAGGGCGAGATCGACCAGTTCGGGCACGAGCGGTTCCGCGGCATCGGCAATGTCCTCGCCTCGGAGCTGGAACGCCGGCTCGGCAAGGAGGCCCGGCCGGTCATTCTCGGCCATGTCCAGCGCGGCGGCACCCCGACGGCGTACGACCGGGTCCTGGCGACGCGGTTCGGCTGGCACGCGGTGGAGGCGGCGCACCGGGGCGAGTTCGGCCGGATGACGGCGCTGCGCGGCACGGCGATCGAGATGGTGCCGCTGGCGGAGGCGGTCACGCGGCTGAAGACCGTGCCGGAGGACCGGATGTTCGAGGCGGAATCGGTCTTCTAGCGAGAGTGGAATCGGTCTTCCAGCGGTAGCGGAATCGGACTTCTAGCGACCGTCGGCGCCGTCACCGCCCCGGTCCCGCAGGGCGTCCAGCACGGTGCGCAGCGCCGCGTGGGGCGGGGTGCCGCGGCGGATCGCCGCCGTGATGTTCCGGGTCACCGGGGCCGCCAGCTCCCCGATGGCGATGTCGTAGCGGGTGCGGCCGACCGCGAGTCCGGGCAGCAGCGCGATCGACAGCCCGGCCTCGACATGCTCCAGCGTCATCATGTAGTTGCTGAACCGGCAGACCACCCGCGGTTCGAACCCCGACCGGCGGCACAGCCGCAGCGCGAGATCGGCCATGTACGACTGGGGCATGTCGAACGCCCAGGCCTCGTCCGCCAGGGCCGCGAGATCCACGGCCCCGCGGCCGGACGCCGGATGTCCGGGCGGGACCACCAGCACGATCGGGTCCGTGGCCAGCGGGACGAGGTCGAGGTCAGGGCCGAGCGGCAGTTCGCCGAAGTCCGTCGTGGTGATGATGAGGTCCACGTCACCCACCCGCAGCGCGGGCATGCTCTCGTGCGGTTCCAACTGGACCAGCTCGACGTCGAGCTGCGGATGGTCGCGCGCCAGCCCGCGCACCGCCGGTACGGCCAGGGTGTGGATCGCGCTCTGGAACGCGCCCAGCCGCACCAGCCCCGCCGGTTCCTCGCCGAACCCGCGCAGCTCCGCCTCGACGCTGCTCATGTGGTCGAGGAGGTCCCGTGACCGGCGCGCGAGGATCAGCCCGGCCGAGGTCAGCCGCACCCGCCGCCCGGTCCGTTCCAGCAGTTGCGTCCGCGTCTCGGCCTCCAGTACGGCGAGCTGCTGGGACACGCTCGACGGGCTCAGGTTGGCGGCCCGCGCCACGGCTCTGACGGTGCCCAGGGTGTCCAGCTGGCTGAGCAGTCGCAGCCTCCACGGATTCATCACGCCGCCATTGTTGTGCGGATTCGCCGAACAGCCCGTCCGGAAGAGTGAGATGGACGCGTCCCTCGGCGGCGGCCTACCGTCGGCCGCATGGCTGATGCGACCACCCCGCCGTCCACCTCGTCGTCCACTCCGCCGTCCACTCCGTCGTCCTCCGCGTCCTTCTGGGCCGACGCCGAGCGTCATCTGACGCGCTACGGGCCCGCCTTCACCCGCGAGATCATCGACCGGGCCGCCGGGAGTTTCCTCTTCACCGCGGACGGCCGGAAGATCCTCGACTTCACCTCCGGCCAGATGAGCGCCATCCTCGGCCACTCCCACCCGGAGATCGTCGCCACCGTCCGGCGTCAGGTCGGCACGCTCGACCACCTCTACAGCGGCATGCTCAGCCGGCCCGTCGTGGACCTCGCCACGCGGCTCGCCGACTCGCTGCCCGCGCCGCTGGAGAAGGTGCTGCTGCTGACGACCGGTGCCGAGTCGAACGAGGCCGCCCTCCGGATGGCCAAGCTCGTCACCGGCGGGCACGAGGTCGTCTCGTTCGCGCGCTCCTGGCACGGGATGACCCAGGCCGCGGCGTCCGCCACCTACAGCGCGGGGCGCAAGGGGTACGGTCCGTCCGCGCCCGGCAACTTCGCCATCCCGGTGCCGAACCCGTACCGGCCCGACCTCACCGCGGCGGACGGCTCCCTGGACTGGCGCCGCCAGCTGGACCTCGCCTTCGACCTGATCGACGCCCAGTCCACCGGCAGCCTCGCCGCGTGCCTGGTCGAGCCGATCCTCAGCTCGGGCGGCGTCATCGAGCCGCCGGAGGGGTATTTCGCGGCGCTCCGGCAGAAGTGCCGGGAACGCGGGATGCTGCTGATCCTCGACGAGGCCCAGACCGGGCTGTGCCGCACCGGGAGCTGGTACGCCTTCGAGCGCGACGGTGTCGTCCCCGACATCCTCACGCTGTCCAAGACGCTCGGCGCCGGGCTTCCCCTCGCGGCCGTGGTGACCAGTGCGGAGATCGAGCGGGAGGCGCACGAGCGCGGGTTCCTCTTCCTCACCACGCATGCGTCCGACCCGCTGGTGGCCGCGGTCGGCAACACCGTCCTCGACGTCCTGATCGCGGACAAGCTCGACGAACGGGCCGCGTCGCTCGGCGTGTTCCTCCGTCAGGGGCTGGAGGACATCGCCGCGCGCCACGCGGTCGTCGGCGACGTCCGCGGCCGGGGACTGCTGGCCGGGCTCGAATTCGTCGTGGACCCGGGGACGGGGCAGGGTTCGGACGAGGTGGGCGCGCGGGTGACCGGGCGCTGCCTCGAACTCGGCCTGCACATGAACATCGTCCAGCTCCCCGGCATGGGCGGAGTCCTGCGGATCGCGCCGCCGCTGACCTCCACCGAGGACGAGCTGTCGCTCGGTCTGGCGATGCTGGACCAGGCGATCGCCGACGTCGGCGGGGCTCTCTGAGCGGCCGGGCGGTGCCGTACGGCGCCGTGCGGGCGCTCATCCCTTTACCGCGCCGCCGAGGGTGAAGCCTGCGCCCAGCCTGCGCGAGATCAGGATGTACAGGGCGAGCACCGGCAGCGAGTAGAGGATGGAGAAGGCCGCGAGCTGCCCGTAGATCACCGAGCCGTAGTTGCCGAAGAAGGTGAAGACGGAGACGGAGGCGGGCAGTTGGTCCGGCGTGAGCAGCAGCATGAACGGGACGAAGAAGTTCCCCCACAGCTGGATGAACGTGTAGACCGTCACCACGGTCAGCCCCGGGCCCATCAGCGGCAGCACCACGCGGGTCAGCGTCTGGAGGTTCGACGCCCCGTCCGTCCACGCGGCCTCCTCCAGGACCACCGGGACACCATCCATGAAGTTCTTCATCAGCCAGATGGAGAAAGGGAGTTGAGAGGTCGCGAGGAAGAGCGAGGTGCCTTGCATGGTGTCGATCAGGTCGACCTGCACGAAGAGCCCGTAGACCGGGACCATGATCGCGGTGATCGGCAGGCACGTCGTGAAGAGGATCGTCAGCAGGTACGGGCGGTTGAGGCGGGAGCGGTAGCGGGAGAGCGGATACGCCGCCAGCGCCGCGCAGACCACCGTCAGCAGCGTGGCGCTCCCGCAGAGCAGCACACTGTTGATCATCGGCGTGAAGGTGATCTCGTCGGTGAGGACCGCGTCGAAGTTCTCCGCCGTCGGCGCGGCGGGGACCCGTACCCGCAGGTCGGCCTCCGCGTCGACGGAGGCCAGGAGCAGCCAGACGAGGGGGAGCGCGAAGGCCGCCGCCGTCAGCAGCAGTGCCGCGTCGGCGGCCAGCCGGCCCCGCGTACGGCGCGGGAGCGCGAGCCCCGGGCCGCGGGACCGCTTCGTACGCCCCGGGCCGCGGGACCGTGGGCGCATCAGACCTCCACCTTCAGCAGCTTCAGATAGACCACCGAGAAGACCGCCCCCACCAGCAGCAGGAGCAGCGCGACTGCCGTGCCGTAGCCGATCAGGCTCTTCAGGAACGCCTGGTCGTACATGAACACCGGCAGGGTCTGGCTGCGGTTGCCCGGGCCGCCGCGGGTCATCGCCCAGATCAGCCCGAAGACGGAGAGCGTGGAGAGGGTGTTGAGCATCAGGTTGGTGCCGATGGAGCGGCGGATCATCGGCAGCGTGATGTGCCACAGCCGCCGTACCCCGCTCGCGCCGTCGACCTGCGCCGCCTCCGTCACGTCCTGCGGGATCTCGGCGAGCGCCGCCGAGTAGATCAGCATCGAGAACGCCGTGCCGCGCCAGACGTTGGCGAACGACACCGCCAGGATCGGCAGGGTGAACAGCCAGTTCTGGGACGGCAGATGGAGGGTGTCCAGGATCGCGTTCAGGGTGCCCTCGCGCCGGAAGAAGGCGTAGAGCAGGAACGCGGCCACGATCTCGGGCAGCACCCACGCCGCGATCACCAGCGCTCCGGTGAGGGTACGGACCGGGCGCGAGGCGGCGCGCATCAGCCCCGCGAGCGCCAGCCCCAGGGTGTTCTGGCCGAGGACCGCCGAGACGACCGTGAAGACGAGCGTGAGCCACACCGCGTTGCGGAACGCGTCGTCGGCGAAGGCCCGGCGGAAGTTCGCGAGACCGACGAAGTCCGAGGAGGACGAGCCGGTCAACTGCGTGTCGGTGAAGGCGATCCAGACGCAGTAGCCGATCGGCCCGGCCAGGAAGAGCAGCAGCAGGACGGTGGCCGGGGCGAGCGGCAGCCACCGCCACCCCCTGCCCCGCGGCCGCTCCGCACGGAGGCCGGGCGGCCGGCCGGGCGCTCCGGCCGGAGCGCCGGGCCCTTCCGGCGCGCCGGCCCGCAGCTCCGCCGTACTCACTCGCCGGTCACCGCGCCGCCGCCGGTGACCGCGCCGTCGACGATGGTCCGCACCTGCTCGTCGTACGCCTTCGCCGCCTCGTCGGGGGTGCCGCCCGTCGTCACCGTCTCCATCGCCTCGCCGATCGCCGTCGACACCTGCGGATAGACGGGCAGCGCGGGCCGGTAGTGGGTGAACTCCACCAGCCCGGTGAAGAACCGGATGCCCGGCATGGACTTCAGATAGCGTGGATCGGCCGCCACATCCTTCCGTACGGCGATCTGCGCGGCGACGACATCCCAGGTGACGGCGTTCTCCGCGGTCTGCAGAGTCTTGATGAACTCCCAGGCCAGATCGGGGTTGTTGGACTTCTGGGGGATCGCCCAGGTCCAGCCGCCGGACATCGACACCCGGCCCGGCGCCTGCCCGCGCTGCGTGGGCATCGGCGTCTGCGCCAGCTCCTGTGACCACTCCGGCCACTCCTTGGGCCCCTTGTTGATCCAGTTCTGGCCCATCCAGGAGCCGTCCAGGGAGATCGCCAGCTTCCCCTCCGGGAACAGTTCCGTGGCGACCCGCGTCGTGATGTTCGGGTCCAGCGCGTCCGAGATGTCCGGGCCCAGCTTCTCCGCGTACACCGTGCGGACGAAGCCCAGCGCGTCCCGGAACCCCTGGCCGCCCGTCACCCACTTCTTCGCGGCCGGATCGTAGAGCGGGTCCGCGCCCGTCCCGTACAGCAGCATCTCGAAGCCCTGCATCACCGCCGCCTCGCCGGGGCCCTTGCCCGTGTAGACGTTGAGCGGGACGACCCCGGGGACCTTCTCCTTGACCGTGCGCGCCGCGTCCAGGACCTCCGCCCAGTTCTTCGGCGCCCAGTCGGCGGGCAGCCCGGCCCGCGCGAAGATCTTCTTGTTGAACCAGAGGCCCCGGGTGTCGGTGCCGTCCGGGATGCCGTACGTCTTGCCGTCCTCGGCCTTGGCCGCCGCCTTCGCCGTGTCGACGAACTGGTCCCAGGCGTCCCACTCCGCCACGTACGCGTCCAGCGGACGCAGATACCCCGCCTTGATGTCGGCGTTGATCAGGAAGGTGTCCTCGTAGACCAGGTCCGGGGCGGTCTTCGCGGAGCGCATCATCTGCTGCGCCTTGGTCGCGTAGTCGTTGTCCGGCGCCTGGATCGGGATCAGCTCGACCTTCTTGCCCGGGTGGGCCTTCTCGAACTGCCGCTTCACGGCCTCCAGATGCTGGTCCTTGAAGCGGATCTTGTTGTCGGTGGAGCGGTTGTACGCCACCTTCACGGTGTCCGGATCACTGCCGGAACCGCCGCCGCACGCGGTGAGCGATCCGGCCGCGAGGACGGTGGCGAGGACAGAGGCGAGGATGAGCGGGGCGGTGGGGCGCACGGGCACGACCTCCTGATGAGCCACGGGGGGCTGCCCGGCGACCGTAGGACCGGCCCAATCGCAAGGTCAATCCCCGTGCAGGGGCCATTAGTTGGCTCCCCCCGGCGTGACACCCGGCGTGACACCCGGCGCGGGGCGGGCCAGGACCGGCCGTGGCCCGCCCCGCTCAGTGGGCCGCGGACAGCCAGCGGTACTGGAGTTCGGGCCGCCCGACCTGTCCGTACTGCGGGCTGCGCACCGCCCGCCCGTTGGTCACCAGGTGTTCCAGATAGCGGCGCGCGGTGATCCGCGAGATGCCCACCTCGGTGCCCATCTCGCTGGCGGTCAGACCGGTCGCGGAGGCGCGGAGCGTACGGGTCACCGCCTCCAGCGTCGGCGCGCTCAGCCCCTTCGGCAGCGAGGACGGCTGCGGCGCCCGCAGCGCGCCCAGCGCCCGGTCCACCTCCTCCTGGCCGCTGGCCTCGCCCGCCGCCGCGCGGAACTCGGCGTACCGGGTCAGCCGGTCACGCAGTGTCGCGAACGTGAAGGGCTTCAGGACGTACTGGACGACACCGAGGGAGACGCCCTCCCGCACCACCGTGAGGTCGCGCGCCGAGGTCACCGCGATGACATCCGCGTGGTGCCCGGCGGCGCGCAGGCTGCGCAGCAGCTGGAGGCCGTGCCCGTCGGGGAGGTACAGGTCCAGCAGGATCAGATCGATCTCCGTACGGTCCAGCAGCCGTCCCGCCTCGGAGCGCGAGTGGGCGACGCCCGCGACGGAGAAGCCGGGCACGCGGCCCACGTAGAGCTGGTGCGCGTCGGCCGCGACCGGGTCGTCCTCGACGACCAGCACCCGGATCAGCGGGCCCGCCGCGCCCGGGGGGCTCATGGCGCTCACCGGGACACCTCCGAGGGGGCGCCGGGGGCGCCGGAAGAGGCTGCCTTCGACGCGTCCGTACGGTCCGGCCGCGGCCCCAGCGGCAGCCGTACGGTGAACTCCGCGCCGCCCTCCGCGCCCCGTGTCAGCTCCACCGTCCCGCGCGCGCGGTGCACCGCCTGCCGTACGAGGCCGAGCCCCAGCCCGCGCCCGGGGCCGCGCGTGGACCAGCCGCGCAGGAACACCTCGTCCCGGTCGCCCGGATCGACCCCCGCCCCGGTGTCCCGCACCCCGAGCAGCAGCTCGCCGGCCGCCGCGTCGGCCAGTGCCGTCACCGTCACCCGCGCGCCCTCGGCGCCCTGCGCCGCGTCCACCGCGTTGTCGATCAGATTGCCCAGGATGGTCACCAGGTCGCGGGCCGGCAGCGTCGGCGGCAGCACCCCGTCGTCGATCCGGCTGTCCTCGGCGAGCACCAGCTCCACGCCCCGCTCGTTGGCCTGCGCGGCCTTGCCCAGCAGCAGCGCGGCGAGCACCGGCTCGGCGACCGCGCCCACCACCTTGTCCGTCAGCTCCTGAGCCAGCTCCAGCTCCGCCGTGGCGAACTCCACCGCCTGCTCCACCCGTCCCAGCTCGATCAGCGAGACCACCGTGTGCAGCCGGTTGGCCGCCTCGTGCGCCTGCGAGCGCAGCGCCTGGGTGAACCCGCGCTCCGAGTCCAGCTCACCCGACAGCGCCTGGAGTTCCGTGTGATCGCGCAAGGTGATCACCGTACCGCGCTGCTCCCCGCCGACCACCGGACGCGTGTTGACGACCACGATCCGGTCGGCCGTCATGTGCACCTCGTCCACGCGCGGCTCCGAGGCGAGCAGCGCGCCCGTCAGCGGCGCGGGCAGCCCCAGCTCCGCGACGGGGCGCCCCACGGCGGACTCGTCGAGCCCCAGCAGCTCCCGCCCGCCGTCGTTCACCAATGCGATCCTGCGCGCGCCGTCCAGCATCAGCAGCCCCTCGCGCACCGCGTGCAGCGCCGCCTGGTGGTAGTCGTGCATCGCGCTCAGTTCCGCCGCGTTCATGCCATGGGTGTGCCGCCGCAGCCGCGCGTTGATCACGTACGTACCGAGCCCGCCGAGCGCCAGCGCCGCGCCCGCCGCCAGCGCCAGCACCTTGACCTGCTGGGTCACCTCGCTGGAGATCCGCTGCACGGTGATCCCGACGCTGACCAGGCCGGTGATCCGCCCGCCGTCCCGCACCGGGACCACCGCCCGCATGGAGGGGCCCAGCGTGCCCGTGTAGGTCTCCGTGAACGCCCGGCCGCGCAGCGCGGGCGCCGTACGGCCCAGGAAGCGCTGGCCGATCTGGCCCGGGTCGGGGTGCGTCCAGCGGATGCCCCGCGGGTTCATGATCGTGATGAAGTCGATGCCGGTGTCGCGCCGGACCCGCTCCGCGTACGGCTGGAGCGCGGTGCTCGGATCCGGCGTACGGATGGCCTCCCGCACGGACGGCGAGTCGGCCAGCGCGTGCGCGGTGGCCAGAACCTGCTTGCGTGCGGTCTCGTCCGCGTGGGTACGGCTGGTCACGTACGCGAAGAAGGAGCACCCCACGACGACGGCCGCGACCAGGACGACCTGCATCGCGAAGAGCTGCGCGGCGAGACTGCGGGGGCGGGGCAGATGCATGAAACAAGAATGCCTGGCCTGATTCATATGAACGAAATGAACGTAAGGGTGACCGGTGTCACACGGTGGTGGATAGTCACCGGGACCCCCGGGACAGGGACGGGGGCGCAGGGACGAGTCAAGGAGGACCCGTGGCCGCAGCAAAGCGGGACCGTACCCACTATCTGTACATAGCGGTGATCGCAGCCGTACTGCTCGGTATCGCGGTGGGCTTCGCGGCTCCCGGGGTGGCCGTGGAGCTGAAGCCACTCGGAACCGGCTTCGTCAACCTCATCAAGATGATGATCTCGCCGGTCATCTTCTGCACCATCGTGCTCGGGGTCGGATCGGTCAGGAAGGCCGCCAAGGTCGGCGCGGTCGGCGGGCTCGCCCTCGGCTACTTCATGCTGATGTCGACCGCCGCGCTCGCCATCGGCCTGATCGTCGGCAACATCCTGCAGCCCGGTGCGGGCCTGCACATCACGGAGGCCAACAAGGGCGCGGGCGCCGCCCAGGCCGAGGGCGCCAGCGAGTCCACGGTGGACTTCCTCCTCGGGATCATCCCGAAGACGATGGTCTCGTCCTTCACGGAGGGCTCCGTCCTCCAGACCCTGCTGATCGCCCTGCTCGCGGGCTTCGCGATCCAGGCGATGGGCAAGTCGGGCGAGCCGATCCTGCGGGGCATCGGGCACATCCAGCGCCTGGTCTTCCGGATCCTCGCCATGATCATGTGGGCCGCGCCGGTCGGTGCCTTCGGCGCCATCGCCGCCGTGGTCGGCGAGACGGGCCTGGACGCCCTGAAGTCGCTCGCGATGATCATGATCGGCTTCTACGTCACCTGCGCGCTCTTCGTCTTCCTGGTCCTCGGCGCGCTGCTGCGCCTGGTCGCGGGCATGAACATCTTCTCGCTGCTGAAGTACCTGGGCCGCGAGTTCCTGCTGATCCTCTCCACCTCCTCCTCCGAGTCGGCGCTGCCGCGCCTCATCGCGAAGATGGAGCACCTGGGTGTCAGCAAGCCCGTCGTCGGTATCACCGTGCCGACCGGCTACTCCTTCAACCTCGACGGCACCGCCATCTACCTGACGATGTCCTCGCTCTTCATCGCCGAGGCGATGGGCGACCCGCTGTCGATCGGGGAGCAGGTCTCGCTCCTGCTCTTCATGATCATCGCGTCGAAGGGCGCGGCGGGCGTCACCGGAGCGGGTCTGGCGACGCTGGCCGGCGGGCTCCAGTCGCACCGCCCCGAGCTGGTCGACGGTGTCGGCCTGATCGTCGGCATCGACCGCTTCATGAGCGAGGCGCGCGCGATGACGAACTTCGCGGGTAACGCGGTCGCCACCGTACTGATCGGTACGTGGACGAAGGAGATCGACCAGGAGCAGGTCGCCCAGGTACTGGCGGGCAACCGGCCCTTCGACGAGAAGACCCTGGTGGACGACGGCCACGGCGGCGGCCACGACGACGCGCCGGCCGACGCCGCGCCGGAGAAGTCCGCCCCGGCGACGCCGCGCGACGGCGAGAAGGCGGGCGTCTGACCCCCGCCCGGTAGCACCACGAGGAGCCGCGAGGTACCACGGCCGGGGGCACCCCCCACGCCCCACCGACCCCCGGCCGAGCGAATGACCGGCCCGTACGGAGACGCCTTCCGTACGGGCCGGTCTGCTGTTCACCCGGTCGTGACCGGGTCGGCGTGGGCATCGGCGTCGGCCGCCCAGGCCACATGGCCGTCGGGGCGGACGAGCACGGCGCGCAGCCCGGACCAGCCGGGGTGGCCGGAGGCGAGGCGGGCGCGGTACACGGCGGCGCCGGGTGGCAGGGCGGCGCCGTACGCGGCGGCTGAGCCGGGGCCGGTGTCGGAGCTGGAGCCTGTGCCTGCGCCTGTGCCGGGGCCGGTGTCGGAGCTGGAGCCTGTGCTGGAGCTGGAGCCTGTACCGGTGACCGACCTGGTGCCCGTGTCCGTGTCCGCGAGGTCGAGCAGGACGTGTCGGCCGTCGCGCAGCAGACGGAACAGACTGGACGGGCCGGACGGGCCGGACAGTCCGTCGGCGTCCGTACGTTCCAGGTCGAGGGCGAGGTCAGGGACGCGCCGCCCGGTCAGCGGGTGTACGGCCTCGCCCGGCGCGGGCGGATAGGCCACGGCCAGCCCGGACAGCCGCTCGGCGAGATCCTTCGAGAAGGCCGGTACGGACGCGATCCGCCCGCCCAGGAACGCGCGCAGCGCCTGCCCCTCCGCCGAGAAGGCCGTCATGAGGGCGGTCTGCGCGCGCGTGCTTTCCAGCAGCTCGGCCCCGACCGGATGGCGCTCGTCGTGGTAACTGTCCAGCAGGGCCGCGGGCGCCGCGCCCCGGACGACCGCGGCCAGCTTCCACCCCAGGTTGGTGGCGTCCTGGATGCCCACGTTGAGCCCGACGCCGCCGGCCGGGAAGTGCATGTGCGCGGCGTCGCCCGCGAGCAGCACCCGGCCCGAGCGGTAGCGCGCGGCCTGCCGGGTCGCGTTGTCGAACCGCGAGAGCCAGACCGGGTCGCGCATGCCGAAGTCCCGCCCGGTGATCCGCGTGACCTTGGCGCGCAGCTCCGCCAGGGTCGGCGCCCCGGCCGGCCCGGTCCCGACGTCCTCCGGGGTGATGCCGACGAAGCGGTACAGGCCACCGGGGAGCCGAACGGCGAGCAGGGCGCCCCGGGGGCCCGACACGCTCAGCGCGGGCTCGGCGGGCGGGTCGTCGACCACGACGTCGCCGAGCCACGCCCGGACGGTCGCGTCGGTGCCGGGGAAGCCGATGCCCGCGGATTCGCGCACCGCGCTGCGGGTTCCGTCGCAGCCGACGACGTACGCCGCCTCCAGGACGTAGGGACCGTCGGGCCCCTCGACCCGCACGGTCACCGAGCGGCCGGTCCCGTCTCCTGCGCCCGCGTCTGCGTCCGCGTCCGCGTCCGCGTTCGTCTCCTGGGAGAGCCCTGTCACCCGGTGCCCGCGCAGGATCCGCGCTCCGGCCGCCCGTGCGTGCGCCTCCAGCAGTTCCTCCGTACGGGTCTGGGGGAGGGCGAGGGTGAACGGGAACGGCGTGTCCAGCACCGCGAAGTCCATCAGCTCCCTCAGCCCGGCGAAGTGCCCGCGGGGGATCCGTAAGCCCTCCGCGAGAAACGGCTCCGCCGCCCCGCGGAAGGCCAGGTTCTCGATGGTGCGTGGATGGACGGTGAGCGCCCTGGAGTGCGGACCCCTGGCCGCCCGCGCCTCCAGGACGGTGACGGACACGCCGCCGAGCCGCAACTCGGCCGCCAGCCAGAGCCCGACCGGGCCCCCGCCGACGACGATGACCTGTTCCATGTTCCATTGCCTCCTTGGTCACTGACCAATGTCTCTTGGGTGAGTAGACTTGGTCAGTGACCAAAAAGCAAACGGGCCGTCCCTGCGGGACCCCGCTCGACCGCGCCGCCGTGGCGCGCGCGGCGCTGGATCTGCTGGCGGAGCGGGGCGCGGACGCCGTGTCGGTGCGCGCCGTCGCCGACCGGCTGGGCGTCCGGATGAACACCGTGCTCTGGCACGTCAAGACCAAGGCGGGGCTGCTGGAGCTGATGGCCGACGCGATCGTCCGCGGGATGTCCCTGGACGGGCTGCCGGAAGCCTGGGACGACCAGGCCCGCGAGCTGGCCGTCCGCTACCGCCGCGCGCTGCTCGCGCACCGCGACGGGGCCGCGATCGTGGCGGGGACGTACGCGGCCGAGCCCGCGACGCTGAGCTGCGCGGAGGCACTGGTCGAGGCTCTGCGCGCGGGCGGGCTCACGGAGCGCGACGCGGCGTGGGCCTGCTTCACCCTCGTCTACTACGTGCTCGGGCTGACGCAGGAGGAGCAGGCGGCGGCGGACGCGCCCGCCGCCGGTCTCACGCGGGCGCTCGCCACCGGCGCGTACCCGGAGCTGAGCCGGTCGGCGGCCCACCTGGCCGACACGACGTTCGACGAACGCTTCGACTACGGGCTGGAGTTGATCCTGCGTTCCCTCAGGGAGCGCGGGTAGCCCGGCCCCCCCCCGGCGTCCGCTGCCCCTAGGCCCCCGGGCGTCCGCCGCTCCGGGGGCCGCTACCAGGCCACCGGCAGCGCGTGCGGGAAGCGCCGGATGGTGTCCGTGTCCCAGGTCAGATCCTCGGCCGGCACGGCCAGCCGCAGCTCCGGGAAGCGCGCCAGCAGCCCGCCGAACGCCGCCTCCAGCTCCGCCGTCGCGAGAGGGGCGGCGATACACCGGTGGCCGCCCCAGCCGAACGTCATGTGCGGGGTCGCCGGGCGGTCCGGGTCGATGACGTCCGGCTCCGCGAACCGCTGCGGATCGCGGTTCGCCGTCAGGTACGAGACATGGACGAAGTCGCCCGCCCGGATCGTCACCCCGCCCAGCTCCACATCCTCCAGCGCGACGCGCGGAATGCCGACCCCCTTGCGGAACGGGATGTAGCGCAGCAACTCGTCCAGCAGCCGGGACAGACTCTCCGCGCCGCCGCGCGCCCGCTCCATCAGCTCGGGGCGGGTGAGTAGCAGGAAGGCGATGTCGCTGATCTGGCAGGTCGCCGTGTCATGGCCGCTCAGCATCAGGGTGAGCGACATGACCGCCAGATCCTGGTCGTCGAAGACGTCCTCGCCCTCCTTCGCGGCGGCCAGTGTGCTGATCAGGTCGTCCCCCGGGGCGCGCCGCCGCTCGGCGACCAGACCGCCGAAGTACGCGCGCAGCTCCTTCTTGGCGGTGGCGGCGGCCTGCCGCGCCTCCGGAGCCGTCGACAGCAGCTGATGGGCGTAACGCTGCATGGCCGGCCGGTCGGCCGGCGCGATGCCGAGCAGGGCGCAGATGGTCTCCTGCGGAAGCCGGTCCGACAGATGGCCCACCAGGTCGGCGGGCGGACCCTGCTCTGCCATCGCGTCGAGCAGCTCGGCCACGACGCCCTCGACGGCGGGCCGCATCCGGTCCACATGCCCCTTGGTGAACGCCTGCGAGGCGAGTCGGCGCAACCGGGTGGAGTGCGGCGGGTCCAGCACATTGATCGACTCGGCGGAGACGATCGGCTCCGGGGTCATCCGCGGGTAGTCGTGCTCCATGATGCCCGCGCGGCTGAACCGCTGGTCGGTCGTCACCCGCCGTACCCCGTCGAAGTCGGTGACGAGCCAGGCGTCGTCGTCGCCGTACGGCAGCCGGATCCGGGTGACGGGCCCCCGGCTCATCAGCTCCGCGAGCGAGGGATCGAACTCCAGGCCCTCGCTGAAGTCGAACGGGCAGGTGGGGGTGGGGGTCGTACCGGTCTCGGTCATCACGTACTCCAGCGCGGGGTCTGTCGGTGGCATGCTCGACGGGACGGAGGATGCGGCGGAAGATCAACGAGGGATACGTACCTCCCTGTTTCGCGTATATGCCTGCTATGGGGGAAATGGCCACGGCGGCTCTCGGCAGTTTTTGCGTTATCGGCAAGAGTGTTTGCCGATAGCTCCGGTACGGGCGGACCATCTCCGGTGAACGGAGGTACTGCACATGACTGAGCCACAAGTGACTGAGCCGCAAGGACGGACGGGCAGGCCCGAACGGCCCGGGCAGGCGCGACGGTACGAGGTCGTGGTCATCGGCGGCGGCGCCGCGGGCCTCAGCGGCGCGCTGGCCCTGGCCCGGGCCCGCCGCTCGGTGCTGGTGATCGACTCGGGGCACCCGCGCAACGCCCCCGCGGCCCACATCCACAACTACCTGGGCCGGGAGGGGACGGACCCGGCGCGGCTGCTGGCACTGGGCCGCGAGGAGGCGACGGGGTACGGCGCCGAGATCGTGACCGGCGAGGTGGCCACGGCGGAACGCCTGCCGGCTCCGGCTCCGTCGGCCGCCACGTCGCAGGACACCCCGCCGTCCGTCGGAGGCTTCCGCGTCGTCCTCACCGACGGCACCGCGGTCGAGGCGGACCGGCTGCTGGTGACCACCGGTCTGGTGGACGAACTGCCGCCGGTGCCGGGGCTCGCCGAGCGCTGGGGGCGCGAGGTCCTGCACTGCCCGTACTGCCACGGCTGGGAGGTCCGCGACGAGCCGATCGGCATCCTGGCGACCGGCCCGGTCGCCGTGCACCAGGCGCTGATGTGGCGTCAGTGGAGCGACGACGTGACCCTGTTCACCCACACCGGGCCCGAGCCCTCCGACGAGGAGTACGAGAAGCTCGCGGCCCGGGGCATCGCCGTGGTGGAGGGCGAGGTGACGGGCGTGGAGGTGACCGCCGACCGGCTCACCGGAGTGACCCTGGCCGGCGGCCGGGTGATCCCCCGCCGCGCCCTGGTCGCCGGCCCGCGCTTCACCGCCCGCGCGGGCTTCCTCGCGGGGCTCGGCCTGGAAGCCGTCGACCAGGAGATGGCCGGACACGTGGTCGGCAGCGCCGTACCGGCCGACCCGTCCGGCGCGACCGCGGTCCCCGGGGTGTGGGTGGCGGGCAACGTCACCAACCTGGCGGAGGTCGTCATCGGAGCCGCGGCGGCGGGCGTACGCGCCGCGTCGATGATCAACGCCGACCTGATCGAAGAGGAGACGGCCCGCGCGGTCGCCGCGCGCCGGGTAACCAGCCAGGTAACCAGAGGAGTTGTCGCATGAGCGATCACCGGACCATCGCCCCGGGCGCCTCGCACGAGGAGTTCTGGGACGAGCGTTACGAGACGAGCGAGCGGATCTGGAGCGGTGAACCCAACACCGTCCTGGTCCGCGAGACCACCGGTCTGCCGCCCGGCCGCGCGCTCGACCTGGGCTGCGGCGAGGGGGCCGACGCGGTCTGGCTCGCCGAACGCGGCTGGCAGGTCACGGCCACCGACATCTCCCGCGTCGCCCTGGGCCGTGCGGCCCGGCACGCGCGGGAGGCGGGGGTGGCCGACCGGGTCGACTGCCAGTGGCACGACCTCACGGTGACGTTCCCGACGGGCGGCTTCGACCTCGTCTCGGCCCACTTCCTGCACGCGCCCACCGCGAGCTTCCCGCGCGAGCGGATCCTGCGGCCCGCCGCGGCGGCCGTGGTCCCGGGCGGCACCCTCCTGATCGTCGGCCACGCGGGCCACCACGAGCCGACGGACCTGCGACTCCCCACCACCGAGGAGGTCCTGGCCTCCCTCGAACTCCCGGAGGGCGAGTGGGAGGTGCTGCTGAGCGAGGAACACGAACGCCACCAGACCGACCGTGACGGCCGGCAGATCACCCGCACGGACAACGCCCTCAAGGTCCGCCGCCTGCCCGTCTGACGGTCCGGCGGGGCGTGCGCCGTGCCGTACCACCACGCTCGGCGGTACGGCACGGCACCCGGCACCCGGTATCCGGTATCCGGGGGACCGTCAGACGTACTCCCGGCGCGCCATGACCGTCGCCGAGGTCGCCGCCACCCCTGCCGTCGCGAGCGCCAGGACCACCAGCGCCGCGCTCACCCACACCGGCGCGCGGAACCCGTGCCCCGCCGCGAGGGCGAGCCCACCGCACCACGGCCCCGCGGCGGCCCCCACGTTGAGGGCCGCGGTCGCGAACCCGCCCGCCAGGGTCGGCGCGCCCGTCGCGGCGTACATCACCTGCGAGATCAGGGTGGAACCGACCGCGAACGACAGGGCACCCTGGACGAGGACGAGCACCGTCGCCGCCACCGGGTTCCCCGCCGTCACTGCGAGGAGCACCCAGCCGAGCGCCAGCGCGAGGCCCCCGTACACCAGCAGCGGCACGGGGCGTACGTCGGCGATCCGGCCCCCGGCGGTGACCCCGGCGAACGAGCCCACCCCGAACAGCGCCAGCACCACGGGAACCCACCCCGCGCCGAGCCCGGTCACGCTGGTGACCAGGGGCGCCAGATAGGTGAACGTGCAGAACGTCGCCCCGTTCACCAGGGCGCCCAGCCCGAGGGTCACCAGCAGCCGCGGCTCGCGCAGCGACCGCAACTCCGCCGCCGCACCGACCCCCGTACGGGCACCGACGCCCGTGCCCGCACCGGCCGGTACGGCCCGCAGGATCGCGAAGACAGCCGGCACCGACACCAGGGCCACCGCCCAGAACGCCGAACGCCACCCCCAGACCTGCCCCAGCACCGCACCCGCGGGCACGCCCACGACACACGCCATGGTCACACCCCCGAGCAGCGTCGAGGTGGCCCGGCCCTTCGCCGTACGGTCGACCATCCCGACCGCCGTCACCAGGGCCACCGCCAGAAACCCGGCATTGGCCAGCGCCCCGACGAACCGCGTGCCGAGCAGCACCGGGTAGCTGGTGGTGACCGCCCCGACGACATGGACCACGAGGAACGTCACCAGGAAGAGCAGCAGCGCGCGACGCTGCGACCAGCGCCGGCCCGCCAGCGCCATCAACGGCGCGCCGACCACCATGCCCACGGCGAACGCCGAGGTCAGGGCGCCGGCGGCCGGGATGGACACCTGTAGGTCGCGCGCGATGTCCGGCCCGAGGCCGGCGAGCATGAACTCGGACGTGCCCTGGGCGAAGACCGCCAGTCCGAGCAGATGGAGAGCAAAAGGCACAGCAGGACTCCGTCACCACATCATGGAATGCCTGGAAGGCATGGAATGAGAGGAATGCGCGGGCCCGGCGGATCCGGTGAGGTGTGAAGGTGCGGGAGTCGCGAAAACGCCTGTACGCGTGGGTACACGGAAAAGTGCCGGCACCACGGCCGGTCACCCGCGAACTCGCCACCGGACGGCCGGTGGCTAGAGTCTTGACGCCTCGGGGCTGGACATACGGGCACCTTAGACAGCGCGGGCGCGTGCCGTCCACCGGTGGTCCAATGAGCGCCCGACGTGAGACGAGACAGGAAAGGTGAGTGGTGCGCGTGCGGGCCGTGGTGTTCGAGGAGTTCGGGCGGCTGCCGGAGGTACGGGACGTACCCGACCCGGAGCCCGCCCCCGCCGGGGTGGTCGTACGGGTCGAGGCGACCGGCCTGTGCCGCAGCGACTGGCACGGCTGGATGGGCCACGACGACGGGATCACCCTGCCCCACGTACCCGGCCACGAGCTGGCCGGGCGGGTGGCGGCCGTGGGCCAGGACGTCACGAACTGGCGGGTGGGTGACCGGGTCACCGTCCCCTTCGTCTGCGCCTGCGGTACGTGCGCCGCGTGCGCCGCCGGTGACCAGCAGGTCTGCGAACGCCAGGAGCAGCCGGGGTTCACCTACCGGGGCTCGTTCGCGGAGTACGTCGCCGTGCCCCGCGCGGACACCAACCTCGTCGCCGTTCCCGACACCATGCCGTTCACCACGGCCGCCGCCCTCGGCTGCCGCTTCGCCACCGCCTACCGCGCCGTCGTCCCGCAGGGCCGCGCCCGCCCCGGCGAGTGGGTCGCGGTCCACGGCTGCGGCGGCGTCGGCCTCTCCGCCGTCATGATCGCGGTGGCCGCGGGCGCCCGCGTCGTCGCGGTCGATGTCGCCCCGGGCGCGCTGGAACTGGCCAGGAGCCTCGGCGCGGCCGTGTGCGTGGACGCCGGTACGGAGCCCGACGCCGCGGCGGCGGTACGGGCGGCCACGGGCGGCGGCGCACACCTCTCCCTCGACACGCTCGGCTCGCCGGTGACCTGCGCGGCGTCCGTCGAGAGCCTGCGGACCCGGGGCCGGCACGTCCAGGTCGGCCTGCTCGCGGCGGACCGTACGCCCGTACCGATGGCCCGCGTCGTCGCCCGCGAACTCGAACTCCTCGGCAGCCACGGCATGGCCGCCCACGCCTACCCCGAGATGATGCGCCAGATCGCCGCGGGCACGCTCCGCCCCGACCTGCTGGTGTCCACCACCATCCCGCTGGACGCGGCCCCGGCCGCCCTCGCGGCCCTGAGCGACGCCTCGACCACGGGCATGACGGTCATCACCCCGCACGGCGAGGCCGGCTGACCGACCTACGCGCCCGTCACACGAGAAAGGCCCGCGACACCACCGAGGCCAGCGCCTCCCTGCGGCGTGCGTGCTCGGCGGGGGCCGCGTCCTCCGTGGCGGCGCCGGACAGGCCGACGGACGACCAGGTCAGCGCCATGGCGATGACCAGCCCGAGCACATCCTGCGGGTCGATCGAGGCCGTGACGAAGCCGCCGCGCTGCGCCTCGCCGATCGCCCGCAGCTTGGCGGCGCTCGCCGCTGTGTCGGTCACCCGGTCGTCGGTGCTCACGCCTTCGAGCCGCGCCCACATGGCCAGCCTGACCAGCTCGGGCCGCCGCACGGAAGCGTCGTACAGGCCGACCGCGTACCCGGGGAGGTCCTCGGCCGTGAACGGCACCGCGTCGACCATGGCGTCGGCGTGCGCGCGGAAGACGGCGCCGAAGAGGGCGAGCTTGTCGCCGAAGTACGCGTAGAGCTGCGCCTTGTTGATGCCCGCCGCGGCCGAGATGCGGTCGACGCGGGCACCCGCGATGCCGTGGGCGGCGAAGTCGGCCGTGGCGGCGTCGAGGAGGCGGCGGCGGGTCGCGTCAGCTTTGGCGGGGGACATGAGCAGCGAGTTTACCGACGGGCCCCACGCGCGGAACGCGGCCGTCGGACCGGGGCCGTACGCGGGTGCTGTCGGAGGGGATCGGTAGAACTGACCCGCCTCCGCGTCCCTCCATTCCGCCTGACCGAGCGGCGCGACCAGCGCGACCAGTTGCCGTCCACGGCTGTGGACGTCTACTGTCTCAAAAAACCAACTAGTTAGTTATTTCGGAGGCGGCAACCGATGACGGTGACGGAAACGGTGCGCGCGTACGCGGTCGAACAGCCCGGCGGAACGGTGCGGGTCCACGAGTACGAACCGGCACCCCTGGGGCCCCTGGAGGTCGAGGTCGCCGTGACCCACTGCGGCATCTGCCGTACGGACGTGGACATGCTCGACGACACGCACGGCATCACCCGGTACCCCCTCGTCGCCGGGCACGAGGCCGTCGGCGTCGTCCGGGCCCTGGGCGACGCGGTCGACCGTATGAGGCTGACGGTCGGGCAGCGCGTGAGCGTCGGCGCGGTCGCGGGGTCGTGCTTCGCGTGCGAATGGTGCCTCGGCGGACGGCAGTACCTGTGCCCCGACAAGGACGACACGGTGCTCCGTGGTCTCGGGGGCGGCTTCGCCACCCGGGTCCGGGCGAGCGACTGGCGCCACGTCTATCCCCTCCCCGACGCCATCGCCTCCGAGCAGGCCGGGTCACTGCTGTGCGCCGGCGTGACGGTGTTCGCGCCGCTGCTGCGCCACGGGGTCCGCCCGACGGACCGCGTCGCGGTGGTCGGCGTGGGCGGCCTCGGCCACCTCGCGCTTCAGTTCCTCGCCAAGTGGGGCTGCCACGTGACGGCGATCTCCTCGACCCCGGACAAGGAGGCGGACGCCCGCCGCCTCGGCGCGCACGCGTTCGTCGCGGCGAGCGAAGGGCTCGACCGGGTCGCGGACTCGTTCGACTTCGTCCTCTCCACCGTCTCGGCCGACCTGCCGTGGGACGCCTACCTCGCGACGCTGCGCCCGCACGGCACCCTGTGCGTCGTCGGCGTCCCGCACGGTTCGATCAGCGTCCACCCGCTGGGCCTGCTGCCGGGCGAGAAGACGCTCGTCGGCGGCATCCCCGGCTCACCCACCGAGAACCGGCAGATGCTCGACTTCGCGGCGCGCCACGGCATCCGCCCGGAAGTCGAGGTCTTCCCCGCCGCACGCATCGACGAAGCCCTCGACCACGTCCGCCACGGCCGCGCCCGCTACCGCGCGGTGCTGGAAATGGAGTTGGAGCTGTGAGGCTTGCGGTGCGGGTTCGGGCCGAGGGGTAACTGGTTTGGGCCGGTGGTGCGTTGGTTGCCGGGGCCGGACCCAGGCTTGCGGGCCGGCTCGCCCTGCGGGGCACGCGGTCGTGGTGTGGGGTGGCCCGGCTCTCGTCAAGCGTCCGCCC